>NZ_JBFAOC010000044.1:0-53127 GCF_040675055.1 Micromonospora sp. NPDC049662
TGGCCATCGTGGTGAACGTGGTGGTCCGCGTCGTCGTCGCACCCGAGTCGCCGGTCGCCGTGGGGGGCTACTTCTTGCCGGTGGGTTTGGCGTCGCCGGAGTCGGAGGAGAGGGCGGCGATGAAGGCCTCCTGGGGCACCTCGACGCGGCCGACCATCTTCATCCGCTTCTTGCCTTCCTTCTGCTTCTCCAGCAGCTTGCGCTTACGGCTGATGTCACCGCCGTAGCACTTGGCGAGCACGTCCTTGCGGATGGCGCGGATGGTCTCCCGGGCGATCACCCGGCTGCCGATGGCCGCCTGGATGGGCACCTCGAACTGCTGGCGCGGGATGAGCGTACGGAGCTTCGCGGCGATGGTGACGCCGTAGTTGTACGCCTTGTCCTTGTGCACGATGGCGCTGAACGCGTCCACCGGCTCGCCGTGCAGCAGGATGTCCACCTTCACCAGGTCGGACGCCTGCTCGCCGGAGGGCTCGTAGTCCAGCGAGGCGTACCCCTTGGTACGACTCTTCAACTGGTCGAAGAAGTCGTAGATGATCTCGGCGAGGGGCAGCGTGTAGCGCAGCTCCACCCGGTCGGCGGAGAGGTAGTCCATGCCGAGCAGGCTGCCGCGCCGGCCCTGGCACAGCTCCATGACCGCGCCCACGTAGTCGTTGGGCGTCAGCACGGTGGCCCGCACCACCGGCTCGTACACCTCGGCGATCTTGCCGGTCGGGTACTCGCTCGGGTTGGTGACGACGATCTCCTCGCCGTCGTCCGTGATCGCCCGGTAGACGACGTTGGGCGCGGTGGAGATGAGGTCGAGGTTGTACTCGCGCTCCAACCGCTCCCGGATGATCTCCAGGTGGAGCAGGCCGAGGAAGCCGCAGCGGAAGCCGAAGCCGAGCGCGCCGGAGGTCTCCGGCTCGTAGTCCAGGGCGGCGTCGTTGAGCTTGAGCTTGTCCAGGGCCTCACGCAGGTTCGGGTAGTCGGACCCGTCGATCGGGTAGAGGCCGGAGTAGACCATCGGCTTCGGGTCCTTGTAGCCACCCAGCGGCTCGGCCGCCGGCCGGGCGTTGATGGTGACCGTGTCACCGACCCGGGACTGCCGGACGTCCTTCACACCGGTGATCAGGTAGCCGACCTCGCCGACCCCGAGCGCCTCGGCCTTGACCATCTCGGGTGAGATGACGCCGATCTCGAGCAGCTCGTGCACGGCGCCGGTGGACATCATCTTGATCCGGTCGCGGGCGCTGATCCGGCCGTCGATGACCCGGACGTACGTGACGACGCCGCGGTACACGTCGTACACCGAATCGAAGATCATCGCCCGGGCGGGCGATTCGGCCTCGCCGACCGGCGGGACGAACTGCCGGACGATCTCGTCGAGCAGGTGCGGTACGCCCTCGCCGGTCTTGCCGGAGACTCGGATGCAGTCGGCGGGGTCACCGCCGATGAGGTGGGCCAGCTCCTCGGCGTACTTCTCCGGCTGGGCGGCCGGCAGGTCGATCTTGTTGAGCACCGGGATGATGCGCAGGTCGTTCTCGAGGGCCAGGTAGAGGTTGGCCAGGGTCTGCGCCTCGATGCCCTGGGCGGCGTCGACCAGCAGCACGGCGCCCTCGCAGGCGGCCAGCGACCGGGACACCTCGTACGTGAAGTCGACGTGCCCCGGGGTGTCGATCATGTTGAGCACGGCCTGCTCGCCGGTCCGCTCGCCCTCGCGGATGGTCCACGGCATGCGCACGGCCTGGCTCTTGATGGTGATGCCGCGTTCGCGCTCGATGTCCATCCGGTCCAGGTACTGCGCGCGCATCTGCCGGGGGTCGACCACGCCGGTGAGCTGCAACATCCGGTCGGCCAGGGTCGACTTCCCGTGGTCGATGTGGGCGATGATGCCGAAGTTCCGGATGCGACCGGGGTCGGTGGCACCAGGGGCGTTCGCGCCGGGATCGAGCTTCGGTGGCACAGCGGTCCGTTCTGGTCGGCTGACGTGAACAGGCCGGCGCGCCGCCGACCCCCTCCATGTTCCCACGCCGCCGGGGTACGCCCACTGCGCGGGCGACGGATCGGCCCCCGGGACGCCTCACTCCATCGGCGGCTCCACGAAGAGCGCGGCCAGCCGGGGCAGCCGGCGGCGGGCCTCGGACTCGTCGTCGAAGTCCCAGAAGTCGTTGAGGTCCGGCGTCCGGACCGGCTCGCGGTCCGTCGGCAGCTCCGACGCGGTGGCCCTGCGGTACGCGTCCCACGGCACCGCCAGCATCTGCTCGGCGGAGAACTCCTCCCCGCTGAGCGACGCGGCCCGCACCTGGGGCAGCTCGGCCAGCGAGTCGGGGTCGCCGACCGCGCGGGCGAACACCGCCCGACCCTGGGTCATCAGCCAGCCCCGGAAGTGCTCGAAACCCTCCGCCGACGCCCCACCGTTGATCAGGTACGCCGCGCCCCACAGGTCCGCCTTGTGCGAGGCGGCCAGCACTCTGACCTGGTGTTGGGCGTACCCGACGATGTCCTGCGGATCGCGCTCGGCGAGCAGCGCCACGGCCCGCGCGGCGACCGGCCCGGGCTCACCCCCACCCCCGGCGCGGGCCTGGTCGATCAGCTGCCAGAAGTCCTCGGTCCTCATGGCTTGGCAGTCTGGCAGTGTCGCCGCGCGCCGCGCACGTACCCCGGGGCAGCATGGTGGGGTGTCCTCCCCACTGCCGCCGGTGCCGTACCACGCGAGCGCGTCGCGCCCGTCGTGGCCGGAGCTGCCGGCGGCGCTGCGGGCCGCGATCGCCGACCGGCTCGGTACGCCGGTGGTCACCGCCCAGGTTGCCACCGCCGGCTTCACCCGGGGCTTCGCCGCCGTGCTGCACACCGCCGACGGCGGTCGGGCTTTCGTCAAGGCGGCACCCGCCGCCGTGCAGCCGGGCCTGGTTCAGGGGTACGCCCGGGAGGCGGCGATCCTCGACCGGCTGCCGACCGACCTGCCCGCGCCCCGCCTGCGGTGGACGCTGGACGAGGCCGGCTGGTTCGTGCTCTGCGCCGAAGCGGTCGACGGCCACCTCCCACGCCTGCCCTGGGCGCGGGCCGAGCTGGACGCCACCCTCGCCGCGTACGCCGAGGTCGCCGCCGTGCTCGCCGATCCACCGACCGGCCTGACCGCGCTCGGCCTCCCCCGCCTGGCCGACCTGGCCCGCTCGGACATCCTCTGGTGGGAGGAGGTCGCCGCGGGCCGGGAGCCGCTCCCCGCGCTGCCCGCCGCCGCCCGGGGCAGACTCCCCGAGCTGGTGGCGCTGGAGTCCCGCCTCCCCGCGTACGCGGACGGGGCGACCGGCGTGATCCACGGCGACCTGCGGGTGGACAACGTGCTCATCGGCCGGGACGGCCGGGCCTGGATCTGCGACTGGACCTGGGCCTGCACCGGACCGGCCTGGTTCGACCTGGTCACGCTGCTGCTCACCGCATCCGACGGCGGCCTGGACGTCGATCGGATCTTCGCCGCGCACCCGGCGAGCGCGGGCGCTCCCCCGGACGCGCTGGACGCCACCCTCGCCGCGTTGGCCGGCTACTACCTCACCGGGGCGGACGCGACATCGGTGACGGCCTCACCGCACCGGTCCACGCACCAGCGGTCCAGCGGAAGACAGGCCCTCGACTGGCTCGCCCGCCGGCAGGGCTGGCGGTGACCGCGCCGGCGTCCTCGCGCGGGCCGTCCCGTGGTCCACCCCGGCTTTCCGGAAATCGGGCGGTCAGCGGCCGGCGGATACCCTGGTTCGCAGGAAGCCGGGTGGACCACGGGACGGCTCCCGCACCCACTGGGCGCGGGAGTCGAGCAGGCGCGGTCGGGTGGAGCCGTTTTGGCTTGTCCCCGGGCGACCTGGTAACCTGGCTTTTCGCGCGGCGATGACTCATGTCGTCATGCCGTGCGCAAGCTGACCAACCCGAGCTATCAAGACGAGGCTGTCGCGTGGCGAACATCAAGTCCCAGATCAAGCGCAACCGGCAGAACGAGAAGGCCCGGCTGCGCAACAAGTCGGTCAAGTCGTCGCTGAAGACCGCCGTCCGGAAGTTCCACGAGGCCGCCGAGGCCGGTGACGTCGAGAAGGCCACCGCTCTCATGCAGGATGCCTCGCGCAAGCTGGACAAGGCCGTCAGCAAGGGCGTGATCCACGCCAACCAGGCCGCGAACCGCAAGTCGGCGATCGCGAAGCGCGTGGTGACGCTCTCCGCCTGACGCTTCGTCGTCAGACTGATTCGGAAAGCCCCGGACCGAGGTCCGGGGCTTCCGTGTGTCCACGAACCGGCGCGCGCCTGCGCTTCGGCGGCCGTCAGTCCAGCGGGTCCCTGCGGCGTCTGGGCCGCACCGGGTCGGGTCGGACCACCACCGGAGTCACGGCGCTCCACTCGACCCGGGCCCGGCCGACCACCGGCTCCATCTGCCGGCGGAAGCGGTCCCGCTCCTGTTCGGGTACGAGCGCGGCGGAACGGACCACCACCGCGGCCACCATGTCGTTGAGCTTGACCATCGCCGCCACCACCACGGGTAGCACCAGCACCGCCCACCAGGTGACCAGCTCCGCGAGGGCGAGCAGCACGGCCAGGGCGATGGCGCCCTCGAAGAACAGGAAGCAGAGCACCCCACCGGGGTTGACGAACCGCAGGCCGAGGAGCCGGGCGTAGAGCGGCCGGTACCGCTCCTCGTCGGCGGACACGGTGGCCCACGCCGTACGGTTCGGCCCCGTCACCGGCTGCTGCCCTGCCGGGCCGCCGCCACCGAGAAGACCGCCCGTTCCAGGGCGTACGCCCGGTCGTCCGAGCCGCCCTTGACGGCCGCGTTGCACTCCGCGGCGACCTGCATGGCGCGGACCAGTCCTTCCGGGGTCCAGCCGCGCCCCTGTCGCTGCGCCCGTTCGATCTTCCACGCCGGCATGCCGAGGCTGCTGGCGAGCTGGTAAGCGTTGCCCCGTCCGGCCGACGCCACCCGGGCCACCGTCCGCACCCCGTCGGCCAGGGCGTCGGCGATGGGCACCGGGTCGACACCGACGTGCAGGGCCCAGCGCAGCGCTTCCAGGGCGGCCGGCACGTCGCCGACCATGGTGGCGTCCGCCACGGTGAAGCCGGTCACCTCGACCCGTCCCCGGTAGTAGCGGGATACCGTCTCGGCGCTGATCCGCCCGTCGGTGTCGGCCATGAGCTGGGAACAGGCGGCGGCCAGTTCGCGCAGGTCGTTGCCGACCGCCGCGATCAGCGCCTCGGCGGCGTCGTCGGGGCACCGGCCGCCGGCCCGGCGGATCTCGTCGCGGACGAAGGCGACCCGGTCGCGGTGGCCCTTGAGCTTGGCCGCCGGAACCACCGTCGCGCCGGCCGACCGCAGCCCGTCGGCGAACGCCTTGCCCTTGGCGCCGCCCAGGTGCAGCACCAGGAGCTGCACCTCCGGGTCGGGATTCTTCGCGTACGCCAGCAGCGCGGCGACCAGGTCCTTGCGGGCGTCCTGGCCGGAGCGCAGGACGAGCAGCCGCCGGCCGCCGAACAGCGACGGGCTGAGCATCTCGGCTATCTCGCCGACGGTGAGCGCACCCGCCTGGTACTCGCGGACGTCCACCTCGGGGTCCGTGGCGCGGGCCCGTTCGACAGCTTCGGAGACCGCGCGCGTGGCGAGCAGCTCCTCGTCGCCGAGGACGAGCACAATGGGGGCGAGGCTGGCGGGGGTCACGTCGCCCATATTCGCACGGCCCACGGCGGGTACGGGCCTGCTCAATCGCCACCCGGTCGGCGCAGCCCGCACTTAGCGCAAATCCAGACATTTATCTCGGTTCACCACCTAATCCGCAAATGGCCGGGATTCTGGGTCGAGTGCGCGCAATTTCCACGCGACCGGCGGTCCCCCTCACGGTGGCCGTCCCGGCGGTACCCCTCGACGGGCCACCGCCAGGCCGTCGGCAGTCCGGATCGCCGCCACGTCGCCGTCGGTGTCGGTCCGCAGGACCCGGGCGCCGTGCCGGCTCAACCGGGACAGGAGCGCCGGGTTCGGATGCCCGTACGTGTTGCCCGTGCCCACCGGCACCAGCGCCACGGCCGGCCGCACGGCGGCGAGGAAGCTCTCGTCCTGGTACGCCGAGCCGTGGTGCGCGACCTTCAGCACGTCCGCCCGTAGCTGGCCGGGCGGCGTCCGGACCAGGACGGCGTGCTGCTCCTCGGTCTCGGCGTCGCCGGGCAGCAGGACCGAGACGCCGGCGACCGTGGCGCGCAGCACCAGCGAGTTGTTGTTCGGGTCCGAGCGGGTGCCGGCCAGCGGATACGGCGGTCCGAGCACCAGCAGCTCGACACCGCCGACCCGGTGACATGCCCCGGCGGTGGTGTCCCGCATCGTGGCCCGGCCGCCGGTCGCCGCCGCGCGGACGGCCGCCCGACCGCTCGCCGGGTCCGTCGACGGCGGGGTCAGCACGGCGGCCACCCGTCGCCCCCGGAACACCCCGGCCACCCCGCCCACGTGGTCGAGATGGAAGTGGCTGACCACCAGCAGCGACACCTCCCGGATGCCGAGCCGTCGCAGACACGCGTCCACCGCGCCCGGCTCCGGCCCGGTGTCGACCAGCACCGCCCGGCCGGGCGCGACGCGCAGCACGAGGGCGTCCCCCTGCCCCACGGCGCAGGCCACCACCACCCAGCCGGGCGGCGGCCAGCCGCTGGCGAGCAACCGGACCCCGAGAGCGCCCACCAGGACGGCGACCGCGACCACCGCCACCAACCGGCGCACCAGCGGGCGGCGCGCGGCCACCAGAAACGCGACGGTCAGCCCGGCCAGCAGCAGGGCACCGGCCGCCCCACCCGGCCACGCCAGGGTGCCGGCCGGCAGGCGGGCGCCGTGGCGGGCGATGACGACCAGCCACCAGGCCGGCCAGCTCGCCAGCCACGCGACGAACCCGGCCCCGGCCGGCCAGACCGGCGACAGCAGCGCGGCCGTCACCCCCAGCACCGTCGCCGGCGCGATGGCCGGCACCGCCAGCAGGTTGGCCGGCACCGCCACCAGGCTGACCGTGCCGGAGATTCCGGCGACGACCGGCCCGCAGGCCACCTGGGCGGCCGCCGGTACCGCCAACGCCTCGGCCAACCCGGCCGGTACGCCCCGACGGCGCAGCCCGTCGCGCCAACGCGGCGCGAGCAGCAGCAGACCCCCGGTGGCCAGTACGGACAGCGCGAACCCGGCGTCGCCCGCCAACTCGGGGTCGACGAGCACCAGCACGGTGACGGCGGCGGCCAGCGCGGGCAGCGCGGCCCGGGGTCGACCGGCGGCCAGCGCGACAAGCCCGATCGCCCCCATCGTGGCGGCCCGTACGACGCTCGGTGACGGACGCACCAGGATGACGAAGCCCACCAGCGCCACCCCACAGAGCACCCCGGCGAGCCACGGACCGGCGCGTGCCCAGCGCGCCACCAGCAGCACCGCACCCACCACGATCGCGACGTTGCTGCCCGAGACGGCATTGAGGTGCGTCATGCCGGTCGCCCGGAAGTCCTCCTCGACGGCGGGCGGCAGGCGGCTGGTGTCCCCCACCACCAGTCCCGGCAGCAGACCACCCGGGTCGTCGGGCAGCGGCGCGCAGGCCCGTTGCAGACCCGCGCGCAGGGTGCCGGCGGCGCGCTGCGCCCACGACGGCGTACCGCGCCGCTGGGGTGGACCGGTGGTCGCGAGGACCGCCGCGGTGAGGTCACCGCCGCGCGGCAGGCCGAGCCGCCCGTCGGCGGTCAGCCGCTGCCCCGGCAACAGCCCTCGCCAGCCGGGGTCGGTGGCGAGGACCAGCACCCGTACCGACGCTCGGAGCGGCTGGCCGTCGGGACCGGTCAGCCGGATCAGCTCGCCCGACACCAGCAGCATGCCGGGACGCCCGGCGGAGCGGATGGGGCGCGGATCGTCCCGCACGACGAGGTCGGCGGTGACCGGGGCGCGCTTCTCGGCAAGGGCGCGGACCGGCGGCGCGTCCCGCACGACCAGCCGGGCCGAGGTCGCCGCCGCGCCGCAGAGGACGCCGAGACCGACCGCGACGACGATCCAGCCGAAACGGCGGGCGAGAGCCCCTGGGCGACCGAGCCGACCGAGCAGGTGCAGGGTGCTCAGCGCGGTCGACACGGCTGCTCCGCCGGCCACCAGCAGCAGCGGTCGGGGGCCGAGGTGCAGTCCGGCGAGCGCGGTGAGCCAGGCGGCCACGGCCAGCCCGGCGAGCCGGAGGTCCGGTGGCGGCGGGTCGCCGACGACGGGTGCGACGTTCACACTGTCACCAGGTCCTTGAGCTGCTCATAGCGCGCGTCGCCGATGCCCTCGACCTGGCGCAGGTCACCGACGGCCGTGAACCCGCCGTGCTGGTCCCGGTAGGCGAGGATGCGCTGGGCCAGCACCGGCCCCACCCCGGGCAGCGCGTCGAGCTGGGCAGGTGTCGCGGTGTTCAGGTTCAGCGCCGCGCCGGGGGCCGGCGCACCGGCGGGGGCCGGACCGGCGGCGGGTCCGGGTGCCGGCGGGGGCGTAACCCCGACGACGATCAACTCACCGTCGGCCAGCTTGCGAGCGGGATTGAGCAGCGCCACGTCGACGCCGGGCAGCGGGCCACCGGCCTCGGAGAGGGCGTCGGCGAGTCGGGCCCCGGCCGGAACCCGCACCAGCCCGGGTTTGCGCACCTTGCCCGCGACCGTCACCACCAGCTCGCCGGACGCCGACGCGCTGGCCTGCCCGGCCACGACGGCCGAGGGGGCCTCGCCCACCGGTGGGGTGACCGGTTCCGCGTGTGGTCGGGACCGCCAGGCCCAACCGGCCGCGGCCAGCACCACCACGAGGGCCACGGCGGCCAGCGCCCGTACTCCGCGCCTGCCCGGGTCGAACGCTCCGGGGCCGGGCAGCCGCGCCATACCGCCGGGCTGATCGCCATCTGGAAGACATCCCCGCTGTGGGTCGGCGGGCACGTCCGTTGCCGACGCGTCGGCCCCCGACGGAAGCGGCGCCGCGTCGCCCGTCGCGGCGGTCAACCGGCGCAGACGCTGACGTACCGCTGTCTCCTCGTCCTCTGCCACGCCGCGACGCTAGGACGCCGGACGCCCCGACGGCCGCCTCGCTGGCCCGACCTGTGGACAACCGGGGCCTCTGTGGACAACGCCCTGATCATGCTCGCGTCTGCTACGGGAGCACGGGCCACCGACCGCCCGGAGGTAGCGCGCGTTCATGGATGAGGATTAATGTTAACGCTATCATCACCCCCCACCACCACCGCCACCTGAGGGGAACCATGGACGTGAAGAGAAGGCTGCACCGCCTGCTGGCCGCAGCGGGGACCCTGCTGGTCCTCGTCGCCGGGGCCGGCGTCTACCTGGTCACGGAGACGCCCGGCGTCGCCCGGGCGGCCGGCACCGGCCCGTGCGACATCTACGCCTCCGGCGGGACGCCGTGCGTCGCCGCGCACAGCACCACCCGGGCCCTGTACGGCGCGTACAACGGAGCGCTCTACCAGGTGCGCAGATCATCGGACAACACCACCCGCGACGTCGGCGTGCTCAGCGCCGGTGGCGTCGCCAACGCCGCCACCCAGGACACGTTCTGCGCCAACACGAGCTGCGTGATCACGATCATCTACGACCAGTCCGGCCGCAACAACCGGCTCACGCAGGCGCCTCCCGGCGGCTTCACCGGCCCGGCCCCCGGCGGGTACGACAACCTCGCCGACGCCAAGGCGGCACCGGTCACCATCGGCGGCCAGAAGGCGTACGGCGTCTACATCGCCCCCGGCACCGGCTACCGCAACAACAACACCAACGGCGTCGCGACCGGCGACCAGCCCGAGGGCATCTACGCCGTCGTCGACGGCACGCACTACAACCAGTGGTGCTGCTTCGACTACGGCAACGCGCAGACCAACGTCCAGGCCGACGAGCGCGCGATCATGGAGACGGTCTACTTCGGCGCGAACAAGCAGTGGGGCTACGGAGCGGGCGCGGGTCCCTGGATCATGGCCGACCTGGAGTGGGGCCTGTTCTCCGGGGTGAACGCGGGGTACAACAACATCGCGTCCATCAACCACCGCTTCGTCACGGCCATGGTCAAGGGCGAGCCGAACCACTGGGCGATCCGCGGCGGGAACTCGCAGTCGGGTGGCCTGACCACCTACTTCGACGGTCGGCGGCCCAACGGCTACAACCCGATGAAGAAGGAGGGGGCCATCCTCCTGGGCATCGGTGGTGACAACAGCATCACCGGTCGCGGCACCTTCTTCGAGGGCGTGCTGACCTCCGGCTACCCGACGGCCGCCACCGAGGACGCCGTGCAGGCGAACATCGCCGCTGCCGCCTACACCCCCGCGAGCGGCGGCAACCCGCAGCAGAACGCCCAGATCGTGGGCGCGCAGTCCGGTCGCTGCGTCGACGTGCCGAACGGCGCCACCACCAACGGCACCCAGGTGCAACTGTGGGACTGCATCAGCAACAGCGCCGCGCAACGCTGGACCTACACGGCCGGCAAACAGATCCAGGTGTACGGCAACAAGTGCCTCGACGCCAACGGCCAGGGCACCGCGAACGGCACCCAGGTGATCATCTGGGACTGCCACGGCGGCGCGAACCAGCAGTGGAACGTCAACGCCAACGGCACCCTCACCGGCGTCCAGTCCGGGCTCTGCCTGGACGCCAACGGCGCCGCCACCGCCAACGGCACCAAACTGATCCTCTGGGCCTGCAACGGTGGACAGAACCAGCAGTGGTCCCTGCGAAGCTGAGCGGACAGCAGTCGGGCCGTCTCCGGAGGGAGGCGGCCCGAGTGCACCGGATCAGCGGGCCTCCGGGTCGAGGCCGAGCACCGCCCGTCCCCCGTCCACCGGCAGGGTCACCCCGTTGACGAAGCTGGCGGCCGGCGACAGCAGGAACGCGACCACCTCGGCCACCTCGTCGACACGCCCGATCCGGCCCACCGGGTGCAGCCGGGTCAACTCGGCGTCGATCCACTCGGCCCGGGTGGGCTCCTGCGCGGCGAGGTACTCGGCGTGCCGCTCGGTGGCGATCGAGCCGAGCGCGACGGCGTTGGCGCGGATGCCGTGCCGTCCGTACTCGACGGCCAGCGCCCGGGTCAGCCCCTCCACGGCGGCCTTCGCCGTGGCGTACGGCAGAGCGCCCGGCACCGGCCGGCGGGCCTGGTGCGACGAGACATTCACGATCGCGCCGCCCGTGCCGGCGGCCAGGAAGCGGCGCACCGCCACGGCGGCGCCCACCACGGCCGGACGCAGGTTCAGCCCGATCAGGTCCAGCACGATGTCGGCCGACGCCGTGTGCAGGGCGGCGTCCCGGGAGATCGCCGCGTTGTTCACCCAGCCGGTCAGCGGGGCGACGCGTTCGGCCACCTCGGCGGCGTGTTCGGCCACCCGCTCGTCACCGGCGTCGCCGACCACCGCGAGCAGGCGATCGGCGGCCGGGTGCCCGGCGAGCCAGTCCACCGCCTCGGCGTCGCGCTCCACGACGACGACGGTCACGCCGGCAGTCACCAGCCGTCGCGTCACGGCCCGACCGACGCCACGGCCACCACCGGTCACCACGCACGTGCCGGCCACGATCTCAGCTCCCGGGCCGACGGTGCACGACGACACAGGCCAGACCCGGCCCGGCGTGTGCGGCGACCACCGCGCCCGCCTCGGAGACGTACGTGTCGTGCACCCGTTCGCCCAGGCGCGCGGTGAGCGCGGCGAGCAGCGCCTCGGCGCGCTGCGGCGCGGCCAGGTGGTGTACGCCCAGGTCGACGTCGTCGTCGCCGGCCGCCTCGACGGCCAGGTCGACGAGCCGGGCGACTCCCCGACTGGCGGTACGCACCTTCTCCCGCAGCACGATCGCGCCGTCCGGCATGTGCATGATCGGCTTGACCGACAGGGCGGTGCCGAGCAGCGCCTCGGCGGCGTTGATCCGGCCGCCCCGGCGGAGGAACTCCAACGTGTCGACGTAGAACCAGACGGTGGTCCGGGCCACCGCGGCGAGCGCCGCGTCGCGTACGCCGGCCAGGTCCGCTCCGGCTTCGGCGGCGATGGCGGCGGCGATGGCCGGGAAGCCGAGGCCCATGCCGGCGGAGCGGCTGTCGACGACCTCGACCCGACCGCCGAGGTCGACGGCGGCCAGGCGGGCGGCCTCGACGGTGCCGGACAGGCCGGCGGAGATGTGCACCGAGACGACGCCGTCGGCGCCGTCGTCGAGGAGACGGCGGTACGTCCGGGCGAACTGTTCGGGCGCCGGCCGGGACGTGCTGGCCGACACCCGCCGCTCACCCAGCGCGCGGGTGGCGTCGGCGGGTTGGGTCTCCACCCCCTCCAATCCCTCCGCGCCGTTGAGCACGACGGTCAGCGGGACGACGGTCAGCCGGTGCCGCAGCACCAGCTCGGGTGGGAGGTAGGCGGTGGAGTCGATGACGACCGCGACGGGCATGCCCGGCACGCTAGCCGATCACGACCCGCCGCGCCGAGGTGCGAGCGCCGACCCGGGCCGGATCGGCGCTCAGACCGCGTCGACGACGGCCGGGGCGGTGACGAGGCCGACGTTGTGGCCACGGAGCTGCCAGCCCCGGACGTCGTCGTGTCGCAGCTCGGTCCAGTGGCAGTTGGCCAGGGAGCCGATGGTGCGCAGCACCTCGGGAGGCCAGCCGAGCAGGTGGCCAACGCCCTGGCGGGAGGCGCCGCCGTGGGTGGCGAGGACCACCGTCCCGCCGGGCGTCGCGTCGGCCGCCGTCAGGAACGCGGCGGCGACCCGCTCACCGAGTTCGTGCAGCGGCTCCAGATCCGCGCCCGGCGCCGGGTCGCCGGCCCGCCAGCGCGCGTACTCGCCGGGGAAGCGCTCGGCGACCTCGGTGAGGTGCAGGCCCTGCCACCGGCCGAAGTGCCGCTCGCGCAGCCGGGCGTCGGTGCGTACCCCGAGGCCGGTGAGCGCGGCCAGCGCCGCGGCGGTCTCCGCGGCGCGGCCCAGGTCGCTGGAGACGATGGCGTCCGGACGCAGCGACGCGAGCAGCGGCGCGGCGGCGCGGGCCTGGTCGCGGCCCAGCTCGTTGAGGGGTACGTCGGTCTGCCCCTGGACGCGGTTGGCGGCGTTCCAGTCGGTGTTGCCGTGCCGCCAGACGATCAGCCGGGTCATTCGGCCGCGGCGGACCCGCTGGCGTCGGCCTCGACCAGGTCGCGGTCGACGAACGGGATGGTGGGGCAGTCCTTCCAGAGGCGGTCGAGCCCGTAGAACTCGCGCTCCTCGGTGTGCTGGACGTGTACCACGATGTCGACGTAGTCGAGCAGCACCCAGCGGCCACCCCGCTCGCCTTCGCGCCGGATCGGCTTGGCCTTCTCCGGAAGCTCCAGCAGGCGCTCCTCGATGGCGTCGACGATGGCGAGCACCTGGCGCTCGTTGGGGGCGGCGGCGAGCAGGAACGCGTCCGTGATGGCGAGCTGGTCGCCGACGTCGATGATCGCGATGTCCTGCGCCTTCTTGTCGGCGGCTGCCTGGGCGGCGGCGATCGCCAGCTCGTGCGCGCGTTCGGAAACTGTCACCGTTCTCCTTCGATCAGGCGTGCGATCCTCCAAGCGTCTCACACCCGGCGAGGTCCCGACCCGTCAGTTCTGGTCGGTTAGACGCACCAACCAGCACATACCGGACGCGATCAGGACTGATAGAGGCGTCGCTTGGCGATGTACTGCACCACACCGTCAGGCACCAGGTACCAGACCGGCTCACCCCGGGCGACCCGGGCACGACAGTCGGTCGACGAGATGGACATCGCGGGCACCTGGATCAGGCTGACCGTGTCCGCCGGGAGGTGCTTGTCGGTCAGCGCGAAACCGGGCCGGGTCACACCGACGAAGTGGGCCAGCTCGAAGATCTCGTCCAGGTCCTTCCAGGACAGGATGCGTTGCAGCGCGTCCGCTCCGGTGATGAAGAAGAGCTGGACCTTGGCGCCGTACTCGGCCTGGAGGTCGCGCAACGTGTCGACCGTGTAGGTCGGGCCGCTGCGGTCGATGTCGACGCGACTGACCTGGAAGCGGGGGTTGGAGGCGGTGGCGATGACCGTCATGAGGTACCGGTCCTCGGCGGGGCTGACCGGCTCGTCGGCCTTCTGCCACGGCTGCCCGGTGGGGACGAAGACCACCTCGTCCAGGCCGAACCGGTCCGCCACCTCGCTGGCCGCGACGAGGTGCCCGTGGTGGATCGGGTCGAAGGTGCCACCCATGATCCCGATCCGCCGGATATCTTCCTCCACCCGTTGATCGTAGGCCGGGCGTCGGAACCGCCCGTATCGGCCCGAGGGACTGGCGACACGGATACTCGCGTGCGTATACTCGTCCACGAGTATTTGGGAGGTGCGTCATGCCGAAGCGGCGCAAGGTCGGCAACCTGCTGGCGCTGGCCGTGCTCTCCGCCCTCGTCCAGCGGCCCATGCACCCCTACGAGATGGCCAGCACGCTGCGCGCCTGGGGCAAGGACCAGGACATGGAGTTCAAGTGGGGCTCCTTCTACACGGTGATCCGCAACCTGGACAAACACCAGTTGATCGCCGCCGTGGAGAGCGTGCGCGAGGGCCGACGCCCGGAACGCACCGTCTACCGGATCACCGACGCGGGCCGGGCCGAGCTGGTCGACTGGGCGCGGGAGCTGGTCGGCATGCCCATGGCGGAGCATCCCCGCTTCCGGGCCGGCCTCTCCGTGCTCGCCGCCCTGCACCCCGACGAGGCGATCGACCTGCTCCGGCAGCGACTCGACCGACTGGACGACGCGCTCCGCCGGGACCGCGAGACGCTCGACGCCCACCTGCGGGACGTCCCGCGACTGTTCCTGGTCGAGAACGAGTACGACCTCGCCATCCGGGACGCCGAGGCCACCTGGCTGCGGGCCCTGCTGGCGGAGTTGACCTCGGGAAGCTACCCGGGGCTGGACACCTGGCGGGCCTTCCACGAGACCGGCGAGATGCCGGCCGAGCTGGCCGAGCTGGCCGCAAGGACCAGCAGCGACCCCGACACCGCCGACTGACAAGACAGCTCCGGCGGGGTGCGCCAACACCCCGCCGGAGCCCTACCCCGAACCGACACCTGAGCAGGCACCCGGCCCGAAGCGGCAACCACGAGGATAACCGGGTCCCCTCCCAGGACGGTTCGTCCGCACCCACGCGACGACACCAGGGAGAAAGAGCATGACAACGGTACGAACCGCACTCGTCATCGGCGGCGGCATCGCGGGGCCCGTGGCGGCCCTCGCCCTCCACCGCGCCGGCATCACCGCCACCGTCGCCGAGGCGTACCCGGCGACCGCCAGCGGAGCCGGTGGCATCGGTGGCACCCTCGCGCTCGCGCCCAACGGCGTGGCAGCCCTGCGGGCCGTCGGCGCGGACGAGGCGGTGACGGCGATCGCCACCGGGATCCACCGCAGCGTCATGGCCGTTGGCGCCCGACGGATCGACCTGCCGATGCTGGCCGGAGTGCCGCCGCTGCGCGTGGTACACCGGGCCGAGCTGCATCGGGTGCTGCACGACCGGGCCGTCGCCGAGGGCATCACCTTCGCGTACGGCAGGCGACTGGTCGACGTCACGCAGACCGACGACGGCGTGACCGCGCGTTTCGAGGACGGCACCACGGCGACCGCCGACGTCCTGGTCGGCGCGGACGGCATCCGTTCCACGGTCCGTGACCTCATCGACCCGGCCGCGCCCGGCCCCCGATTCACCGGACTGCTCGGCTTAGAGGCGGTCGCCCGGCACGAGGTGGACGCCGAGGCGGGCACGATGACGTTCGCCTTCGGACGGCGCGGCTACTACCTGTACTGGCCCGAGCCGGGTGGCGGCACCCGCTGGGGGGCCAACCTGCCGGGGCAGCGGCCGATGAGCCTCGTCGAGGCCCGTACGGTGCCCGCGCGGCAGTGGCTGGACACGTTGCGCGCCACCTACGGCGACGACGACCCGGGCCGGGAGCTGATGGCCACCAGCTCCGCCGACGACCTCCAGGTGGCCGGCGCGTTGCAGATCATGCCGCCCGTGCCGCACTGGCACCGGGGTCGCCTGGTGCTGGTCGGCGACGCCGCGCACGCGCCGTCGAACAGCTCCGGGCAGGGCGCCTCGCTCGCCATCGAGAGCGCGGTGCAGCTCGCCCGCTGCCTGCGGGACCTACCCGACGTGACGTCGGCCTTCGAGGCGTACGTGCGGCTGCGTCGCACCCGGGTCGAGAAGGTCGCCGCCCGCGCCGCGCGGATCAACCACACGAAGGCGCCCGGCCCGGTCGCCCGGACGCTGATGCCGCTGCTCATACCGCTGCTGGTGCGCACGGCGATGGACCCGGAACGCACCATCGCCCACGAGCAGCGCTACGTCATCGACTTCGACGCCCCGGTCACGGCCGAACCCGCCCTGCGCTGAGCACGGGCGCGGGGTGGCCGCTCGGGCCACCCCGCGCTCCGACCATCGCAACCCGGGCCGCCCACCACGGCGGCCGGCCGACCTCAGGCCGAGGCGGCGGCCACCGCCGTGCGCGCCACGAGCGCCCGCCGCAGGTCGTCGTCGGCGTCGGTGACGACCCGCCGCAGGCCCGCCGTCAGGTCGTCGCGGGCCAGCAACGCCGCGGCCGCCTCCCGGGTCGGCTGCGCCACGGCGTAGCGGGGAAACGCCAGCTTCGCCACCCGGTCGGCCGTCCAGGGGGTACGACGACGAGCGGCGGCCGGCATCTCGGCGAAGTACCGCCCGACGTACGCGGCGGTCAGCTCGGGCTGCTCGGGCTGCCAGAACCCCTCCGCCGTGGCCTCGAGCAGCCGGTTGGACAGCTCGGTGTTCCGCATGAGGATCTCCCATGCCGCCTGCTTCGCCGCCGGGTCGGGCCGGGCGGCCCGGCAGTACGCGGCCTGTTCCGCGCCGGCGGAGCTGACGTCGGCCCGCGCCTCCTCGGCGATCTCCGCCTCGCCCGCCGCGCCCAGCACCACGAGCCGGCGCAGCACCGCCCACCGCAGCTCCGCGTCGACGGCCAGCCCGGCCGGTACGTCCCGGCCGGCGAGCCAGCCGACGAGCAGGTCGCTGTCGGTGGTCGCGGCGATCCAGCCCCGGGCGGCGGCGAGCTGCAACGACTCCCCCGCCGGCGCGCCATCGAGCAGACGCCGGCACGCCTCGGCGACCCGGGCCAGCGCCGCCGAACGGGCCAGCGGGTCGAGGTAACGGTCCACCAGCGACCGGCTGATGACGAGCACGTCCTCCGCGATGATCACCTCGGTCTCGACGGGCAGCGCCGCGACCATCAGGTCGACCAGGCCGGCGACGGGCCGTTCGCCGTCGGTCGCCGCGTCCAGCGCCTCGCCCCAGAGCACCGCCCGGGCAAGCGGATCGGTCAGAGAAGGCAGCACCACCGCGACCGCGTCCGCCGACGCCTCGTCGAGGCGTACCTTGGCGAAGGTCAGGTCACCGTCGTTGAGCAGCAGCACCTGGGCCGCCGGCTCGCCCGTCAACGCGCCGAGCACGGTACGACCGCCGTCGACGGCCGGATCGAGATCCACCTCCGCGCGCTGGACGACGCCGTCCGCCGCGTACCGACCCACCCCGATGCGGTGCGGACGCAGCACGGGGTGCGACGCGGGGGCGGTCTGCACCACGGCGACCTCGGTGTAACGCCCGTCGGCGTCGACGTGGACCTCGGCGCGCAACGTGTTGACCTGCGGCCGGCGCAACCACAGCTCGGCCCAACCGGACAGGTCCCGGCCGCTGGCGGCGGAGAGGCTGGTGAGCAGGTCGGCGAGGGTGGCGTTGCCGAAGCGGTGCGCGGCGAAGTGCGCGTTCAGGCCGGCGAGGAAGGCCTCGTCGCCGAGCCACGCGACCAGTTGCCGCAGCACGGCCGCGCCCTTGGCGTACGAGATGCCGTCGAAGTTGAGCAGACCCTCGTCGGCGTCGGCCACCTCCGGCGGCGCGACCGGGTGGGTGGAGGGACGTTGGTCGGCCGCGTATCCCCAGGCCTTGCGGCGCATGGCGAACGTCGTCCACGCCTGGTCGAAGCGGGTGGCCTCGGCGGTGACCCGGGTGCCCAGGTACTCGGCGAAGGACTCGTTGAGCCACAGGTCGTCCCACCAGCGCATAGTGACCAGGTCACCGAACCACATGTGCGCCATCTCGTGGGCGATGGTGGTGGCCCGAACCTCGCGCTGGGTGTCGGTGACCGCCGAACGGAACACGTAGTCGTCGCGGAAGGTGACGATGCCCGGATTCTCCATCGCGCCGGCGTTGAACTCGGGCACGAACGCCTGGTCGTACTTGCCGAACGGGTAGCGCTCGGCGAAGAGCTGGTGGAACCGGTCCAGGCACCGCCCGGTGATGTCGAAGATCTCCTCGGCGTCGGCGTCCAGGTGCTCGGCGAGCGAGCGTCGACAGTAGATCGCCAGCGGTATGCCGTCGTGCTCGGCACGGCGGACGTGGTACGGCCCCGCGATCAGCGAGAAGAAGTACGTCGCCAGCGGCGCGGTCGGGGCGAACTCCCAGCGCCCCGGGGCCGGGGTGGCGACCACCTCGGCGTTGCCGGAGACCGTCCACCGCGGCGGCGCGGTGACCGAGAGGGTGAACGGGGCCTTGAGGTCGGGCTGGTCGAACGCGGCGAAGATGCGCTGGGCATTGTCGAGGAACGACATCGCGTAGAGGTAGGTCTCGCCGTCCGCCGGATCGACGAAGCGGTGCAGCCCCTCCCCGGCGTTGGAGTACGTCATCTCCGCCTCGACGACGAGGGTGTTCGTCGTGTCGAGATCGACCAGCGGCAGCCGGTTGTCGGTCAGCGTGGCGGGGTCGACGGCCCGGTCGTTGAGGCGTACCGCGAGGAGGTTCGCCGGCCTGACCTCGGCGAAGGTCGCGGCCCCGGCGGTCGCCCGGAACCGGATCTCGACGCGGGACCGGAACAGATCGCCGTCGCCGGTCAGGTCGAGGTCCACCTGATAGGACTCGACAGTAATCGCCGCGCCACGCGCGGTCGCCTCTACACGGGTCAGGCTCGGCATCCGCTTATCCTGCCCGATGGGGATCGGCAGGCGGTCCCCACCTGGCCCCCTGCAGTGGAGGAAAGAACCATGGCGCAGCACCCCAAGGGCGATTTCGACCTCTCCCGCGCGGTCTGGCAACGGGCCGAGGGGGACACCTCCGAGAGCGCTGTCGAGGTCGCCTTCGTCGACGACCTGATCGGGATGCGCAACTCCGCCGAGCCGCAGGGCCCGGTGCTGGTCTTCACCCAGGCCGAGTGGGACGCGTTCGTGGCCGGCGCGCAGGACGGCGAGTTCGACCTCGACTGATCCGCCGTGGCACGTGCCGGTGTCCTCTTCGAGGGGGACACCGGCACCGGTCGCGCGGTGGGGGTTTCTCAGCAGGGTTAGGGCGGGTGTCAAAGCCCGTGGCTAGTCGCCGTCGCCCCAGCCCAGACCGCCCGGGCCCGGCGCGTGGTGGAAGCCGGGATGGTCGGCGACGTCGACGCAGCGCTCCCCGTCCGGGCCGACCGCGCCGCAGAACAGCCGTTCGGCCCGGTGCCAGGCATCGGCCGGCGACAGGGCCGCCGCACCGAGCGCCAACTCCGGGCGGAGCAGGCTCAGCGCCTCCGCGTACGCCACCGCCTGTTCGAGCGCGTCGGCCGCGCCCGGCGCGGTGAAGCCCAGGTGCACGGTGAAGAACCGGCGCGGTCGGGCCGGCCGGCCCGGCGGGCCGATCAGCGGCCGCCCGGCCCGGCCCGCACCCAGCGTCTCGACCGCCCGCCGCTGCCGCCAGCGCGGCGGCCTGTTGTCGTTCATACGTCCTCCCCGTGGTCGTGGACACCTCGGCCCGACGGGGTCGTCACCGTCGTCCGACGATGCCGGCCGACGACGGCCCCACCGGCAAGCCAACCAGGTTCCGCCGCCCGTGGGAGGGGCCAGCGGACGCGCTGTCGACGCGGGGATTGCGCGGCGGCCACGAGGGTAGACGTGCCCCGGCGGCGACGCGGGCCGCCGCCGGAACCTCGAGGAGGCCCGATGGCGACCATGCCGGCCGACCGCGGCCCGGACAGCACCCTCGCCCTGCTGCGCGCCGGCTACCGGTTCATCGGAGAACGCTGCGACCGCCTGGGCAGCGACGTCTTCTCAACCCGGATCCTGCTCACGCCGACCATCTGCCTGCGGGGTCGACCAGCCGCCACCCTGTTCTACGACAACGAGCGCTTCCAGCGCGAGAGCGCCATGCCGCTGCGGATTCAGCGGACCCTCACCGGTCGGGGCGGCGTGCAGGGGCTGGACGGCGCCGCGCACACCGACCGCAAGGCCATGTTCATGTCGATCATGACGCCGACGGCGATCGCGCGACTCGGGCACCTCTTCGACGCCGAGTGGCGGGCCCGGATTCCCGCCTGGGAGGCGGCCGGCGCGGTGCCGCTCTACGACGAGCTGGGCCGGCTGCTGACCCGGGTGGTCTGCGCCTGGGCCGGCGTGCCGCTGGCCACGTCGCAGGTCGACCGCCGCGCCGTCGACCTGCACGCCATGATCGAGGGCCCGGCGGTCGTCGGCCCACGGCACTGGCGGGGCCTGCTCGCCCGCCGCCGCGCCGAACGCTGGATCGGCGACCTCGTCGAACGGACCCGGGTCGGCATCCACCCGGCCCCGGCCGACAGCCCGCTACGGGTCGTCGCCGAGCACCGCGACATGCGCGGGGCGCTGCTCCCCCGCCGGATCGCCGCCGTCGAACTGCTCAACCTGCTGCGTCCGACAGTCGCCGTGGACCGGTACATCGTCTTCGCCGCGCTCGCCCTGCGCGACCACCCCGCGTGGCGACAGCGGGTCCACGGCGACGACGGGGCCACCGAGCAGTTCGTCCAGGAGGTACGCCGTTACTACCCGTTCTTCCCGATGGCCGCGGCCCGGGTCCGGCGCTCCTTCGACTGGCAGGGCCACCACTTCCCCCAGGGGCGGCGGGTGCTGCTCGACCTCTACGGCACGAACCACCACCCGGCGCTATGGCCCGAACCGGAACTGTTCCGCCCCGAGCGGTTCGCCGACCGGCGCGTGGACCCGTTCGCGCTGATCGCGCAGGGCGGCGGCGACCACAGCACCGGACACCGCTGCGCCGGCGAGTGGATCACCATCGACCTCATGAAGCGGGCGGTCACCCACCTGACCGGCGGCATGCGCTACGACGTGCCGCCGCAGGATCTGCGCCTGGACCTGCACCGGATGCCCGTCCTGCCACCCGGCCGCATGACCGTCACCAACGTCCGCCGCGCCTGAGGTCGTCGTTGTCCCGGGGGTCGGTGCTTCGCACCGGTTTGGGCGGCCGCCGTGCGGGCAGGCGCAGCGGGCGGCACACCCGCCGCGCAGCACCGCCCAGGAGGCGCGATGCCCTCTCCGGCCACCGGTGACGCCCGGCGCGCCGCGCGTCACGACACCGGCGGAACGGCCCTGCCGATGGCGTACGTCCTGCCGCTGCGCTGGCACACCGACGCCGGCCTGGACGAGCTGACCGGCTACCTGCGCCGGCTGAGCGGTCTCGTCGACGTGATCGTGGTCGACGGGTCGCCTCCGGAGCTGTTCGCCCGGCACGCGGCGGCCTGGCGGCCGCTGGTGCGGCACCTGCCGCCCGACCGGGCCCGGCGCGGGCTCAACGGCAAGGTGGTGGGGGTGCACACCGGCGTCGGCGCGGCACGCCACGAGCACGTGGTGATCGCCGACGACGACGTCCGGTACGACGAGGCCGGGCTCCACGCGGTGCACCGACTGCTGGACCGGGTCGACCTGGTCCGGCCGCAGAACTACTTCGACCCCCTGCCCTGGCACGCCTGGTGGGACACCGGGCGGACGCTGCTCAACCGCGCTCTCGGAAACGACTACCCCGGCACCCTCGCGGTACGCCGCAGCACGTTCCTCGCCATGGGCGGGTACGACCCCGACGTGCTCTTCGAGAACCTGGAGCTGATCCGTACGGTGCGGGCCCACGGCGGCGTCGAGGTCGCGCCGCCCTGGCTGTACGTACGGCGGCTGCCGCCGGACGCGGCGCACTTCCGGGGCCAGCGGGTCCGCCAGGCGTACGACGACCTGGCCCAGCCGGTCCGCCTGCTGACCGCGCTCGCGGTCGTGCCCGCGCTGGCCGCGGCGGTCGCGTCCCGCCGGCCCCGGCTGCTGCTCGGCATGACGGCCAGCGTCGTCGCCCTGGCCGAGGCGGGTCGCCGCCGCGCCGCCGGTGCCACCGTCTTCCCACCGACCACCACGCTGGCCGCCCCGCTCTGGCTGCTCGAACGCGGCATCTGCAGCTGGCTTGCGATAACCCAGCGCCTGCTGAAAGGCGGCGTCAGCTACGGCGACACCAGAATCCGCACCCCAGCCCACCGCCACGAAGTCCCCGCGATCTTGCACTTTCTGCTGGGACAGAAGCCGCGTTAGCCGACAGGTCAGCAACAGGAAGTGCAAGATCGCGGGGAGATACGGCGACGGCTCGCAGCCACCGGGGTGGCCGCGAGCCGTCGTAGACGTCGGTGACTTCAGGAACTGACCTGCTGGCGGGCCTGCTGTGCCTGGTCCTTGACGTCCTGGGCGGCCGAGCGGCCGTCGTCCTTGACCGCGTGCACCGCGTCCTGGGCGGTGGACCTCACCGACTCGGCGGCGTGCTGGGCCGGCTCACGCAGCTCGTCCTTGAGTTCGCTGGCAACCTCGCCCAGCTTCTCCTTGACGACTGCGCTGTGCTCGCCGACCTTCTCCTTGACCTGCGCGGCCGCCTGCTGCTCCCGGCGGGACGCCGGAATCAGCGAGGAGGCCAGCCAGCCCACGCCGAAGGCGATCAGACCGGCGGCGAGCGGGTTGCCCTGCGACTTCTCCCGGATCACGCGGGGCGCGCTGTGGGCCGCGTCGCTCACCGAGGAGGCCGCCGACTGCGCGGCGTCGCTGACGCTGGACGCCGCCGACGACGCGCGGTCACCCACCGAGTGGGCGGCGTGGCCGGTGCCGTGGCCGAGGTCGGAAGCGGTTCCCATGACCTTGTCCCTCACATTCTGCAGCGCGGAGCGGGCCCGCTGCTTACGGTCGTCGACGATGCGGCTGGGGCTGACCTTGTACGCCAACGCGTCCACGTCGGAGCTGAGGCTGTTGCGGGTGGCTTCGATCTCCCGGCGGATCTGGTCGGGGTCGGTGCTCATCGGGTGACTCCCTCCGGGTGGGGCTTGAGCGCGTCGGGGATCCGCTGCACGCTGTCGTTGGTCTGCTTGAGCCCGCGTACGTGCTGGGCGTTCTTCTTCGCCGCCGAGTAGAGGACGGCGGCGACCACGGCCCAGACCACGGCCACGATCAGCGCGGCGAGCCCGGAGTCCATGACGTTGTCCAGGAACTGCCAGATGGCGATCGAAACGAAGAGGGCCACCATGTAGCCGCCGAAGCCGGCACCGCCGAAGAGGCCCGCGGCCTTGCCGGCCTTCTTGCCCTCCTGACGGATCTCGGCCTTGGCCAGCTCGACCTCCTGGCGCATCAGCGTCGACAGGTCGGTGGTGACCTGACGCATCAGGTCACCGAGCGAACTGCCCTTCACCTCGGCCGCGGTGTGCGGGGCACCCGCGTCGGGGTGGTAACCGGAATCCAGTCCGGACCCCTGCGTCGGCATGCTCATGCCGCCGCCTCCCTTCGGATGACTCGGCGCCTCACGGGCGGGGGCTGCCGCTGGACGGCACGCCCGGCAGCGGGTCGGTCTGGGTCACCGGCGGCAGCGGCTGACCGGTGCTCGCCGGCTCGGTGTAGCCGCCCTGGCGGGCCGGATCGCGGTAGCCGTCCGGCGTCGGGTCGGTGTAACCGCCGGAGGTCGGCTCGGTGTAGGTGCCCGGGGTCGGGTCGAGGTAACCGCCGGCCGGGGTGGCGTCCGCGGCCGTGCGGGGCGTCGGCGGCGGGGTGGGGATCACGGCGGTGCGCTCCGGGTCGTACGCGCCCGCGCCGCGGTAACCCGCGGAACCGTTGCCGGAGTCGTCACCGGAGGCCGAGATGCCCTTGGTCAGGCGGCCGGCCAGCACACCGAGCACCGCCGCGCCGACCAGGAAGGTGCCCGGATTACGCCGCGCGTAGTCGCGTACCTCATTGATCAGGTCGCCGGGCTGGCGCTCTTCGAGCCAGCCGGCCACGCCGTGCACCCGGTCGGCGGCCTGGCGGGCCAGCTCGCTCACCGGACCGGCCTGGCCACCCTGCTCGGCCATCGAGCGCATCTCATCGGCGATCGACCGCAGTCCGCCGGCCGCGCGGCGCTGCTGCTCACCGGTCTGGCTGGCGAGCTGGCTGCGGGCCTCGCCGTAGAGGTTGCGGGCCTGCCGGACGGCCTCACGGCCGACCTCGGTGCCCTGCTCCTTGGCGGTCTGGGCGACCGCGCCACCGGCGTGCGCCGCCTCGGACCCGACGTGCCGGGCCTGCTCGCGGACGCCGCCGCCGTTGGTGGACTCCTGGCCGTACGTGGTGGAGGTGGGTGACAGATCGTAAGTCATGATTTCCCTTCCGCTCGGAAGTGTCGTCGCGGTTGTTCTGGGGGAGGCGGCCGTGTCGCCGTGGCCGCTGACAACTCACCTACCCGGCGTTTTGGCTTCCATACCTGTTCGTGCATTTCTCTGCGCGAGCGTCGGGAGGGACTTCAAAATGGAGGATCGCGGGGCTGCGTCACGTCGCCGCTGCGGACAGCGACGTTCGCGGGACCGGGAGATCCACGAAAGGGGCACCGATGGCACGAGACGCGCGGGGTGGCCGACCTGCCGCGCCCCGACTGCGGGTGCAGGTCGCCGCGCTGGTCGTGGCTGGGGTCTTCCTGCTGATCGGTGTCCTCGGCTACATCCCCGGCATTACCACCGACTACAGCGATCTGGCCTTCGCCGGGCACCACTCGGACGCCAAACTGCTCGGCGTGTTCCAGGTCTCGATCCTGCACAACGCCGTACACCTGCTGTTCGGGCTGGTGGGTCTGGTGTTGGCCCGCAGCGTCGCCGGCGCGCGGGTCTTCCTGGCCGGGGGCGGCGCGATCTACCTCGCCCTGTGGCTGTACGGCCTGGCGATCGAGGCGATCGACGAGGAGGGTGGCGCGAACATCCTGCCGGTCAACGGCGCTGACAACTGGCTGCACCTCGCCCTCGGCTTCGGCATGCTGGCCCTCGGCCTGCTGCTGTCGAACGAAGCCGGGACCGGCGGACGCCTCGACACCCCAATCGACCGCCCCTGAGCTGCTACTTCGCGCGGATGCTCACCGGTACCTGGTGCAGCGCGGCTCGACCGGAGTCCAAGCCGGTCACCGTCGCGCACGCCGAGGCCGGGGCCTGACGCCGCCCGCGCGCCCATTAGCCGTTAGGAAGGGCCCCTTTCTATACACCAGGCGTTAAGAAGGTGCCCTTCCTTACGTCTCAGGCAGCGACCGGGAGCCGTTTGGCGAAGCAGACGCTGTACGGGTTGCCCACGTACTCGCCGTACACCGGGATCGGTTCGTAGCCGCACGAGGTGTACAGCCCGACGGCCGCCGGCAGGTACGTGCCGGTCTCCAGGCAGACCACGGTGTGCCCCTGCTGGAACGCGCACTCCTCCAGGGCGGCGAGCAGTTGCCGAGCGATGCCCCTGCCCCGGTACGCCGGCCGCACGTACATCCGCTTGACCTCGCCGGTGACGGCGTCGAGCGACTGGAGTCCGCCACAGGCGACCGCCCGACCGCGCACCACCACGGCCAGGTAGCGGATGTCGTCGTGGGTGACGGTGACCTGCCCGTCCAAACCGCCGTCAGCGACGCGCAGCTCACGCTGCTGGGCGACGACCAGGGCGGCGATTTCGGGATCGATGGCGGGCCGCGACTCGATCAGCATCACCCGACGCTAAGCGGGATTGATTTCGCGGAGGTTTCCGGCAATCAACCCGATCACGGAGCGCAACCGGCTACTCGGCGTCATCCTCGATGTCGTCGTCGCCCATGTCCGCGCCGATCTCGTCCGCGTCGATCTCGTCCTCCGGGCGCACCCGGCGGGCCTTGCGCGCGGCGAGCCGCTCCGCCGCCGACGCCCGGTTCGACTTCTCCTCCAGGCGGACGTCGGTGCCCCGGTTACCGGGCACGAACTCCACGCCCGCGTAGAGCGTCGGCTGCCAGTCGAACTCGCGCTCACCGATCCGGACCAGGTCACCGGGTTCGGCGCCGGCCTTGGCCAGCTTGTCCTCGACACCGAGGCGGGCCAGCCGGTCGGCGAGGTAGCCGACCGCCTCGTCGTTGTCGAAGTTGGTCTGCTTGACCCACCGCTCAGGGCGTACGCCCCGGACGGTGAACGAGCCGTCGGCCTCGGCCGTGATGGTGAAGCCGGCGTCGTCCACCGCCATCGGCCGGATCACGATCCGGGTCGGCTCGGCCGGCGGGGCCGCCTTGCGCTCCGCCTCGACCAGCTCGGCCATCGCGTACGTCAGCTCCTTGAGCCCCTCGCGGGTGGCCGCGGAGACCTCGAACACGCGGTAGCCGCGCTCCTCCAGGTCCGGGCGGACGATCTCGGCGAGGTCCCGGCCGTCCGGCACGTCGACCTTGTTCACGGCCACCAGCCGGGGGCGGTCGGTCAGGCCGCCGTACTGGCTCAGCTCGGCCTCGATGGCGTCGATGTCGGCGACCGGGTCGCGGCCGGGCTCCAGGGTCGCCGAGTCGATGACGTGCACCAGCACCGCGCAGCGCTCGATGTGCCGCAGGAACTCCAGACCCAGGCCCTTCCCGGTGGCCGCGCCCGGGATCAGGCCCGGCACGTCGGCGACGGTGAAGGTGTGGTTGTCCATCCGGACCACACCGAGGTTGGGCACGAGGGTGGTGAACGGGTAGTCGGCGATCTTCGGCTTCGCGGCGGAGATCACCGAGATCAGCGACGACTTACCGGCCGACGGGAAGCCCACCAGGCCCACGTCGGCGACGCTCTTCAGCTCCAGCACGATGTCCAGCTGGTCGCCGGGCTCGCCCAGCTCGGCGAAGCCGGGCGCCTTGCGCTTGGCGTTGGCCAGCGACGCGTTGCCGCGCCCGCCGCGCCCGCCCCGGGCCACCTCGAAGGTGGTGCCGGCGCCGACCATGTCGGCCAGCACGGTGCCGTCGGTGGTCTGGACCACAGTGCCGTTGGGCACCTTGAGCACCAGGTTGTGGCCGTTGGCCCCGTCCCGGTTCGACCCGGCGCCGCCCTTGCCGTTGTCGGCCTTGACGTGCGGGTGGAAGTGGAAGTCGAGCAGCGTGGTCACCTGCGGGTCGACCACCAGCGACACGCTGCCGCCGTGGCCGCCGTTGCCGCCGTCCGGCCCCCCGAAGGGCTTGAACTTCTCGCGGTGGATCGAGACACAACCGTGCCCACCATCGCCGGCCTGCAGATGCAGGACGACCCGGTCAACGAACGTCGCCACGGCGTCAATCCTTCCAGCGAGGGTCGACCCCGCACGTCGAAAAAGCCGAGCGGGCCGGGACCCGGAGGTCCGCGGCCCGCTCAGCGAAGAGAACTACTGCTGCGGAACGATGCTGACGGTCTTGCGACCGCGCTTGGTGCCGAACAGGACCGAGCCGGCGGCCAGGGCGAACAGCGTGTCGTCGCCGCCACGGCCGACCAGGTCACCGGGGTGGAACTTGGTGCCACGCTGCCGGATGAGGATCTCACCGGCGCTGACGACCTGACCACCGAAGCGCTTCACGCCAAGTCGCTGGGCCGCGGAGTCACGACCGTTACGCGAGCTGGACGCACCCTTTTTGTGAGCCATTGGAGGACGACCTACTTCCCGCTGGAGATGCCGGTCACCTTGACCTGGGTCAACGGCTGGCGGTGACCCTGGCGCTTGTGGTAGCCGGTCTTGTTCTTGAACTTGTGGATCCGGATCTTCGGGCCCTTGGTGTGCGCGGCGATCTCGCCGGACACCGCGACCTCGGCAAGCTTCGCCGCGTCGGTCACCAGGTCGTCACCGTCGACGAGGAGCACCGCGGTGAGCTTCACCGCGTCACCGGGGGCACCGGTGAGCTTCTCGACCTCGATCACGTCGCCCTCGGCGACCTTGTACTGCTTGCCGCCGGTCTTGACGATCGCGTACATCGGAGGCGGACTCCCTGTCGTTGAGGCTGCTGACTGGTCGTCCCCGCGGCGGCTCGCCGGGTAGCAGTGCACGGCGGCGCGGGCACGCGGGAACTCGGCACACCAAAGGTGGGCCGTAGGCAAGAGTACGCCATCGCTGGCATGGACCCCAAACCGGCCCGCCCTGGTTACCGGGCGCAGAGCTGATCGAGACGCTGCTGGAGCCGGTCCAGCTCGGTCTCGTCGATCGACTCGACGTCGACGCCGAGGGCGGCGACCTCCGTGCCGAGGTCACTGAGCAACGTCCTGAGCTGCGCGTCGGTGGCCTGAGCCCTCTGCTCCCGCAGCGCGGTCCGCCAGCCGGCCAGGGCCGCCTGCGCCCGGGTCCGGGCCGCGTCGGCCGTCACGGTGTCACCCGCGCCCACCGCGGCGACCATCTGGCCCAGCTCCTCGACGTATTCCCGGACGGCGGTGGTCCCGGCCCGCCGCGCCTCGGCACAGACCCGGGCGTCACCGCCCGTCGCGCCACCGCCCAGCGGCGTAGCAGCCGGACCCGTCGGCGCGGAACCCCCGGTCGGGCCCGCACCACCCGAGCGGTCGTCGGAGCAGCCCGCCGAAGCCAGGAGTACGGCTACCAGCAGGGTACGAGCGAGCAGGCGACGCATCTTCTTCTCCTGACCGGGGCCGAGCGTTCCCGCGTCGGGGTGACCCGAGCGGCGAGGTCCCTCCCCGTCACATTGCCGGGAAAGGGACCTCGTCAAACACCGGGCCGGTCAGCCGTCAGAGACGGGCGGGCCGGTCAGCCGTTCAGGGACGGCGGGCCGGTCAGCCGTCAGAGACAGGCGGGCCGGTCAGCCGTTCAGGGGCGGGTCCGTCGGCGGGCGCCACCCCGACGGGAACGACGACGTCCGGTGCCACCCTCGGCGGCCTCCTCGTCGCCGTCGGCGTCGGCGAGAGCGTCCGGGTCGTCCGCCGCGGCCAGCCGGGCCGACTCACCCCGCTGGCTGTCGGACACCGCCGGAGCGGCCTCCGTCTCCGTCTCGTACCGGGACAGGTCGTACCCCATGGTGTCCTGGTAGTCGGCGTGCGGTTCGGCGTGGTTGTCGGTGTCGACGACCTCGATGACGGCGCGCTCGGCCGGGGCGCTCTTGCGCGCCCGGCGGCGGGAGGACGGCGTGCCGTTCTCCGCGGCCGGGGCGGCCGCGGCGGCCGGCGCCGACGACGCGACGGCCTTGACCTTCTCCGCGGCCCCGCCGGTGCGCGGCTTCTCCGGCACCGGCTCGGTGTGGATGATGACGCCCCGGCCCTTGCAGCAGTCGCACGTCTCGCTGAACGCCTCGAGGAGGCCCGCGCCGATCCGCTTGCGGGTCATCTGCACCAGACCGAGCGAGGTGATCTCGGTGACCTGGTGCTTGGTGCGGTCCCGACCCAGGCACTCGGTGAGCCGGCGCAGCACCAGCTCCCGGTTCGACTCGAGCACCATGTCGATGAAGTCGATCACCACGATGCCGCCGATGTCCCGCAGCCGGAGCTGGCGGACGATCTCCTCCGCCGCCTCCAGGTTGTTGCGGGTGACCGTCTCCTCCAGGTTGCCGCCGGAGCCGGTGTACTTGCCGGTGTTCACGTCGACGACCGTCATGGCCTCGGTCTTGTCGATCACCAGCGAACCGCCGGACGGCAGGAACACCTTGCGGTCCAGACCCTTGATGATCTGCTCGTCGATCCGGTACTCGGCGAACACGTCGTTGGTGCCGACGTGCCGACGGACCCGGTCGACCAGGTCCGGGGAGACGTGCGACAGGTACGACTCGACCATGCCGTACGACTGCTCGCCCTCGATGACCAGCTCGCGGAAGTCCTCGTTGAACAGGTCCCGGACCACCCGGATGACCAGGTCGGGCTCCTCGTAGAGCAGCACCGGGGCGCCACCCTCGGCGGCCTTGGCCTGGATGTCCTCCCACTGCGCCTGCAACCGCTTGACGTCGCGGGCCAGCTCGTCCTCGCTGGCGCCCTCCGCGGCGGTACGGACGATCACGCCGGCGCCGTCCGGGACCAGCTTCTTGAGCACGTCGCGCAGCCGCTTGCGCTCGGTGTCCGGCAGCTTGCGGCTGATCCCGGACGCGTTGCCGTTGGGCACGTAGACCAGGTGCCGACCGGAGAGCGCGATGTGGCTGGTCAGCCGCGCGCCCTTGTGCCCGATCGGGTCCTTGGTGACCTGGACCAGCACCGAGTCGCCGGAGCGTAGCGCCTGCTCGATCGAGCGGGCCCGCCCCTCCAGCCCGGAGGTGTCCCAGTTGACCTCGCCCGCGTAGAGCACCGCGTTGCGGCCCCGGCCGACGTCGACGAACGCCGCCTCCATGCTGGGCAGCACGTTCTGGACCTTGCCCAGGTAGACGTTGCCGGCCATGGTGCCGGAGGAGTTGCGGGTGACGTAGTGCTCGACCAGCACCCCGTCCTCCAGGACGGCGATCTGGGTACGGTCGCCGCGCTGCCGGACCGCCATCACCCGGTCCACCGCCTCCCGGCGGGCCAGGAACTCCGACTCGCTGAGGATCGGCGGCCGCGTACGGCGCTGCTCCCGGCCGTCCCGGCGACGCTGGCGCTTGGCCTCCAGCCGGGTCGAGCCGGACACGCCCTGGACCTCGTCGACCGTACGACGGGGTTCGCGGATCTTGACCACGGTCGGCACGCCGTCGTCGGCGGCCGCCCCCTCGGTGTCACCCGCGCCCCGGCGACGACGGCGACGGCGACGGCGGGTCATCCCGTCCCCGCCCTCGGACTCCTCGTCCTCGTCGCCCTCGCCCTCGGCCTCGACCTCGGCGGTCTCCTCCTCGGCCTGCGCCGCCTCGTCGGACTCCTCGTCCTCGGCGTCGTCGGCGCCACCCTTGCCCCGGCCCCGACCACGGCGACCACGGCGGCGGCGACGGCGCGCGGCGGCGCTGTCCTCGTCGTCCTCGTCCGCCTCGGTGGCCTCGTCGGCCTCCTCGGTCGGCTCCTCCTCGGCCTCGACGGCCTCGATCGGCTCCACCGGCTCCGCGTCGCGGCGGCCGCGCCGCCGACGACGGGAGGGCTCGGCCTCGACGGCCGGCTCCTCGGCGACCGGCTCGGGCTCGGCCGGGCGGGTCACCGGCACGGCGTCCGGCTGAGGCGCCATGAACAGCACGGTGGGCGCGGAGAGCGCTGCGCGACGACGGCGGGTCTTCGGCGGCTCGGCCTCGATGGCCTCGGCCGGCTCGATCGGCTCGTCCGTCACGTTGGCCACGGCGACACCGGGCGGGACATCCCCGAACGCCTGCTCGGCCGCGCCCGGCGGGGTCTGCGCCTCGTCCAGCTCGGCTTCGGCCTCCCGCAGGTCGGACTCGGCCGGCGTCTCGTCGGCCGGGACGGGCTCGGGCTCGGTGACGGCGGCCGGCTCCGACTCGACGGCCGGCTCCGACTCGACGGCAGCGGCGGGCTCCGGCTCGGTGACGGCGGGCGTCGCCTTCTTCCGCCGGGTGCGGGTCACCTTGACCGGGGGAACGACCTCGGGGGACGACAGCTCCGCGCTGGCCGCGACCAGCGGCTCCTCGGCGGTCGTCTCGACCGGAGCGGCCTTGCGACGGCGGCGGGGGGTTTTCGGAGGGACGTCCAGGTCACCGGAGATCGGGGCGAAGACCTCCGCCTGCGGCGACTCGACGGCGCCGATCCCACCGGTGGACGCCTCGACGGGCGCCTCGGCCTGCTCCGGCTGGTTGAGCGGGGCGGCCCGACGCCGGGTGACCCGGGCCCGTCGCGGCTTCGCGGCGGGCTCGGCGCTCTCGGCCCCGGTCTGCTGCGCGCCGGTGGCTTGCTCGGTGCCGGCGGTGCTGTCGGTGTTGCTCTGGTCAGCGGTATCCCCGGCCGGCTGTGAACCGGTCCGTTCGCCGCCCTCGGGCTCGTTCTCGAGCATGGACGTTCTCCAGTTCTGGCTGCCCCGGGCGCGGGTGAGCGCTGCCACGCAGGGTCGCCGCAAAAGTGTTTCCGCCGGGCGCGCGTGGTGCGCGACCGCCGAAGTCTGCCTGCAAGAGCGCTGACCGTCGGTCAGTGCCCAACGATGGCTGCCCCGCCGCGGTCCGCATCCAACGGATCCACGATCGCACCCTGCGCGGTCAGCGTGCCCTGAGCCAGCCGGGTCACCCTCGGCGAGACCGGCGGCTCCAGGTCGGCCACCACGCGGAGGCCGGAAAGGACGTCATCGGGCCGTACGGACGGAGTGACCTGCCGTACGACCAGTTCGAGTATCGCACACGGTACGGCCGGCGCCCCGGAAGGCGTCTGCGTCGGGGGTAGGACATCGATTGATATGACTGCCGCGCGGGCGTCGAAGGTGCGTCGCCCCTGCTTGGTCATCCGCTCGACCAGAACCTCGTCGGCGGCGGTGAACGCGTCCACGGCGGCGCGCAGGGTCGCCGTGTCGACCTCGGGCAGCTCGATGTGCCAGTGCGACGCCTCGATACGGTCGGCCAGGCTGCCACCCTCGGCGATCACCACCTCCAACACGTCCAGCCCGGGCGAGAGCGCGGCGTCGAGCGCGGCGCGCAGCGCCTCCGGGTCGACCGGGGCCTGAAGGCCGATCTCCAGGTACTCCGCCTCGCTGGCGACCCCGGTCGGAGCGGCGCTGGCGTAGGAGATCTTCGGGTGCGGGGTGAAGCCCTGGGAGAACGCGATCGGTACGGCGGCGCGACGCAGCGCGCGCTCGAAGGCCCGGGCGAAGTCCCGGTGCGAGGTGAACCGCAGCGGCCCGCGCTTGGCGTACCGGATGCGGGCGCGCTGGACGACCGGCGCCTGCCCACCCTCCGGCTGGTTTCTCTTACTGATCGTCTCGCTCCTCGAAACTCAGCACCTCGTTGATCATGAAGTTATTGTCGACGACACGCCGTGGTGCGGGCAACAACTTCATGATCGACGCGAGCGACCCACTGGGGTCGGTCAGGGGGCGGGGGTCTTCAGGGGGGTGATCGGCGTCAGGGGGAGGAGTTTCTTGCCCGTCGGGCCGATCTGGATCTCGGTGTCCATGGAGGGGCAGACGCCGCAGTCGAAGCACGGGGTCCACCGACAGTCGTCCTGCTCGAACCCGCTGACCGAGTCCTGCCAGTCCTGCCAGAGCCAGTCCTTGTCCAGGCCCGAGTCAAGGTGGTCCCAGGGCAGGACCTCCAGCTCGTCGCGCTGGCGGGTGGTGTACCAGTCGAGGTCCACCCCGAACGCGGGCAGCGTCTCGGCCGCCGCGTCCACCCAGCGCTGGTACGAGAAGTGCTCGCTCCACCCGTCGAACCGGCCGCCGTTCTCCCAGACCCGGCGGATCACCGCGCCGACGCGGCGGTCACCCCGGGAGAGCAGGCCCTCGATCAGCGACGGCTCGCCGTCGTGGTAGCGGTAGCCGATCGCCCGGCCCAGCGAACGGTCGGCGTTGATGGCCTGCTTGAGGATCTTGAGCCGGTGGTCGATGACCTCCGGACGGTCCATCGAGGCCCACTGGAACGGGGTGTGCGGCTTCGGCACGAACCCGCCGATCGAGACCGTGCAGCGGATGTCCTTGGAGCCGGTCGCGGCCCGCCCGGCCCGGATCACCTCGTGGGCCATCTCGGCGATCTCGAGGACGTCCTCGTCGGTCTCGGTGGGCAGGCCGCACATGAAGTAGAGCTTCACCTGCCGCCAACCGTTGCTGTACGCGGTGACGACCGTGCGGATCAGGTCTTCCTTCGACACCATCTTGTTGATGACCTTGCGGATCCGCTCCGACCCGCCCTCCGGGGCGAAGGTCAGACCGGTACGCCGCCCGTTGCGGGACAGCTCCTGCGCGAGGTCGATGTTGAAGGCGTCCACCCGGGTCGACGGCAGCGACAGCGACACGTTCGTGCCCTCGTACTGCTGGGCCAGGCCCGAGCACATGTCGCCGATCTCGGAGTGGTCGGCCGAGGAGAGCGACAGCAGGCCCACCTCGTTGAAGCCGGAGAACTCCAGGCCCTCACGCACCATCTGCCCCACGGTGGTGATCGACCGCTCCCGCACCGGGCGGGTGATCATGCCGGCCTGGCAGAAGCGGCAGCCCCGGGTGCAGCCCCGGAAGATCTCCACGGCGTACCGCTCGTGCACCGTCTCGGCGAGCGGCACGAGGGGCTTCTTCGGGTACGGCCACGCGTCCAGGTCCATCGTCGTGCGCTTGTGCACCCGGAACGGCACATCCGCCCGGTTCGGCACGACCCGCTGGATCCGCCCGTCCGGCAGGTAGTCGACGTCGTAGAAGCGCGGCACGTAGACGCTCTCGGTGCGGGCCAGCCGCAGCAGCAGTTCGTCGCGGCCACCCGGGGAGCCCTCGGCCTTCCACTCCCGGACGATCGCGGTGATCTCCAGGACGGCCTCCTCGCCGTCGCCGAGCACCGCGGCGTCGATGAAGTCGGCGATCGGCTCCGGGTTGAACGCGGCGTGCCCACCGGCCACGATCACCGGGTCGGCGTCGGTACGGTCGGCGGCCAGCAGCGGAATGCCGGCCAGGTCGATCGCCGTCAGCATGTTGGTGTAGCCCAGCTCGGTGGAGAAGGAGATGCCGAACACGTCGAACTTGCGCACCGGCCGGTGCGCGTCGACGGTGAACTGCGGCACGCCGTGCGTGCGCATCAGGCTCTCCAGGTCGGGCCAGACCGCGTACGTCCGCTCGGCGAGGGTGTCGGGCAGCTCGTTGAGCACCTCGTAGAGGATCTGCACACCCTGGTTGGGCAGGCCCACCTCGTACGCGTCGGGATACATCAGCGCCCAGCGCACCGTCGCGGCGTCCCAGTCCTTGACGACCGCGCCCAGCTCACCGCCGACGTACTGGATCGGCTTGGAGATCTGCGGGAGCAACGGCTCGAGCCGGGGCCAGATCGACGGCTCCGAGTTGGAGTCGTCGCCCGAATTGGTCGCGGCCGCGCGCGGCGTCGTGGACGGGGCACTCATGATGCCCAAGGGTACGCGCCCGCTCGGAGGTGACCGCGCGCACGCCACGATGCCGGCCGACCGGCCGACCCGAGCCCCGCGCCGGCCGACCCGAGCCCCGCGCCCGGTGCCCGGGCGGCGGTGGTGGCGGCACGGTACTAACCTCGGACCGGCGCGAGAGGAGATTGCCGCGATGCCGGAGCCCCAGCCGGGAGCACGGCCGGCCGACGGGCGCACCCCTGGCCCGAGGCCGGACGACGCTCCGGCGGTCGCCGACGAGTCGACCTCCCCACCCGTACCCCCGAATCAGCCGGCCGCCCCCGACGGCCCGGAACCCCCGGTCGAACCGACCGCCGCCGCCCCGGCGGAGGCGGCGACGCCGGAGCCCGCGGCGAAGCCGGACCCGACGGCAAAGGAGCCGGCGGCCGAGCCGGACCCGACGGCGCAGAAGCCGGCGGCCGAGCCGGACCCGACGGCGCAGAAGCCGGCAGCCGGGCCGGACCCGACGGCGAAGGAGCCGGCGGCCGAGCCCGAGCCGGCCGACAAGCCCGAGCCGCACCCGACTTCCCCGGCGCCCGCGGCCGAGACCAGGCCGGCTGCCGGGCCCGAACCCACGGCCCGCGAGCGCGTGGGTGGCGGCCCCGACTCCCCCGCCGCGCCGCCCGCGCCCCGGTGGAGCGGATCCGCGCCGGTTCCGCCTGCGCTGCCGCGTCGGCGCGCCTGGGGGGAGTCGGCCGAGCCGACCCCGCCGCCGTTGCCGGAGCAGCCGCTCGAGCACCGCACCCCGGTCGACCCGTGGGCCGGGGTGGACACCGGCGGCTGGGACCTGCCGTCCGCCGAGCTGCCTCCGCTGCCGCCGACGCTGGGCTACCCGGTCCCGCCGGCCACCCGGCAGTGGTCCGGGCCGCCGGTCGGCGCGCATCCCGTCTCACCGCCGCCGGTCGGGACGCACCCTGTCTCGCCGCCGCCCCACCACCAACCCGCCGGCCACCCACCGCCGGCCTACCTGCCGCCGGTCGCCTACCCGCCACCGCACGCCCGACCTGCCCCGCCGCATCCACCCACCGCCGCCGGGCCCGCCGCGCCGGTCCGCCCGGCGCCGCCGGCCCGGGTGCCGAAGCAGCGCCGGGGGCGGGGTCCGACCGCGCCGCCGCCGCTCGGGGAGGCCCCCAAGGGGTACCCGCCCCCTCGACCACGGCGCCGCCGGCGTCGCTGGCCGTGGCTGCTGCTGCTCAGCCTGGCCTGCTGCTGTGGCTGCCCCGCCTACTACGGCCTGCCGATCTCGTCCCAGTACCCGGCCAGCGCCGCGCTGCCCGAGCAGGTCGCCGACCTGAGCCTGCGGCAGGACGACGGCAGCTCCGAGACGGCCAAGCAGTTGGAGAAAGAGGTACGCCAGGAGCACCTGCTGGCCGAGGACACCTTCGCGGGCGTCTACCGGACGGCGGACGGCAAGCAGGTGACGGTCTTCGGCGGCACCGGCTTCCGGCTGACCCCCGAGGCGGACGCGGACGAGGAGATCACGCGGCTCGGTGAGCGCTACGCGCTGGAGGCCCCCGAGACGGTGCGGACCGGCGTACGGGGTCGGTACGAGCGCTGCGCGATCGGTCGACCAGCCGGGGGCGACGTGGTGGTGTGCACCTCGGTCGACCACGGCAGCATCGCCACCGGGGTGTTCACCCGGCTCTCCGTCTCGGACAGCGCGACGTTGCTCGACACCCTGCGCACGCAGATCGTCCAGCCCAAGCAGGGCTGAGTCGCATCCGGGCCGCCGCTCGCGGGCATCCGGACGGCCTGGGCGGGGTCAGACCTCGCTGGCCGGGTCGGTGTCGGCGCGCTTCGGCGCGTACCGGGGGATGTACTCCTGGCCGGTGAGCTTCTGGATCTCGCTCATCACCTCGTCGGTCATCTGCCGCAGCGAGGTGCGATCGTCCGGGCGGCCGGTGAAGTCCAGCGGCTTGCCGAACTTCACGGTGATCTTGGCAGTGCCGGGGCGGGGTACCCGCGCCCCGATCGGCTGCGCCTTGTCGGTGCCGACCGTGCCCACCGGGATGATCGGCACACCGGCGGCGACCGCCAGCCGGGCCGCCCCGGTCCGACCCCGGTAGAGCTTGCCGTCCGGGGAACGGGTGCCCTCCGGGTAGACCACCACCAGGTCACCGCCCCGCAACGCCGGGATGGCGGCGTCGAAGGCGGACAGCGCGGCGCGCCCACCGGCCCGTTCGACCGGGATGGCGCCCAGACCGGTGAGGACGAACTTCGAGAACGCGCCCTTCGCGCCGGTGCCGGTGAAGTACTCGGACTTGGCCCAGAACGCCAGGTGCCGGGGCACCACCGTGCCGAGGAACAGCTCGTCCGCCACCGAGAGGTGGTTGCCGGCGAAGATCGCGCCGCCGGTCTCCGGCACGTGTTCCAGACCCTCCACGGTCGGGCGGAACGCCAACCGCAGCGCGGGCGCCACGGTGAGCTTGCCGATGGTGTAGAGCAGGGGCACTGGTCCTCCGGCAGATGAGGTGCGAGCAGGCGGTGTCACGGTAGCGGACGCCCCCACACCCCACCGACGGAGGTGGGAGGCGTCCGCGTCCCGACAGTGCTGGGTGCAAGGAAGGGCCCCTTCCTATACACCAGGCGTTAGAAAGGGGCCCTTCCTTACACCCGACGGACAGTGACCGTCACCCGCTCGCCCTCGCCGACCTCACCGGCGAAACCGTCGAGGCCCTCGGCGAAGTCGACCGAGTCGGCCAGCACCTCACCCGACACGAACTCCAGGTACGCCCCGACCGCGGCGCGCACCTCGTCGGACGCCGACACCGCCACCACGATCCGGTCCGAGACGTCCAGGTCGGCGTCGCGGCGGGCCTGCTGCACCACCCGCACCACGTCGCGGGCCAGGCCCTCGGCGGCCAGCTCGGGGGTGACCTCGGTGTCGAGCACCACCACGCCCTCGCCACCGGGCAGCGGCGCGGAGTGCTCGGCGTCGGCGGCCACGAGACGCAGCTCGTACTCGCCCTCGGCCAGGGTGATGCCGGCCGCCACCGGCGCGCCCTCGACCAGCTCCCAGTCACCCGCCTTAACCGCCTTGATCACCTGCTGGACCTGCTTGCCGACGCGCGGGCCGAGCGCCCGGGGCACCACGGTCAACACCTGCTCGCAGTACGCGGACAGCTCGGCGCTGAACTCCACCGCCTTCACGTTGACCTCGTCGGCGATCAGGTCGGCGAACGGGCGCAGTTGCTCGGCCACCGGGGACGCCACGGTCAACGTCGACAGCGGCAGCCGTACGCGCAGCCCCTTGGCCTTGCGCAGCGACAGCGCCGCCGAGGCGACCGCCCGCACGTTGTCCATGGCCGCCACCAGGTCGTGGTCGGCCGGGAACTCCTCGGCGGACGGCCAGTCGGTCAGGTGCACCGACCGCTCGCCCGTCAGGCCACGCCAGATCTCCTCCGCGGTCAGCGGCGCGAGCGGCGCCACCACCCGGCAGAGCGTCTCCAGCACGGTCGACAGCGTGTCGAAGGCGTTGGCGTCACCCGACCAGAACCGGTCCCGGGACCGGCGCACGTACCAGTTGGTCAGCGCGTCCAGGTAGGACCGGACGGTGGCGCACGCGCCGGAGATGTCGTACGCGTCCATCTGCGCGCCGACCGTCGACACCAGCTCGTTGGTCTTGGCCAGGATGTACCGGTCGAGCAGGTGCGTCGAGTCGGTGCGCCGCCGCGCCTGGTACCCGTCCGCGTTGGCGTAGAGCGAGAAGAAGTACCAGACGTTCCACAGCGGCAGCAGCACCTGGCGTACCGCGTCGCGGATCAGCGTCTCGGTGACCGCCATGTCCCCGCCGCGCAGCACCGGCGAGGACATCAGCATCCAGCGCATCGCGTCCGACCCGTACGAGTCGAAGACGTGGTAGACGTCCGGGTAGTTGCGCAGGCTCTTGGACATCTTGCGCCCGTCCGAGCCGAGCAGGATGCCGTGGCTCAGGCAGTTGCGGAACGCCGGCCGGTCGAACAGCGCGGTGGCCAGCACGTGCATGGTGTAGAACCAGCCGCGGGTCTGCCCGATGTACTCGACGATGAAGTCACCCGGGTAGTGGTGCTCGAACCAGTCCGCGTTCTCGAACGGGTAGTGCACCTGGGCGAACGGCATCGACCCGGACTCGAACCAGCAGTCCAGCACCTCGGGCACCCGGCGCATCATCGACTGACCGGTCGGGTCGTCCGGGTTGGGGCGGACCAGGTCGTCCACCGCCGGCCGGTGCAGGTCGGTCAGGCGTACGCCGAAGTCCCGCTCGATGTCGGCGAGCGATCCGTAGACGTCCAGGCGCGGGTAGTTCGGGTCGTCGGACTTCCACGCCGGGATGGGCGAGCCCCAGAACCGGTTCCGGCTGATCGACCAGTCCCGGGCGTTGGCCAGCCACTTGCCGAACGAGCCGTCCTTGATGTGGCCGGGCGTCCAGTTGATCTCCTGGTTCAGCTCGACCATCCGGTCCCGGAACTGGGTCACCGCCACGAACCACGACGACACCGCCTTGTAGACCAGCGGGGTGTCGCACCGCCAGCAGTGCGGGTACGAGTGGGTGTAGGTGTCCTGCCGCAGCACCACCCCCCGCTCCTTCAGCTCCCGGATCACCGGCTTGTTGACGTCGAAGACCTGCTCACCCTGGTACGGCGGGACCAGCGCGGTGAACCGCGTGTGGTCGTCCACGGTGACGATGGTGGGGATGCCGGCGGCGTTGCAGACGTTCTGGTCGTCCTCGCCGAACGCCGGGGCGAGGTGCACGATCCCGGTGCCGTCCTCGGTGGTGACGAACTCCGCCCCGAGCACCTGGTACGCGTTGTCGCCCGCCTGCTCGACGAGGAAGTCGAACAGCGGTGTGTAACGGCGTCCGACCAGGTCCCGGCCGTACACCGTGCCGACCTGCTCGTACCCGTCCAGCTCCTTGGCGTACGCGCCGAGCCGCGCCGCCCCCACGACGAACCGCTCCCCGTCGCGTTCGAGCACGGCGTACTCGATGTCCGGGCCGACGGCGAGTGCCAGGTTCGACGGCAGGGTCCACGGCGTGGTGGTCCAGACACCCAGCTTGACCGGCCCGCGCAGCAACTCCGGGGCGGAGTCGTCGGCGGTCAGCCCGAACCACACGGTCAGCGTCGGGTCGTGCCGGTCCCGGTAGACGTCGTCCATCCGGGTCTCGGTGTTCGACAGCGGCGTCTCACAGCGCCAGCAGTACGCCAGCACCCGGAAACCCTCGTAGATCAGACCCTTGTCGTGCAGGGTCTTGAAGGCCCACATGACGCTTTCCATGTAGTCCAGGTCGAGGGTCTTGTAGTCGTTGGTGAAGTCGACCCAGCGGGCCTGCCGGTTGATGTACCGCTCCCAGTCCTGGGTGAACTCCAGCACCGACGTGCGGCAGGCCTCGTTGAACCGGGCCACGCCCAGGTCGATGATCTCGGCCTTGCTGGTGATGCCGAGCTGCTTCTCGGCCACCACCTCGGCGGGCAGGCCGTGGCAGTCCCAGCCGAAGCGCCGCTCCACGTGCCGGCCGCGCATCGTCTGGTAGCGCGGCACCACGTCCTTGACGTACCCGGTGAACAGGTGGCCGTAGTGCGGCAGGCCGTTGGCGAACGGCGGGCCGTCGTAGAAGACGTACTCGTTCTTGCCGTCGGTACCGGCGGGGCGGGCCTCGATGCTGGCCTCGAAGGTCTTGTCGGCCGTCCAGTGCTCCAGCACCCGGCGCTCGACCGCGGGCAGGTCCGGGCTCGCCGGGACACCGGCGGCGGGGTCGTGCAGTGGATAGGCCATCGCCTGTCGCTCTCCTCGCAGCTCACTCAACGTGGGTCTGCGAGGACGAACCGTCCGGGGTACGCCGACAACGACGCTCCCCGGGTGGCCCGCGGTACCACCCCGCTTGGCGGTCAGGATCGACCGCCCGCTCATTGGCCGGCTGTGACGGGCCGGACCCGTCCGGTTCTACTGGGCCGGTCACCCGGCTGTTCTTCCGGAGGCTCACCGGTGATGGCCGGGTCATCGCCTTACGGCCTCCAACGATACAAGACCCACCCAGCCCCCCGCCCCCGACTAATCCCCCACCCCACCCCACCCCCACCCCCGCCCACCCCCGGTGATCAAGAGGTTTGCGTCAAATTCGCGCCGGATCCTGACGCGAATCTCTTGATCACCAGGGCGAGGCTCCCGGGGTGGGTGGGGTCAGGGGGTTGGGAGGGTGGTGGTCCAGAGGGAGGCGCCGTCGCGGTCGCGTAGGTGCACCGTCAGGGCCCCGGATTCGCCGTCGATCTGGACCTCGCCGAAGTGCTGGAAGCCCTCGGCCGGGGAGGTGTTCGCGCGCGGCGGGGCGTGCACGAAGACCGCCTGCGGTCCGAACGTGCCGTCGAGGGCGTTCGGGCCGAACGCGCCGGCGTGCGCCGGGCCGGAGACGAACTCCCAGAACGGCGTGAAGTCACCGACCGCCGCACGGGACGGGTCGTAGTGGTGCGCGGCGGAGTAGTGCACGTCGGCGGTGAGGAAGACCATGCCGGTCACCCCGGCCCGGTGGGTCGCCCGCAGCACCTCGGCGAACTCCAGCTCACGCCCGACCGGCGCGCCCGGATCGCCCTGCGCGACACCCTCCTGCGCGCCCGGACCGTCTGGCACCACGACCCCGATCGGCAGGTCGTTGGCGATCACCTTCCAGGTCGCCGTGGAGCGCTTCAGCTCCCGGATCAGCCACTCCCGCTGCTCGCGGCCGAGCAGACCGCGCTTCGGGTCGGCGTACGTGTTGCCGTCGTTGGGGTCCTTGTGCGTCCGCATGTCCAGCACGAAGACGTCCAGCAGCGGCCCGTACGAGATCCGCCGGTACAGCGGCCCGTTGTCCGGCACCGGCAGCCACTCGTGGAACGCCTGGCTGGCCCGCGCTGCGAGCACGTCGACCCGCTGCTCGGTGTAGCGCGGGTCGTCCAGGATCTCCCCGGGATACCAGTTGTTGAGCACCTCGTGGTCGTCCCACTGGTTGATCTGCGGCACCGCCGCCGCGAACTCCCGCAGGTGCTCGTCGAGCAGGTTGTAGGCGAACTGCCCCCGGTACTCGGTCAGCGTCTCGGCGACCTTGCTCTTCTCCGGGGTGATGAGGTTGCGCCAGATCCGCCCGTCGGGCAGCGTCACCGACTCCACGAGCGGGCCGTCCGCGTAGACCGTGTCGCCGCTGCACAGGTAGAAGTCCGGACGGACCGCGCGCATCGCCCGGAAGATCGACAGCCCGCCGAAGTTCGGATCGATCCCCCAGCCCTGCCCGACGATGTCCCCGGTCCAGACGAACCGCACGTCCCGGCGGCGGTGCCGGCCCGGCGCGGTGGTGAACGAACCGGTCAACGGCTCGCTGACCACCCCGTGCCGGTCCAGGCTCTCCACCCGCACCCGGTAGTGCAGCCGCTCGGCGTCCGGCAGGCCCCGCAGCCGGACCTTGCCGGTGAAGTCCGCGTTCGGGCCCAGCACCGGGCCACGGAGCTGCCGCGCGCCACGGAAGTCGGGGCGGCGGCTCAGTTCGACAAGCATCCGGCCCGGACGGTCGGCCCGCGTCCAGACCAGCGCCGAATCCGCGGTCACGTCGCCGCTCTGCACCCCGTGGGTGAGCACGGGGCGTCCGGCCGGACGCCAGGCCGGAGCGGCGTTCGCGCCGGCACCGCCCAACAGGGCGCCGCCGGCGACTCCGGCCCCGGCCACCAGGCCAGCCCGCAGCAGGGTACGTCGATCAAGCTCGGTCATGCTTCCTCCCGGTGATGGGTTGACCCCGTGGGTGTACCGGGCGCAGATGACCGCGGCCGGCGGTCCGGGTGACCGGCGACCGAACGCCTGTTGTCCGAAGGGCACGACCCGGCGGCCAGCGCGGCTTGACCCCGGCGAGAGGCTCGCGCAGACTTCGCCGGTGCGTCCGCTCAGCCATGACGAATTTCAGGCCATGCGTCGATTCCCCGCGCTCGACGGCCTGCGGGCCGTGGCGGCCGTGATGGTCTTCGCCTTCCACTTCGGCGGTCCGTCCTGGGCCTGGTTGACCGGCTGGATCGGCGTACACCTCTTCTTCGTGCTCTCCGGCTTCCTGATCACGACGCTGCTGTTGCGGGAGGAACACCGCTACGGTCGGGTCTCGCTGCGCGCCTTCTACCTGCGGCGGTTCTTCCGGATCATGCCGATGTACCTGCTCGTGCTGTTCCTGACCTGGGGGCTGGCCCGGCTCAACGGCACCGCCGACGCGGTCGAACGCTCGATGCGCTACTACCTGCTGCTGCTCAACGAACTCCTGCCGGCGAACACCCCTTACCTGCACTCCTGGACGATCGGGATCGAGCAGAAGTTCTACCTGCTCTGGCCGGCGATCGCCTTCGTGCTGGTGACCGGCGCCTTCCGGCGCCGGCTCGCGGTGACCCTCGCGCTCCTCGTGCTCCTCGTCGCGCTGATCCCGCCGCAGATCGGCTGGCTGAGCTGGCCCATCCACTACGTGGCGATCCTGCTCGGCTGCCTCACGGCCGTGCTCATGCACCACCCACGCGGCTTCGCCCTGTTCCGGCCGCTGACCCACCCGGTCACCGCCAGCGTGGTGATCGTGGCCTTCGCCGCGGTGCAGGTGGCCGTGCGGTACTGGCCGGCCCGCTTCGGCCAGGAGGCGCTGATCGGCTGCTACGCGGCGGCGGCCGCGCTGCTGCTGCCGGCGCTGCTGTCGCGCAGCGTCCTGGCACGTGTGCTGGGGCTGCGGCCGCTGGTGTTCGTGGGCGAACGGTCGTACTCGATGTACCTGGTCCAGTCCATCGCGGCGTGGGCGGCGGTCGGGCTGCTGCCCGCGGTGGGTCGGCACAACACCACCATCTTCGTGGCCGCCGTGGTGGTGGCGTTGGTCCTCGCGGACGTGCTCTACCGCTGGGTCGAGCTACCGATGATCAAGGTGGGTCGCGAGCTGGCCGCCCGGGTGTCGCGACCCGTACCCCGCGACCAGGACCGCCCGTCCGGTGACGTCGACGGCGTCGTCCGGATCCCCCGCCCCCGCGAGGTGCTCCCGGACACCGTCCCCGCGACCCGCGGCTGACCCCCTCGACGTGACCGGGCTCATAGCCCCGGTTGTCACAGCGCGACCGGTCGGACCGTCGTAGCGGTGTCGAACCGATCAAGGAGGTTGCCGTGCAACGGATGAAGCTTTTCGAGGTCGCGCCGCAGGGATACCAGGCCGTGTCAGGTCTGGAGAAGTACGTCCAGGCGAACGTCGACCACACCGTGCTGGAGCTGGTCAAGCTGCGGGCGTCGATACTGAACGGCTGCGCGTACTGCGTGGACATGCACAGCCGCGACGCCCTCGCCGCCGGCGAGTCGAGCCGGCGGCTGTTCGCGGTGGCCGCCTGGCGGGAGGCGCTGTCGTTCTTCGACGAGCGGGAGCAGACCGCGCTGGCGCTCACCGACGCGGTGACCCGGCTCGGCGAGCACGGGGTGTCGGACGAGGTGTGGGACGCCGCCGCGAAAATCTGGTCGGAGAAGGAGTTGGCCGATCTGGTCCTCGCGATCGCCACAATCAACGTGTGGAATCGCATCGCCGTGACGACGCACACGGAGCCCCCGGCGCAGGTGTGACGACCGAGGCGGCAGAGGCGGCCGGTGCGCTCCAGGCGCACCGGCCGATGCTGCTCGGGCTCGCCTACCGGCTGCTCGGCAGCCGGCACGACGCGGAGGACGTGCTCCAGGAGGCGTACCTGCGCTGGCTGGGCGTGGACCGGTCGACGGTGACCGAGCCCCGCCGCTACCTGTCCCGGGTGGTGACCCGGCTCGCGTTGGACCGGCTGCGGACCCGGCAGGCGGCCCGCGAGACGTACGTCGGACCGTGGCTGCCCGAGCCGGTGCCGACCGAGCCCTCGCCGTTCGGCCCGCTGGACCGCGCGGAGCTGCGGGACTCGCTGTCCACCGCGCTGCTGCACGTGCTGGAACGGCTCACGCCGCCGGAGCGTGCCGTGTACGTCCTGCGCACCGCGTTCGACCTGCCGTACGCCGAGATCGCGGAGATCCTGGACCGGACCCCGCAGGACTGCCGTCAGCTGTACCACCGGGCGAACACGCACGTACGCCAGGAGGACCGCCGCTTCACGGCCAGCCGGTCCGAGCGTGAGCGGTTGCTGGAGGCGTTCCTCGCCGCCGCCCGGAACGGGGACCTGGCGACGCTCACCCGTCTGGTGGCCGCGGACGTCACGGCGTGGAACGACGGTGGAGGTCGCGTCCGTTCCGCGCGCAACCCGGTGCGCGGTGCGGACCGGGTCGCCCGGTTCTACGCCGGGATCTACGGCCCACGCCGCGAGTGGACGGCGCGGCGGGTCGAGTTGAACGGCGAACCCGCCATCCTGCTCACCCGCGGCGACGGCGGCCGCTACACGATGACCGTCACCGCCGCCGCCGGTCGGATCACCGGGATCTACGTGGTGGGCAATCCGGAGAAGCTACCCCCGGCCGCCTGAAATCGTGAGGTCGTCAGCCCAGCTCGGGGAACCAGAGCGCGATCTCGCGCTTGGCGCTGTCCGGCGAGTCGGAGGCGTGCACCAGGTTCTCCCGGTTGGAGAGCGACAGGTCACCGCGGATGGTGCCGGCGGCGGCCTTGCGGCCGTCGGTCGCGCCGACCAGCCCCCGGACCACGTCGATGACCTGGTCGCCGGAGAGGACCAGGGCGACCAGCGGACCGCCGGTCATGAAGTCCTTCAGCGGCGGGTAGAACGCCTTGTCGACGTGCTCGGCGTAGTGCGCGTCCGCGAGCGCGGCGTCCATGGTCCGGTGCACCATCGCGTCGATCCGCAGCCCTTTGCGCTCGAAGCGGGAGAGGAGCTCGCCGACCAGGCCGCGGCGGACCGCGTCGGGCTTGATCAGCACGAGGCTGCGCTCTTCCGGGCTGTCGTTGGACACGCTGGGTTCCTCCTGTACGCGCAGAACGCTTGGGCTCGGTACGGTCAGCGTAGCGACCCGGTCCCGGCGCCGGCGCGGCGGCCGGTCTTTCCACCGGTGGCCGATCCGGCCTAGCCTGGCCCTGACCCCCGGGAGGTCCACTGTGGCGAATGGCGGGAACCGGCCCATCGCGCCGGTACGCAAGCTGGTCGGCACGGTGCTCGGCACCGTGGCCACCTTCGTCGTCCTCTTCGGGCTGGGCATGACCAGCTGGGCCATCGTCGCGCTCGGCGTCGCCCTGCTGGTGCTGGCGATCGCGCTGGCCACCGTGAAGGGCGGCGGGCGCACCTGGGTGGTCGGCGTGGCGCACGTGCACAGCGCCTCCGAACCACCCACCCAGTACGCGTTCGGCCGGTGCGAGCTGCAACTGGTCATCGACGCGCCCGGCCTGCCGCCCCGATCCAAGAAGATCATCGAGCCGCGGGTGCCGGTCTCCAAGTGGCCGTCGTTGGGCCAGACCCTGCCCATCCGGGTCGCGCTCGACGACCAGCGGCACGTCAAGGTCCTCTGGGACGAGGTGCCCACCCACGCCGAGACCGCCGCGGCCGTCGCGGACCTGCCGCCCGAGTTCGGCGACCTCGACCCCGGCGACGAGGTGCTGATCGAGCAGGACGCCCCGCCCTGGGCGGACCGCGCGCCCGACGACGACTTCCGGGACGCGCGCGGCGGCGACCCGTTCGGCCCCGACCCGTTCGGCGACCCGCGCGGCCCCGATCCGTTCCGCGACCCGCGCGGCGGCGACCCGTTCCGCGACCAGCGCGGTCCCGACCCCCTGCGCGACGACCGGTCCGTCGTATCCGACGAGCGCGAGCCGGTGGTGGTGAGCCAGGCCCCGGGCGGCCCGGTGGTCCTCGAAGGCGTCGTCGTCGACAAGCAGCCCGGCGCGGGACTGCCCCGCCGGGCCACGCCCGCACCCCGGCCCCCGGCCGAGGAGCACTTCGACCAGCCCGGCGTCGACCCTGCCGACCCGGACGACGTCCGTGCCGCCCAGTCCGACGACGACCCCGTGGACGCGGAAGCGCAGGCCCGGTCCGCACCGAGCGCGGACCGGCCGACCGACGCCCCGCCGACGCAGCGGACCGGCCCGCTCGCTACCGACCCGCTGGACCCGCTGGACCTGCCGCTGGACGACCCGACCCCGGCGGGAGCGGCCCGCGAGACCGTCACCGCCGAGGCCCTGGACGAGGCGATCTTCGGGTACGACGGAGCGTCGGCGGCGGACCCGGCCGGTCCCATCAGCGGCGTCGGACTGACCCTGCTGGTCACCGACCTGGCCCGATCGCTCGGTTTCTACCGGGACATGCTCGGCTTCTCCGAGGTCGACCAGGGCACCGGCAACGCGGTGCTTGCCTTCGGCTCGACCCGGCTGGTGCTGCGCGAGGTGACCGGGGCGGCGCCCATCAGTCGCCGGCTCGTGCACGTCAACCTCGAGGTGGACGACATCGAGGCGGCGTACGGACGGCTGCGCGGATCCGGTGTCCGCTTCACGTACGCCCCACGCGTGGTCAACCGGGGCAGCAGGCTGGAGGTGTGGGCGGCGGCCTTCCGGGACCCGGACGGCCACGGCATCGCCCTGACCCAGTGGCGCGAACGCGCCGACGCCTGACCCGACCCTCGGGGGTCAGCCGAGGATGACCCGGCGGACGTGCAGCGCGTACGCCCAGACCAGCGCGAAAATGATGCCCAGCACGAGCAGCGACCAGTGCAGCAGCCCGGCCAGCATCAGCAGGCCCTGCAACACGGTGCCGGCGTGCCAGGCCCAGGGACGCCGCATCATGCCGGCCAGCAGGATGGCGGCCACCGCCAGGGCCACCACCACGGCGATCGCCGCGCCGCCCAGGTCACCGCCGACCACCCGGATCGGTTGAATGGCCAGCAGCAGCACCAGCGCCTCCAGGCCGAGCGTTCCCGCGCCGAGACCCCGTACGGCCGCCTGCGGGTTCCGCAGGCCGGAGCGCCGTACCTGCCCGGCCTCCGGCTCCCCTGCCGTCGATGCGGCTGTGTCCTGGTCCGGAACGCTCCGACCGCGGTCCGGACCGGTCGCGTCGTCGGTGGCGCACGGGTCGCGGTCGAGGTCGGTCGCGTCGGTGGCGCGGTGGTCGCGGTCCAGGTCGGTCGCGTCGGTGGCGCGGGGGTCGCGCTCGGGGCCGGTCATCGCTTCAGGAGCCGGCGGGCGTCGGCGACCGTGACCACCGAACCCGTCACCAGGACACCGACGCCGCTGAGCTCACCGGGTACGTCCTCCTCGGCCAGCGCGACCGCCAGCTCGATCGCGTCCGGCACCTCCTCGGCCACCTCGACGCGCTCCTCGCCGAAGATCTCGACGGCGAGCGCGGCGAGCTCCTTCGTCGGCATCGCCCGTGGCGAGCTGTTGCGGGTGACCACCACGACGTCGGCCACCGGCTCCAGCAGCTCCAGCAGGCTGCTCGCGTCCTTGTCGGCGAGGACGCCCACCAGCGCCACCAGCTTGCTGAACGCGAACTCCTCCTGCAGCGCGGTCACCGTCGCGGCCATACCGTGCGGGTTGTGCGCGCCGTCCAGCAGGACGGTCGGAGCGCTGCGGACCCGCTCCAGCCGGCCCGGGGAGCTGGCCGTCGCGAACCCCTCCCGGACGGCCTCGACGTCCAACTGACGGCGGGCCCCGGCACCGAGGAACGCCTCCACGGCGGCGAGCGCCACCGCCGCGTTCTGCGCCTGGTGCGCGCCGTGCAGGGGGATGAACACGTCGTCGTAGACGCCACCGAGGCCCTGCAGCTTGAGCACCTGCCCGCCGACGGCGACCGCCCGGCTCAGCACGCCGAACTCGGCGCCCTCACGGGCGATGGTGGCGCCCACCTCGGAGCAGCGTTCGAGGAGGGGACGCGCGGCCTCCTCCTCCTGCGCCGCCGAGATCACGGTGGCGCCCGGGTGGATGATGCCGGCCTTGGCCAGCGCGATGTCCTGGAGCGTGTCGCCGAGCCACTCGGTGTGGTCCAGGCCGATCGGCGTGATCACGCAGACGCCGGCCTGGATGACGTTGGTGGCGTCCTCGGCGCCGCCGAGACCCACCTCGACCACGGCGATGTCGACGGGCGCGTCGGCGAACGTGGCGAACGCCAACGCGGTCGTCATGTCGAAGTACGTCAGCGGCTCGTCCGAGCGCGCGTCGACCAGCTCGGCCAGCGGCTTGATCTCCCCGTAGACCGCGGCGAAGCGCTCCTCGCTCACCGGTTCCCCGTCCAGGCTGATCCGCTCCCGGACGGTCTCCAGGTGCGGACTCGTGTACCTGCCGGTGTGCAGCCCGAACGCCCGCAGCAGCGAGTCGATCATCCGTGCGGTGGACGTCTTGCCGTTGGTGCCGGTGAGGTGGATCGACGGGTACGCCCGCTGCGGACTCCCGAGCAGGTCGAGCAGCGACTCGATGCGGTCCAGCTCGAACACCATGCGGGTGAAACCGCGGGCGTTCAGCTCAGCTTCGGCGGCGGCGAAATCGGTACGGTCGGTCACGAGGTAAGCGTCTCCAGAGCGGCGTCGATCCGGACCAGGTCGGCCTCGGCGGTGGCGAGCCGGTCGCGGATCTTCGCGACGACCGGCTCGGGGGCCTTGCCGATGAAGGCCGGGTTGTCGAGCTTCGCCCGGGCCTGCGCGACCTCCTTCTGGGCGGCCGCGCGGTCCTTGGTCAGCCGGGCCCGCTCGGCGGCCACGTCGATCGACCCCCGGGTGTCCAACGCGACACCTACCGCGCCGGGCATGGCCAACGTCGCGCTGGCCTGGAAGTCGTCACCGGCGGGGTCCAGCCGAACCAGCGACCGGATCAGCGGCTCGTGGGCCGCGATGCCGGCCCCGGCCAGCCCGTCCAGGCGGGCCGCGACCCGCTGCGTCGGGCGTAGCCCCTGGTCGGAACGGAACCGGCGGATCTCGGTGACGACCCGCTGCACGGCGGCCAGCTCGACCTCGGCGGCGTCGTCGATGAGCGACCGGTCGGCCACCGGCCAGGCGACGGCCTGCACCGTCTCGCCGCCGGTCAGCGCGAGCCACAACTCCTCGGTGACGAACGGGATGACCGGGTGCAGCAGCCGCAGCAGCTGGTCCAGGACGTGGCCGAGAACCCGGCGGGTCACGTCGGCCCGCTCACCGCCCTCGGCGAGCACCGGCTTGCTCAGCTCGACGTACCAGTCGCAGACGTCGTCCCAGGCGAAGTGGTAGAGCAGGTCACACACCTTGGCGAACTCGTACGCCTCGAACTGCTCGTCGACCTCGGCGGTGACGTGCGCCAGCCGGGACAGGACCCACCGGTCGACGGTGGAGAGCTGCTCGACGGGCGGCAGGTCGCCGGTCGTGTGCGCGCCGTTCATCAACGCGAACCGGGTGGCGTTCCAGAGCTTGTTGCAGAAGTTACGCGAGCCCTGGCACCACTCCTCGCTGACCGGCACGTCCTGGCCGGGGTTCGCGCCCCGGGCCAGGGTGAACCGGGTCGCGTCGGCGCCGTACCTGTCGATCCAGTCCAGCGGGTCGACCACGTTGCCGAACGACTTCGACATCTTCTTGCCGAACTGGTCGCGCACCATGCCGTGCAACGCGACCACGTCGAAGGGCGGCCGGCCGTCCATCGCGTAGAGGCCGAACATCATCATCCGGGCGACCCAGAAGAACAGGATGTCGTACCCGGTGACCAGCACGCTGGTCGGATAGAACTTCGCCAGGTCCGGGGTCTCTTCCGGCCAGCCCAGGGTGGAGAACGGCCACAGGCCGCTGGAGAACCAGGTGTCGAGGACGTCCTCGTCCTGGTGCCAACCCTCGCCGGTCGGCGGCGTCTCGTCGGGGCCGACGCAGACGATCTCGCCGGCCGGGCCGTACCAGACCGGGATGCGGTGCCCCCACCAGAGCTGGCGTGAGATGCACCAGTCGTGCATGTTGTCGACCCAGGCGAAGTAGCGCTTCGCCAGCTCGGCCGGCTCGATACGGACCCGACCGTCGCGCACCGCGTCACCGGCGGCCTGCGCGAGCGGGGCGGTGTTGACGAACCACTGCAGCGACAGCCGCGGCTCGACCGTCGTCTTGCAACGCGAACAGTGACCGACGGCGTGCACGTACGGGCGCTTCTCGGCGACGATCCGGCGCTGTTCGCGCAGCGCCGCGACGATCGCCGGCCGCGCCTCGAACCGGTCCAGCCCTTCGAACGGGCCGGGCACGGTGATCACGCCGCGCTCGTCCATGACGGTCAGCGCGGGCAGGTCGTGCCGCTGGCCGATCTCGAAGTCGTTCGGGTCGTGGGCGGGGGTCACCTTGACCATGCCGGTGCCGAAGGACGGGTCGACGTGCGCGTCGGCGACGATCGGGATCCGTCGGCCGGTGAGCGGCAGCTCGACCTCGGTGCCGATCAGGTGCTGGTAGCGCTCGTCGTCGGGGTGCACCGCCACGGCGGTGTCGCCGAGCATCGTCTCGGCCCGCGTGGTGGCCACCACGACCTCGTCGCTGTAGCGGATCGAGATCAGCTCACCGTCGTCGTCGGTGTGCTCGACCTCGATGTCCGACAGTGCGGTCAGGCAGCGCGGACACCAGTTGATGATCCGGTTGGCCCGGTAGATGAGGCCGTCGTCGAAGAGCTTCTTGAAGATCGTCTGGACCGCGCGGCTCAGGCCGGCGTCCATGGTGAAGCGCTCCCGCTCCCAGTCGACGGAGTCGCCGAGGCGGCGCATCTGGCCGAGGATCTTGCCGCCGGACTCGGCCTTCCACTGCCAGACCCGCTCGACGAACTTCTCCCGACCGAGGTCGTGCCGCGACAGGCCTTCGGCGGCGAGCTGACGCTCGACCAGGTTCTGGGTGGCGATGCCGGCGTGGTCCATGCCGGGCAGCCACAGCGCCTCGAAGCCCTGCATCCGCTTGCGCCGGGTCAGCGCGTCCATGAGCGTGTGCTCGAACGCGTGGCCCATGTGCAGCGAGCCGGTGACGTTCGGCGGCGGGATGACGATGGTGAAGGGGGGCTTGTCGCTGTCGGCGGAGGCCCGGAAGTGCCCAGCGGCTACCCACTGCTCGTACCGCCGCTGCTCTACCTCGCCGGGCTGGTACTGGCCGGCAAGGGTCGGGGCGTCGGGGCGTTGGGCATCCAGTCTCTCGGTCACCCGACAAGTCTACGAAGGGCTTCTGCGGACCTGACGTGCGCCACCTGTCGTTCGCGTACGGTGTCGGCTATGTCCGACGCACATCTCACCGAGCGGTCACTCGACCACGGCCGCGAGCCGGTCGAACTGACCGAGGAGCCGATCCAGCTGAGCACTCGGGACACCGGCGGCGATCCCGACGAGCGGTCCGGTGGCTGGTCCCGCCGCCGCCGGATCGGCTGGACGGTCGCCCTGGTCGTCGGCCTCGCGGGCGCGGGTGTGCTGGGGGTCGGCGGGTGGCGTGTGGCGCAGCAGAAGGACACCCGGCTGACCTCGCCCGAGCGGGTGGCGGGGTTGACGCGGGACGACAGCGAGCGCGCCAAGAGCACGGCGGACTACCTGCGCAGCGGCCTGGCCGCCGACATCGACCTGGACCGGAGCTTCGGCACCGTCTACCGCGACCCCGCCGACGACAAGCGCGCGGTCCTGGTCTTCGGCGGCACGACGCTGCTCTGGCAACCCGAGCGCGACCTGGACAGCCTCTTCGGCCTGATGTCCGACGAGACCGGGGCGGTGACGGGGCTGCGTAAGGTGCCTGCGGGCAAGCTGGGTGGAGTGATGAAGTGCGGCAGCACGAGCGGTGAGGGCGGCGACTTCGCGGTGTGCGGTTGGGCCGACCACGGCAGCGTCGTGATGGCGATGTTCCCCGGCAGGTCGGTGACCGACGCGGGCGCCCTCCTGGGCGACCTCCGCAACGAAATGCAATCCCGAACCTAACCCCTCCGCACACTCCCGCCAGCCGTCTCCAGACCCCCTTCCCGGAAGGGGGCGCGGGACAGGGGGGCGCGGGGGTGGGTTTTTTTGGGGGGGAATGCAGGAATGGCCACCCCGATAGGGGTGGCCATTCCTGAAAGATTGTCCGGCGGTGTCCTACTCTCCCACACCCTCACGAGTGCAGTACCATCGGCGCTGGAGGGCTTAGCTTCCGGGTTCGGAATGTGACCGGGCGTTTCCCCTCCGCCATGACCGCCGTAACTCTATGAACATATCAACCATCACCAACACGGGTGGGTGTTTGTTCAGAGTTGCACAGTGGACGCGTAGCAGCTTAGTAGTCAAGTCCTCGGCCTATTAGTACCGGTCAACTGAACCCGTTACCGGGCTTACATTTCCGGCCTATCAACCCAGTCGTCTAGCTGGGGGCCTTACCCCACCAAAGG
>NZ_JBFAOC010000045.1:0-52290 GCF_040675055.1 Micromonospora sp. NPDC049662
GGCGGCCCGGTCGACCGGGCCGCCCACCGCGTTCACCACTGTGCCGGAGGCGGCGGCGGTGCGACCGGCGGCCGGTCGTCGCAGGTGATCGTGTTGGGCAGCAGCCACGGCGCGAGCCAGCCGCCGTCGTTGCCACCCAGGTCGGTCAGCGTGAACTCCGAGCCGGCCGGGGTGAAGTGGAACGACCCGCAGTTGTTGACGCCGACCGCGCCCACGTTGCGGGTGTCCACGTTGGCGAACGAGGCAGAGCCGGCCGTACGGGCGCTGACCACCGAGGTGCCCGTGCCGTCGACCCGGACGTCGCGGAAGCGCACGTTGGTGATCGAGTAGAGGTCCTTCACCGGCCAGTCGCTGACCAGCATGATCGCGTTGTAGGTGCTGTCCAGGTACGCGTCGCCGGTGACCTCGATGGCCGCGTCGATGCTGCGGTCCAGCGCGAACATCCAGATGGCGCCGAGCCCGATGTTCCAGTTCAGCTCGTACGTGCCGGCACGGGCCGTGGTGTTGCCGGTGAACCGCAGGTACCCGGCGAACGGCTCCGCGCCGAAGCGGGCGCCGGCGTGCAGGCCGCTGCCCTCGCGGACCGGGTCGGCGACGAGGTTGTGCGAGACGGTCGTGTCGGTGCCGCCGTAGATGGCGATGCCGTTGGCCAGCGTCGGGGACTGCACGGTGTTGTGGTCGAACGTGTTGCGGGCGTTGGCGGTCTTCTCCGACCACATCGCCAGGCCGTCGTCGCCGGTGTTGCGGACGAAGGTGTGCGCGACGAGAGAGTCGGTCACGCCGGTGTGGAAGTTGAGCGCGTCGGCGATCTGGTCGACGATGATGGTGTTGGTGATGCGGACGTTGCGCATCGGCCCGTCGAACCACACGCCGACCTTGGTGTGCCGCAGGTGCAGCCCGTCGATGGTGGAGTCACTCATCGCGCCACCGATGGCGTTGACCTGGTCGGTGTCGATGCGCTCGCGGACGTCGCCCTCGATGGCGAAGCCGGACAGGCGCACGTTGCGGCTGCCGCCGTCGGCGGCGTCGCGGCCATAGAACCCGACGCCGGTGTGCACCGAGCCGTCCGGCGCGGGGGTCGACAGGGCGACCTCGCGGCCCTTGATGATGGTGTGCCAGTTGCCGGCGCCCTCGATCGTCACGTCGTCGACGATGATGTGCCGGTTGACCTGGTACGTGCCCGGCGGGATGTACACCTTCAGGTGGGTGCGGCGGGCGAAGGCGATGGCCTTGTCGATCGCGTCGGCGGAGTCCCGTCGGCCGGTCGGGTCGGCGCCGAACGCGAGGACGTTCGCCGCGAGCAGCCGTACCCGCGGCGGCGCGACCAGTTCGGAGTCGAGCAGGTCGATGACCGTCCAGGCGGCGGCGGTGCCGGTCGGCGCGGTGAGCCGGACCTTGTCACCGGCCCGGTAGGTGCGCCCGAGCAGCAGTCGCTGCTCGTCGTAGAAGTGGGTGGGCCGGAACGGCGTGGTGATGCTCGGGTACGGCGTGGTGGCCGACGGCACGCACTGGCACTCGGTGATCCACCAGTCCGGGTGCAGCAGGCCGGCCTGCGGGTCGTTGGTGAACGGGTACTGGTTGTAGAGCCACGAGTACTGCGAGGTCAGCGTCATGGTGCGCGCGTGCTTGCCGTTGACGGCGACCGTCAGCGGCGCGGTGATCCCGCCGCCAGACGGCGCGTCCGGGATGCTGTACCGCACGGTGATCCCGTTGGCGGCGCTGGGCAGGACGAACTCGACGTACTCGCCCGGGGTGAGTCGGACGGCCCGGCGGCCGGACGCCTCGGCGGGCAGGGTGTAGGCGGACCGGTCGGGGCCGATGATCTCGCCGTTGGTGCGGGCGTTCTCGGCCTCCTGTTCGACGAAGTCGACGTCGGCCCCGCGCCCGGCGACCAGCGCCGGATCGAGTGCCGCCCGGGTGACGACCGGCTGCGTGCCGGGTGACGTGGCCGAGCCGGCCGCGGCGACGGTGGGTCCGGCGACCAGCACGGCGAGGCCGGTCGCGAGCGCGACGGCGGTGGCGACCGGGCGGCGGCCCGGGCGTCGGCGCGCCGGCAGGATGCTGCGAGACATCGGTGACCCTCCTGGGTGGGTGGTGGTGGAGGTCCGCCCGGCGTTCCCCTGGACGCCCGACATTGAGCGTCATGATGCAGCACCCCGCAGTCTCCTGCAAGACATCAATCAACGAACGAAAAGAGACGACTGTAAAGCCGCAAGAATTGGACGAAAGGACGGCGGCGGTGTCGCGCCTCGCCTGCGTCCCGCTGAGCCGGAGCGGGCGTACGCTGGGCCGCGTGGAGCACGAAGATCGGATCGCCCTCTTCCTCGACTACGAGAACCTGGCGTTGGGGGCCCGCGACCATCGTGGCGGCGGGGCCTTCGACTTCCGGCCGATCGCCGACGCGTTGGCCGAGCGCGGGCGGGTCGTGGTGCGCCGGGCGTACGCCGACTGGTCGTACTTCGACGAGGACCGCCGGATGCTCACCCGGTCCCACGTGGAGCTGATCGAGATCCCGCAGCGGATGGGGGCGTCCCGCAAGAACGCCGCCGACATCAAGATGGCCGTCGACGCGATCGAGTTGGCGTTCGAACGCGACTACATCTCCACCTTCGTCATCTGTAGCGGCGACAGCGACTTCACGCCGCTCGTCCACAAGCTCCGTGAGCTCAACAAGCGGGTCATCGGCGTCGGGGTGGAGGGGTCCACGTCGGCGCTGCTGCCACCGGCCTGCGACGAGTTCCTGTACTACGACCGGCTGGAGGGCGTGGACATCCCGCCCGTCCGCGCCCGGCATGCCCGGCCGGTCCGGCAGACCGGCCCCGACCAGCGGCCGACCGGGCCGGAGCAGCAGCGGGAGCCGGAGGTGGAGGAGCCGCCGGTGGGGGAGGAGCCCGGCCGGGACGTCGACACGCTCGCCGTGCAGGTCGCCCAGACGGTGGCCGGTCTGCAGGGCAGCGCGAGCGGCGAGGTGACCGCCTCCCGGCTCAAGCGCACCCTGCTGCGCAAGGACCCGACCTTCAGCGAGTCCGACTACGGCTTCCGTACCTTCGGCGAGCTGCTGCGCCACCTCGCCGAGCACAACGTGGTCGACCTGGCCGAGGGGCCCGCCAAGGGTGACCCGGAGGTGTCCCTGCCCGAGCACGGCGACCGGGAGGTGGCGTTCGGCCTGCTCCGGGGCGTGGTGGGCGACCTGGGCAGCGCCGGCAACCCGGTGGCGCTCTCCGGCCTGAAGAACCAGCTCCGCCGGGTGCGGCCCGACTTCAGCGAGAAGAAGCTCGGCTACCGCAGCTTCCTGCAGTTCTGCAAGGCCGCCGCCACCAGCGGCGCGGTCGACCTGCGGTGGAGCCCGGAGGCGGACGACTACCTGCTCACCAGCTCGTCCTGACCGCATCGACCGCTGTCGAGCGGAAGTGTCGGGACTGCCCATAGGGTGGACGGCAGGGCTGCCCCGAGGGCGAGGTGAGGGTCGTCATGCCGGGACGTGGGGAATGGACACTCGTCGGCCGCGACGTCGAGCTGAAGACCATCGAGGACGTCGTGGCGGCGCGGGTGCCCGGCCTGGTGCTGGTGGGCGACGCCGGCGTGGGCAAGACGCGGTTGCTGCGGGAGGCGTTGGCGCGCGCCGCTGACAGCGGTGTGGAGTGCCACTGGGTGTCGGCGACCGGCGCCGCCCGCTCGATCCCGTTCGGCGCGGTCTCGCACCTCATCCCCGCGCCGACCCGGCCGCACGCCGACCCGATGGGGCTGGTCGTCACCGTGGAACGCGACTTCGCCCGGCGCAGCGCCGGACGCACGGTCATGATCGGGATCGACGACGCGCACCTGCTCGACGAACCGTCCGCCGGGCTGCTGCACCAGCTCGCCGTGCACGGTCTGGCGGTGGCGGTGGCGACGGTCCGCGCGGGCGAACCCCTCTCCGACGCCCTCACCTCACTGTGGACCGGTTCCGGTCGGCGCCTGGAGGTGCGTCCGCTGCCGTCCACCGCCGTGGACCATCTGCTCGACGAGGCCGCGCCCGGTCCGCTCGACGCGCTCAGCCGCCGCCGGCTGCGGCAGCTCGCCGACGGCAACCCGCTGCTGCTGCGGGAGCTGCTCGCCGACGCGATGGAGACCGGCGGCCTGCACGAGGTGCGGGGCGTCTGGCGCTGGCGCGGCACCGCCTCCGGCAGCCCCCGGCTCGCCGAGCTGGTCAGCGCCCGGCTGCGCGCCCTCGAACCGGCGGCCCGGCAGGTGCTGGAGGTGGTCGCCTGCGGCGAACCACTCTCCCTGGCCCTGCTGGAACGGTTCGTCGACCCGACCGCCATCGAGGCGGCCGAGCGCAGCGGCATGGTGGTCGCGGAACGCTCCGGCGCGCGTACGGCCCTGCGGATGGCCCATCCGCTCTACGGCGAGGCGCTGCGCGCCAGCATGCCCGCCAGCCGTTCCCGGACCGTGTTCGGGCAGCTCGCCGACGTGTTGGCGAGCATGCCGCTGCGCCGCCGCGACGACGCGCTGGTCGCCGGTGTCTGGCAGCTGCGCTCCGGCAGCGTCCGGCACCCGGGTATCGCGTTGGCCGCCGCCCGACAGGCGATCGACCGGTTCGACATCGACCTGGCCGAGCGGCTGGCCCGCACGGCGTACGACGCCGGGCCGGGTTGGGAGGCACAGTGGCTGCTGGCCCGGGTGCTGCAGTACCAGGCGCGCAGCCAGGAGGCGTTCGACATGCTCCCGCCGGCCCCGCCGCCGGGCAGCAAGCGGCTCGCCATCTGGGCGATCACCCGGGCCGGGCTGCTCTACTGGGGTCTGGACCGGATCGACGAGGCGCACGAGACGCTGCGAATGGTGCCGGAGGGCTCGCCCGGCCACGACCTGGCCGAGGCCACCCGGTCGTGGGTGCTGTTCTACGACGGCCGGTGCGAGGCGGCGTTGGCGGTCGGTCAGGCCGTGCTCGCCCGCGCCGACACCGGCGTACGCGCGGCGAGCTGGGCGACCATGGGCGCGGCCTCGGCGGCGGGCATGCTCGGCCGGCTCGGGCTCGCGGCGGAGCTGGCGCGGCGGGGCCGGGCCGTGCTCGCCGCGGCGCCCGAACACCTGCCCTGGAACGAGGCCCAGGTCGGGCTGGGGCTCTGCTACGCCTGGTACGCCGCCGGTGAGCTGGCCGAGGCCGTCGAGCTGGCCGACGAGGGCTACCGCGCGGCGGTCGCCAGCGACGCGCGGGGGATGGTGGCCGTGTGGGCCGGGTTCCGGGGGATCATCGGCAAGGCGCAGGGGCAGCTCGACGCCGCCGAGGCAGACCTGCGCGAGGCCATCGCCCTGGTCGAGGAGAACGACCAGTACCACCTGGTACGGACGTACTGGGCCGAGCTGGCCGGCGTACGGGCCCTGGCCGGCGACCTGTCCGGCGCGCGGCGCTGGCTGGCCGCCGCAGACGCCCGGGAGCGGACCGCCAACCGGATCTTCCACGCCTGGGTGGAGCTGAACCGCGCCTGGGTGCAGGTCGCCGAGGGGGACCTCACCGCGGCGATCCGTACCGCCCGGCACGCGGCCGACCTGGCCCGGGGCAGCGAGCAGCCCACCATCGAGGCGGTGGCGCTCTACGAGTGCGCGCGCCTCGGCGCCCCGGAGCCGGTCCGGGACCGGCTGCGTACCCTCGCCGACCAGCTCGGCGGCTTGGCGTCGACCCTCGCCGACGCGGTCGACGGTCTGCTCCACGACGACGGGCCGGCCCTGGAGGCAGCCGCGGACGACCTCGTCGCCCGCGGGCACACGCTGCTCGCCGCCGAGGCGGTCGGCGTCGCCGCCCGGGCGTACGCCCGACGGGGTCGACCTCGACTGGCGGTGGCGCAGCGGGCCGCGACGCTGGCCGAGGCCTGCCGGGGCGTACGGACACCGCTGCTCGCCGCGACCGCCCCGGGCGTCGAGCAGGCGACGTTGACCCGCCGCGAGCGGGACGTCGCGCTGCTCGCGGTCGCCCTGTCCAGCCGCAGCATCGCTGACCGGCTCGGACTGTCGGTCAACACCGTGAACAACAACCTGGCCCGGGTCTTCACCAAACTGGGCGTCCGCAACCGCCGGGAGCTGGCCGTCGTGCTCGGTCACGAGACGGTCGGGCGTACGCCAGAGGGTCACCGCGAGCGATCCCCGCTCGACAGTAGGTAAGGCCGACTGATCTACCGGGTTACCGCGCGCGTCCCTACCGTGCGGTAACAACCTACCGGTGCACTCAGTCCCTGGAGGACGGCAATGAGCCAGTTGGATCCAAGCGGACCACCAGGAGCACGACCCACGAGGTCGTTCCAGAACGTTCTCTTCGCCGCCGGGATGGCGCTGGCGGTGGCCACGCTCACCGCGGTGGTGGCCCCGACCGCCGGGGGCGCCTCACCCACCCCGGCGAGCGCCGCCCCCGCGTCCGAGTCGTACGACGCGGCGCCCTGCACCCGCGAGTTGGAGGGTACGACCTGGCTGCTCGACCCGTGCGTCAAGCCGGGCGGGAAGCTCCCGGCGGAGGTCGAGGCGCGGCTCGCGCAGATCCGTACCCAGAACCGGGCGGCAGCCGACGACTGCCCGACCCCGACCGGTTCGGCGTCGGCGTCGGCCTCGGCGTCGGCGTCGCCGACCCGGCAGACCCGACCGCCGGTGACGGCCCAGGCGGTCGCCCAGCGCGCCCCCGCCGCGACCGCGACAGCGCCGACATCGCCGGCCTCGCCCAGCGGTTCGCCCACCTCGTCGCCCAGCGGCACGCCCTGCCCCTCGGGCAGCGCGTCTCCGTCGGGCAGCGCGTCACCGTCGGGGAGTGCGTCTCCCTCGGGGAGTGCGTCGCCGTCGGGTAGCTCGTCGCCGTCGGGCAGTTCGTCGCCGTCGGGGAGTGCGTCTCCCTCGGGGAGTGCGTCGCCGTCGGGTAGCTCGTCTCCCTCGGGGAGCGCGTCGCCGTCGGGCAGTGCCTCGCCGTCCGGCAGTGCGTCGCCGTCGGGCAGCGCGTCGCCGTCGGGCAGTTCCTCACCGTCGAGCAGCGCCTCACCCAGTGGGTCGTCGTCACCCAGCAACCCGACCGACCCCACCGACGGGCCGCCCTGGCCCACCGGCGGGCCGGGGTCGCCGCCACCGCCGCCGCCGACCGGCTGCCCGCAGGTCAACGGCAACCCCACCCTCGTGGACGCCAACAAGGACCGCATCCGCTGCCGCGAGGTGCAGACCGTCGAGGATGACACCGTCCTCACCGTCACCGGCGACTCGATCAGCTCGTCGCACCACCAGTTCGGCTTTGGGTTCATGGGTCCCGGCTGCCCGAACACCTCGTTCGACGATCGGGGCATGCCCGGCAACAACGGCGTCTACAGCTACGCCCGGCGCTACTACGACATGAACGGCAGCATCGTCGACTACGACAACTACGCCCGGACCGGGTACGGCACCGGCGACATCATCGCCGGCCGGGCCGGCCCCGACTCGTGCGGCAACCCGTGGGCCCGGGTGGCCAGTCCGCTCGGTCTCGCCACGGCCCGCATCGCCAAGGCGAAGAGCGACAAGCACGACGCGTACCACGTCACGACCGGCGGCGTGAACAACACCAACTGGACGACGGTGCTGACCCGGCTGGCGAAGTGCCGGGGTTACGAGTTCGCGGCGGAAACCCTGGACCCGTACGGCGTGTTCCGCTTCGAGTGGGCGGCCCAGGGTGGCAAGGCCGGCATCGTCACCAACGGCGGCGGCTGCAACTTCTGGCTCGACCTGCCGGTCGGCGAGGACTACTACATCAACGTCCAGGTGCCCCGCTACGACGGCCCGAGCCAGTACGCCGGCGTCAGCGCCGATGCCACCTTCATCGTCAACTCCCTGTTGGCGGCCGGCGCCGACAAGGTGGTGTGGATGCTCTACTACGACATCACACCGGCCAACATCGACATCGGGCAGTACGGCTGGATGCAGCTCAAGGCGTACCTGCCGGCGGCTCTGCTGACCTACGTACCGCCGCAACCGGTGTCGATGCTGTCGCCGTTGATCGACCCGCTCTGGGTGGGCACCGTGCGGGGCGTGATCAGCGACCTCAACTGGGCCATCCAGATGGGAGTCCCGTTCGACCCGGCCGTACGGGTGGCGCTTCCACCACCGTTCACGCCGGGTGACATTCAGATCACCGCCGAGGGAGGGTCGCCACATCCCAGCCCCTCGGGTCAGGACAAGCTGGCCAACACCCTGGCCAGTGTGCTGAACGGCATCTGAGTCGCTCCTGAGTCATCGCTCAGACGGGGAGGAGCCGCCGTTGCGGTTCCTCCCCGTCGACACACAGGTGGATCTGCGCCCGGATTGCGGCTATCGACCCCGTATCTGCCCACCTGCGCCGTACCCCCGGCGCGAAAATTGCTATACGGTCGGCGAATGAAGGTGGAGGAACACTGGTGGAACGGTGACACGACCCCGCGCGGGCGCCGGGACGTGTACATCCGTACTGACGGGCAAGGTTGGGAGGTTCGCGCCCAGATCGGTGGGGCGTCGGGCCGTGAGCGGGTGCAGCAGTGCCCCAGCCGGGCCTCGGCGACCATCCTCGCCGACGCCTGGCGCGGTACGCACCCATCCTGGCGCGAGCTGAAGCAGCGCTGATCCGGCACCGGGTCGGGCCGGCAACGCCCCCCGCGCCCCCCGGCCCACCCGGTGCTCGACCCCACCCCCTTTTCGCGCCCCGAGGTCACCCCTTCTGAATCATGATCGCGGCGACCTCTGCCGCGAGGGCCGATGCCCACTCAAGCTGAGGACAGTCGTCCCGCCCTCTGCATTCCAGGCACCCACCTGCCCGCCACGGTGAGTCGAGCGCATCCGTCCAGTGCGTGTCGAGCACGCGTTTGGCGGTGAAAAGCTCGGTGGCCCTGGACACGGGTTCGTCGATCGGCATGCTCGGCACCTTTCGCGATATCACGATGAGTCCCGCCCAGAGGTTGGCGAACCGATCGCGCCAATCCCCTGAGCGGGTGCCGGGGTCAGGCTCCACCGTTTGCCGAACGAAGGAACCGACCACCTTCGCTTGACCTTAGAGACCTTTAGTACCTAAGGCAATGTTGGTCTTGAAGGGGTGTGATCGGCGTGATCCGATGGAAGGTGCCGAACGAAGGAACCTTCACATGCCCATACCGACTGGCGGATACCGCGAGGTGGCCGAGGATCTCGCCGCACGCATCGCAAGTGGGGAGTACGCGCCGGGTGAGCGGCTGCCCACGTACAACGAACTCTCCGCCCTCTATGACGTCAGCGTGACCACGGTCCAGAGGGCGGTCATCGTCCTACAGACTCGTGGTCTGGTCATAGGTCTTCAGGGTCGCGGCCTGTGGGTCGCGGAGAAGTCGCCCACCTGATCGGCGCGCCCTTCGTCTTCCTTGATCACTTGATGCTCACCAGTTCGGAGAGGCTTCCTGGAACTGGTGAGCATCAAGTGATCAAGCCGAGAGCGCTCGATCAACTCGACTTCGCCGATCCGGGGGCATCCCGAGGCCGGGATACCGCGACATCGTGGAAGTGGAGTGGATCAACCCCGGGCGCGGCCAGGTCCCGTGGGCGCATTCCCCGCCGCAGGCCGGGTAGGCAGGGGTGGTCCGCGCGCGATGGAGGTCGCTCATGTCGCAGGGTCCCGACGAGGACAACCCTCGGCTCGACGAGGAGGTACGGGAGGCCGAACGCCGTCTCGCCGACCTCGTCACCCCGTCGGGCGACGCGCTGACCGACGACGACGCCCGCGTGCCGGACGATGCCCTCTCCGAGCGGGACGAAGCTCTCTCCGAGCAGGAAATTGCCCGCTCCGAGCGGGACGAGGCCTCCTCCGAGTAGGAGAAGGCCCCCTCCGAGCAGGAGACGAAGTAACGCTCAGGACGTCGGGACCGGCAGCACCGCGCCCTCGGCCGCCGACCGGTGCGCCAGCTCGATCAGCTCGACCGTGGCGGCCGAGTCGCGCGGGTCCACCGGCATCGGGGTGCCGTCGCGCAGCGCCGCCGCCACCTCGGCGTAGAAGCTCTGGTACGCCCCGGGCAGCGTCGGTGTCGGGCGCAGGTCACCGTCGACGCCGAGCAGGCCGTACCGCTCCGGTGGGACCTCGCCCCAGCCCGGCTGGTCCGGTCGGCCGCCGTCGTGCAGCGCGGCCTCCTGCACGTCCAGCCCGTAGGTCGTGTAGCCGGCGCGGTCGCCGAGCACCCGCAGGCGGGGGCCGAGCTGCGCGGTGATCGCCCCCATCCACAGGTGCGAACGCACGCCGTTGGTGTGGGTCAACGCCACGAACGCGTCGTCGTCGACCTCGGCGCCCGCGCGGCGGCGGTCGACCTCGGCGTAGACCCGCTCTACGGTGCCGAAGAGCTGCACGGCCTGATCGACGAGGTGCGCGCCCAGGTCGAACAGGGCGCCCCCGGCCTCGTCCACCCCGGCCAGCTCTCGCCAACCCGGCTTGATCGTGGGGCGGAACCGCTCGAACCGGGACTCGAACCGCAGCACCCGACCCAGCTCGCCGCTCTCCACGAGCGCGCGGGCGGTCAGGAAGTCGCCGTCCCAGCGGCGGTTCTGGAACACCGTCAGCGGCACTCCGCGCCGCTCGGCCTCCTCGACGAGCGCCCGGGCGTCGGCGGCGGTGGGGGCCAGGGGCTTGTCGACGACGACCGGCAGGCCGGCGGCGAGGGCCGCCCGCGCCATCGGCACGTGCTGCCGGTTCGGCGTCGCGACCACGACCAGGTCCAGAGCTTCGGGGGTACGCCACAGCTCGTCGGCGTCGTCCACCAGGCGGGCGTCGGGGAAGTGCTGCTGGGCCTGCTCGCGCCGCTGCGGATCGCGCGTCACGATGGCGTCCAGCCGCAGACCGGGTGTCGCGGCGATCAGCGGAGCGTGGAAGACCCGACCCGCCAGCCCGTACCCCAGCAGACCGACCCGCAGCGCCTCCGCCATGCCGTACCCCTTTCTCCTGGCCCGCGCCCGGTTCGGCGGCGGTACCGCCGATCGAATCTACGCTCCGATCATCGCCCGGCGCTGGTCAGCCCACCGGGTCGGCGCGCAGATAGGTGAGCACGGCGAGCACCCGGCGGTTCGTGTCGTCGCTGGGCGGCAGGTCGAGCTTCAGCAGGATGTTGCCGACGTGCTTGCCGATGGCGGCCTCGGTGACGTGCAGCCGGGCGGCGATGGACGCGTTGGAGCGGCCCTCGGCCAGCAGCGCCAGCACCTCCCGTTCGCGGGCGGAGAGCGCGGCGAGCGGGTCGCGGGGCCGGTGCAGCAGTTGCCGCACCACGTCCGGGTCGATGGCGGTGCCGCCGTCGGTGACGCGGCGCAGCGTGTCGACGAACTCGGTGACCTCGGCCACCCGGTCCTTGAGCAGGTAGCCGACCCGCTGGCCGTCGCCGCTGTCCAGCAGCGCCGCCGCGTACCCGGTCTGCACGAACTGGCTGAGCACCACCACGGGCAGGCCGGGCCGCTCGGCGCGCAGCGCGACGGCGGCGCGTAGCCCGTCGTCACGCCGACCCGGTGGCATCCGGATGTCGGTCAGCACGAGATCCGGCTGGTGCGTGCGGGCCGCCTCCAGCAGTTCCGGCGCGGAGCCGACGGCCGCGCACACCGCGAACTCGAAGCGGGTCAGGAGCGCGACCAGCCCCTCGCGCAGCAGCACCTCGTCCTCGGCGAGCACCACCCGGGTCACCGGCGACATGGCAGCTCCACCCGGACCAGGGTGGGCCCGCCGGGAGGGCTGGCCAGCAGCAACCGGCCGTCGGCGGCGGCGACCCGGTCGGCGAGGCCGGTCAGGCCGGTGCCCCGGGCGGGGTCGGCGCCGCCGCGCCCGTCGTCGGACACCTCGACGACGAGGTCGCCGCCGGTCCGGGTCAGGCGTACGTCGGCGCGGGTCGCCCCGGCGTGCCGGGCCACGTTGCCCAACGCCTCGGACACCACGAAGTACGCGGTGGTCTCGACGATCTCGGGCAACTCACCGTCGACGTCGGCGTGCACCGTGACCGCGACGGGAGAGGCGTCGGCCACCTCGCGGACGGCGTCGGCGAGGCCGAGATCGGTGAGGCTCTGCGGCCGGATGCCGTGCACCAACTGCCGCAACATCACCATCAGTCCCCGCGCCTGGTCGTGCGCCACGGCGAGGGGCCGGGCGGCGGGGGAGTCCTCGGGTACGTCCAGCCGGGCCAGGCCCAGTTGGAGGGTGAGGCTGGTCAGCCGGGGCTGCGCGCCGTCGTGCAGGTCCCGTTCGATGCGCCGCCGTTCCGCCTCGTACGCGCCGACCAGCCGGGTCCGGGAACGGGCGACCTCGCGCAGCGCGGCGGCGTCGGCGGGGCTGGCCAGCGCCCACCGGGCGACCGTGGCCTGGGCGGCGGCGAGCAGTCCCGCCGCGTAGCAGAGCACCGGGACGAGCAGCACACCCACGATCGCGTACGGGACGGCTTCGCCGGTGCTCTCGATCGGGCGCCAGATCACCACCGGATCGGCCTCGCCGACCACCCAGGGGCTGGTGACCATCCCGAGGTCCAGCAGCACCAACACCAGGAACGTCCAGTACGCGACCGGCACCACACCGCCCAGCCAGAACAGGTACGCCACCTCCCGCCAGCCGGCCGCGCTGCGGTAGCGGGCGACCAGGCCCGGCCACCGCGACGTGGGCAGCGGGCGGCCGTCCACGAGGCCGAGTCGCCAGCGTTCGACGGCGGCGACCGGGACGCTCGCGAGCGGCGCGAGGGCCACCATCGTGAGGCTGCCGACTGCCAGGAACAGCATCAGCGGTATCTCCGGCGGCCGACCGTGCTGTCGCAGCGCGTTGGCGGCGGCCAGTAGGGGCGCGCCGATGATGAGCAGCCCGACGGTGAGCACACCGGCGATCGGCACGGTGGTGACCAGGTAGGCCAGCGCGCGCCAGGGCCAGGCGGAGATCAGCCAGTCGCGCCTTCGCAGGGCGGCGGCGAGGTGACGGGGGTGTTCCGAGGTCATGCCGCTGACGCTAATCGCCGACCAGGGGCGGCCCCAGCCGTCCAGATCCCCTTTGCGGGGTATGCCCAGCACTACCCGCGCCGGGGTGTGCGACGTCGGGAAACGGGAAGGACGCGCGACGTGTGACCTGTGGTGGCGACGGCGGGAGCGACATGGGTGCCAGAACGTTCGTGGTGGTCGGCGGAACCAGCGGGCTGGGCCTCGCGGTGGCCCGGCTGCTGCTCGACGAGTACCGCGTCGTGGTGTTCGGCAACGTGCCGGCCGAGGTCGCCGCGACGACCGACGAGCTGGGGTGCGACGGCGCGGTCTGCGACGTCTCCTCCTACGAGCAGGTCCGGGACGCCTTCGCCGAGGTGGTGGGGCGCTACGGCACCGTCGACGGGGTTGCGGCGTGCGCGTCGATGTGGGCGGGCGGTGATCTGGACGACCTGTCCGTGGAGCACATCCGGCGGGCCGTGGAGATCAACGTGCTGGGCACCACGTTCCTGTTGCGGGAGGCGTTGGCGCACCTGAACCGGCAGGGCTACGGCAACATCGTGTACGTCGGGGCGATGGCGCTGGCGGCGCCCAGGCCCGGCATACCGGTCTACCGGGCGACCAAGAGCTACGGCAGCAGCCTCGTCGACTCGCTGGCCGAGGCCCAGCACAGCAACCGGGTCAAGGTGATGCAGTTGCATCCCGGGCCGATGCCGACCCGCCTCCAGGAGCGCGTCGGGGCCGAGTTCCTCGACGAGATCTACGCCCTGCCCGAGCAGGTCGCCACCGAGGTCGTCCGACTGCTGCTGCTGCGACCCGACGACCTCTACGTCTCCGGTGAGCGCGTGCTCCGCGCGGACGGACGGTGGTGACGGCGGGGCCCGGGGCGGGGGACCGTCCGGCCTCCGCGTGGGCGCCCCTGCGCGGCGCCGTCTACCGCAACCTGTGGCTGGCCCTGCTCGCCGCCAACGTCGGCACCTGGATGCAGACCGTCGGCGCGCAGTGGCTGCTGATCCACCACGCCAACGCCGCCACGCTGGTCGCCCTGGTGCAGACCGCCAGCCTCCTGCCGGTGCTGCTGCTGGCGCTGCCCGCCGGTGTGCTGGCCGACAGTTTCGACCGCCGCCACCTGCTGATCGCCGTACAGCTGTTCCTGGTCGCGGTGGCGGTGGCGTTGGCCCTGCTCACCCTGACCGATCGGATGCCACCGGCCCTGCTGCTCACCCTGACCTTCGCGTTCGGCGTCGGGCAGGCGCTCACCCTGCCGGCCTGGTCGGCGGTGATCCCGGAGTTGGTGCCGCAGGAACAACTGCGCTCGGCGTCCGCGCTGGGCTCGATCAGTGTGAACGTGGCGCGGGCGGTGGGACCGGCGGTGGCCGGCGTGCTGATCTCCCGGACCGGCGTCGCCCCGGTGTTCGGGCTGAACGCGCTGGCGTTCGCCATCTTCGCGTACGCGCTGTGGCGCTGGCGGCCCGGCAACGCCCGCGCCGTCGAGGTGCCCGAGCGGTTCACCGCCGCGCTGCGCGCCGGGAGCCGCTACGTACGCCACTCGCCGACCGTGCGCCGGCTGCTGCGCCGCGCGTTGGTCTTCGTGATCCCGGCCAGCGCGCTGTGGGCGCTGCTGCCGCTGGTGGCGGCCCGGCGGCTCGGGCTGGGTTCCGGCGGGTACGGGCTGCTCCTGGGCGCGCTCGGGGTGGGCGCCATCGCGGGCGGCGTGCTGCTGGCCCTGATCCGTACCCGGCTTTCGGCCAACCAGCTCCTGCTCATCTCCGGCGCGCTGTTCACCGCCGCGCTGGCGGTCGTCGGCACCGTCCGGGTGGTGCCACTGGTGCTCGTGGCCCTGCTGCCGGCGGGGATGGCCTGGGTGACGGTGCTGGCCAACATCAACGCCGAGATGCAGCTCTTCCTGCCCAGCTGGGTACGGGCCCGGGGCCTGGCCGTCTACCAGGTGTGTTTCGCCGGCGGGCAGGCCGTGGGCGCGCTGCTGTGGGGTCTGGTGGCCGAGATGGGCGGGCTGCTCCCCGCCTACCTCACGGCGGCGGCGTTGATGTTCGTCGGAACGGTGACCAGCCGGATCTGGCCGCTGCCGGACCTGCGGTCGGTGAACCGGGAACCGGCGGCCTACTGGCCGCAACTGCACCTGGAACACGAGCCGGACCCGTGGGTGGGGCCGGTGCTGGTGACGGTGCGGTACACCGTCCGGCCGGAGCGGGAGGGACCGTTCCTCGCGGCGATGAACGTGGTACGCGCAGCCCGGCAGCGCACCGGCGCGATGCGCTGGGGGCTGTTCCGGCCGGCCGAGACGACCGGCCGGTTCGTCGAGGTGTACCTGGTGCCGTCGTGGGACGAGCACCTGCGCCAGCACGGCGGTCGGTTGACCGGCGCGGACCGCGAGGCCGAGGCGCAGGCCCGGGAGCTGACCGATGGCATCCCGCAGGTACGCCACCTCGTGCCGGCCGCCGCCGGACCGCGGCTGTCCGACGCCCGCGAAGAGGTTTGACGCGTCGTACCCGTCGGTGCCGACGGGCCGCCACCTGTGGACCGCGCCGGCACCGTACCGCGTACGCCCGCGTTGTTAGGATGGCCGGACCATGGCGACTGAGCGCAAGCCGACCGCGGACCCGGCCCGCAGCCTGGCGATCCTCTGGCGCACCCGGGAACCGACCAGCCGCGGCGCCGGGCAGGGGCTCACCGTCGACCGGATCGTCCGGGCCGCCATCGACATCGCCGACGCCGAGGGGCTCGACGCGGTGACCATGCGTCGGGTCGCCGAGGCGCTGGGGGTGGGCACCATGTCGGTCTACACATACGTGCCGGGCAAGGCCGAACTCGTCGACGTCATGATCGACACCGCGTACGGCGAGATGCCGCGTTCCGCCGCCGAGGGGGACTGGCGGGCCCGGCTGGAACGGATCGCCCGGGACAACCTGGCGCTCTACCAGCGGCACCGGTGGATGGTGCGGGCCGAGACCACCCGCCCGGTGCTCGGGCCGCACCTGGTGGCCAAGTACGACCACGAACTCGGCGCGGTCGCCGACATCGGGCTCTCCGACGTCGAGATGGACGCCGTGCTCACCCTCGTGCTCGGGCACGTGAAGAGTTCCGCGCGCGCCGCCTCCGAGGTGGTCGACCTGGAACGGGAGACCGGCATGACCGACGGCCAGTGGTGGCAGTCGCACGCGCCCTGGCTGGAAACGTTCCTGAACCCCGACAGCTACCCGACCGCGTCGCGGGTCGGCACGGCGGCCGGCCAGCAGCACGGCGCCGCCTACGGCCCGGAGTACGCCTTCGAGTTCGGCCTGCAACGCGTCCTCGACGGCATCTCGGTGGTGGTCGCCGAGCGGGCGGCCGACTAGGGCCTGTTTCATAAGGGCGGTCGAGCCCGGGCCCGCCGCAGACCGGCCAGTTCTTATGAAACAGGCCCTAGCCGTCCAGCGCGGGGACGGCGTTGCCGAGCCGGGCGAGGGAGCGGGCGGACGGGCTGCCCGGCTCGGCGTGGTAGACGACCAGCGACTGGGTCGTGCCGCTGATCGTCAGCTTCTCGTAGCGCAGCTCCAACTCGCCCACCTGCGGATGGCGGAACACGCGCAACCCGCCGCCCGCGCGGGCGGTGACGTCGTGGCGCGCCCACAGCCGCCGGAACAACTCGCTGCCGGCCGTCAACTCGTCGACCAGCTCGGTGAGCCGTGGATCGTCCACCTCCGCTCCCACCTGCGCGCGCAGGCCCGCCACCGCGCTGGCGGCGACCGCCTCCGGGGCCGGGTAGAGCGCCGGCACGCGCGGGCCCAGGAAGACCTCGCGCAGCAGGTTCACCCCGACCCGGTAGATCGGTGTCAGCGCGGTCGCCATCGGGTTGGCGAAGAGGACGTCCAGGTGTCGGCCGTGCACGAAGGCCGGCGTTTGCGCCCAGGAACCCACCAACTGCCGGATGCCCACCGGTACCCGCTCCGGGCGTCGTGCCGGGCGCTCGGGCGGGGCGTGCCCACCGAGGCGGCGCAGGTGCGCGGTGGCCTCCGTGTCCAACAGCAGCGCCCGGGCCAGCGCTTCGAGCACCTGGGCCGACGGGTTGCGGTCCCGGCCCTGCTCCAACCGCAGGTAGTAGTCGGCGCTGATGCCGGCGAGCAGGGCCACCTCCTCGCGTCGCAGCCCCGGCACCCGTCGGCGACCATGTGCCGGCAGACCGACGTCACCCGGCCCGACCAGCTCGCGCCGGGCACGCAGGTACTCGCCCAGCGGGCCGGCCATGCTCACCAGCCCATCGTAGGAGCGCCCGCCGCCGCCCAGCCTGGTCCTGCCACTACCAGGAAAACCGGTAACCCGGATATCGCCGTCCGGCCGGGTGACAGTGGGTCGCATACGGATTCCGAGAGAGATGGGACAAAGATGACCAAGCTCATCACGACGCCGTTCGGTTTCGCCTCGACCGCCGACGAGGTGCTGGCCGGAGTTGACCTGACCGGCAAGCGGGCCGTCATCACCGGCGGCGCGGCCGGCATCGGCATCGAGACCGCCCGCTCCCTGGCCGCCGCCGGCGCCGAGGTGGTGCTCGCGGTGCGTCGCGTCCCGGCCGGCGAGGAGGCCGCAAGGAACATCGCGGCCAGCGTCGGCGCGGACCGGGTCACGGTCCGCGAGCTGGATGTGGCCAACCAGGACTCGGTACGCCGGTTCGTCGCCGGCTGGGAGGGGCCGCTGCACATTCTGATCAACAATGCCGGGATCATGGCGCTGCCCGAGTTGGAGCGCACCACCGAGGGCTGGGAGATGCAGTTCGCCACCAACTTCGTGGGGCACTACGCGCTGACCGTCGGCCTGCACGACGCCCTCGCCGCCGCCGGTGGCGCCCGGGTCGTGTCGGTCAGCTCCAGCGGCAACCTCTTCTCCCCGGTGATCTTCGACGACCTGCACTTCGCGTTCCGGCCGTACGACCCGCTCCTGGCGTACGGGCAGTCCAAGAGCGCCGAGGCCCTGCTCGCCGTCGAGGCCGACCGTCGCTGGGCCGCCGAGGGCATCCACGCCAACGCCTTGAACCCGGGCGCGATCGCGACCGGGCTGCAGAAGCACACCGGCGGGCTGCGTACCCCGAAGGAGCGGCAGAAGACCCCGCAGCAGGGTGCCGCCACCTCGGTGCTGCTCGCCGCGTCCCCGCTGCTCGACGGCGTCGGCGGTCGCTACTTCGAGGACTGCGCCGAGGCCCCGGTCCGGACCGAGCGACCCGCCGACTACACCGGTGTGGCGGCGTACGCCCTCGACCCGGGCAACGCCGAGCGCCTCTGGAACGTGGCGGCGGACCTGATCGCCCGCTGACCCCGGAACCCGCCCGAGCGGGGCCCTGCGGATGGTACGACTGGGTCGGCGGGTGACGTCCGGGAAGGGGGGCGATGGCGAACGGGCTTCCCGGGCGGCTGCTCCAGAAGCGGGAGGACCCCCGGCGGACCTCGTTCCTGGAGCTCTTCTTCGACCTGGCCTTCATCTTCGCGTTGACCCGGCTGTCCCGGGCGGTGGTCGACGACCCCAGCGTCAACGGTGGCTTCCAGGTCATGGTGATGCTGGCGGCGATCTGGTGGGTGTGGTTCGTGACCGCGTGGTCGGCGGACTGGTTCGACCCCCGGGCGCCGCTGATCGTCGTACTCCTGCTCTGGGTGATGTTCGGCGGCCTGCTGATGGCCGCGGCCGTGCCCACCGCGTTCGGCTCGCACGCCGCGCTGTTCGCCAGCGCCTACGTGGCGATCCACGTCGGCCGGGGCGCCCTGCTGATCCCGGCGCTGCGCGGGCACCCGCTGCAACTGCGGAGCCTGCGGGTGGCGATCTGGTTCGCGATCTCCGGTGCGATGTGGTTGGTGGGCGCGGCCGTCGCGCCGGCCCGGGAGGTGCTCTGGACCCTCGCCCTGGTGCTGGAGTACTCCCTGGCCCGGCTGCGTTGGCCGTTTCCGTGGCTCGGGCGCAGCTCGTGGCCGGACCTCCAGGTCAACGGTGAGCACCTCTCCGAGCGGTACCAGCAGATCTTCATCATCGCGTTGGGCGAGCTGATCCTGTTCGCCGGCATCGCCTACAGCGACGCCGGCCTGCACGTCGAGAGCACGCTGGCCTTCGCCCTGGCGTTCGTCACCGCGGTGGCCCTCGCCCGGCTCTACCTGGTGCCGGCCGGCTCGCGGCTGGGCGCGAGCATCATGGCGGCCGGTCCGCCCGGCAGCAAGCTGGCGCTGCTCGCCGGCTACCTGCACCTGCTCATGATCGCCGGCGTCCTGGCCACCTCGGTGGCCATGGAGATGACGATCGAGAACCCCCGCACCGAGGAGACGGCGCAACTGGCCCTCGGCATCGTCGGCCCGGCGCTGTTCCTGACCGCCCGGATCCTGCTCGCGTGGGCGGTCGACGGCAGCCGGCCCTGGGCACGCCTGGTGGGCGTGCCGGCGATCATCGGGTTCGGGTTCGCGACCCAGCGGCTTCCGCACGTCGCCAACAGCGCCGTCGTCGCCGGGGTGCTGGTGCTGATCGTCCTGATCGACGGGACGCCCGGCCTCCGGCGCTCCGCCGCCAGCAGCAGGCGGGACGGCAGGCCCGATCCCCGGCGGCCCGGGTAACCCGCCGATGTCAGCACCGCGACGGGATGCCCCACCACGATCCGCCGACGTGGTGGAGTTGCGCGTGCACGGCGTGTCGGGGGCGGAACCCTCGGTCGTTCTGGGCTCGGCGTCGGCCCGCCAGGTCGCGGGCGACGATCGTGGCGGCTTCTACCGGCCGGATGGGCCGGGCCGCGACGCCCCCGACGGGTTGACGCTCGAGGCGTACCGCTGGGGTGATCTGCCCTCGGACACGGTGGCCCGGACGATCTCCATGGTCCTGCTGCTGCCGTTCATGCTCAGTAACGCGGCGGCGTGGATGCGACCCACCGGCGAGCGCGCCGCCGGAGTCACCGTCCTCAGCCGGCTCCTCGCGCTCAACCTCACCCTGGTGTACGTGGTGTCCATCGCCGGGGTCGCCCTCGACCTGCTCGCCTGGCGTTGTCTCGGCGCGACACCCTGCCGGGCGCCCTTCGACACGCTGTTCGGGCTGGACGACCGACACGTCGGGCAGCGGCTGGCGGTGTTGGCGTTGCTGCCGATCGCCGCCGTGGGGCTGCTGCGACTGCTCGGGACCCGCCGTCGCCGACTGTCCGGCAGCCCGCTCTGGGCCGTGGAGCCGCTGGTGGAGCGGTTGCGGGCGATCCACGTCGCCGCCGCGCTCGGCGTACTCGATCTGCTGCTGCTCACGGCCCGGCGGGCCGGCGGCGCGACGGTCGGGACGAACCTGTTGCTGGCGTCCACCGCGGCGGTCCTGGTGGCCTGCGTCGGTCTGCTCGCCGTCCCCGGCCTGATCGACCGGGCCGCGACCGCGCGGACGGCGACCGTGACCGCCCGCGCCACCGCCGTGGCGGCGGCCGCCCTGACCGTGGCGACCCTCGTCGTCGTCGCGGGCGACGGGCGGGGCTGGCCGGCGTCGGGCGGACTCCCCGGCTACGGCGGGATCGCGGGCGGCACGCTGTTCGGCCAGATGGCGTTGCTGGTGTTGCTCAGTGCACTGGTGTTGGGGCGACGGGGTCGCGCTCGCGGTCGCCGGGCGCTGCCGGGAGGCGCGGGCGCCGCGGTCATCGCGGCCATCGCGGTCGGCCTGGCTGGCGCTCTCGCCTCCGGCCTGGTCTACCAGAGCGGGGTGCTGCTCGGCGGATATCGCGGTGACGGCGGGCCGCCGTTGCCGTACCGCTGGACGGTGCTGGCCTTCTTCCTGCACGTCGACGCGGCGGTGCTGTTGGGTGTGGTGCTGACCCTCCTGTCGCGTCGGCGTCGCCGCAGCGCGGCGGCGACGATCACCACCCGCGATTTTCCCGCGCCGCCGCCGGAGGCGACCGTGCGGTTGCGACAGGTCACCAAGGCCGTGGCCCGTGCGCGGTTCACCGAGTGGCTGGGCCTGTTGGCCGGCACCTACGCGGTGCTCGCCCTGATCGGGCTGGCCACGAGTCTGCTCGGGCAGTTCGGACGCGAACCGGACGAGCTGGCGTGGCGGGTTCTCGGCCTACCGGCCGGTGTGGTCGGGATGGGCCTGGCGGGAGGCACCTACCTCGTCGCCGCAGTGGCTCTGGCGCTGCTGTCCGGCGGCCTGTTCGCGTACCGGACGGCGTGGTTCCGCCGGCACGTCGGGATCCTGTGGGACCTGGGCACCTTCTGGCCCCGGGCCGCCCACCCGTTCGCGCCGCCGAGCTACGCCGACCGGGCGGTACCGGAGTTGGCCGACCGGATCGGCCACCTGGCCGAGCGGCACGCCGGAGTGCTGCTGTGCGGGCACAGTCACGGTTCGGCGCTGCTGGCGCTCGCGGTGCTGCGGCTGCCGCCGGCCGCGCGGCGACGGGTCGCGCTGCTGACCTACGGCTCCCCACTGGACCGCCTCTACGCCCGGCTCTTCCCCGCCTACCTCGACGACAGGACGCTGCGTCAGGTGGGGGAGCGGGTCGGATGGCGGTGGGTCAACCTGTGGCGGGACACCGATCCGGTCGGCGGCTGGATCTTCGCCGCGCACCGACCCGGCGATCCTTCGCCGGACCCCACCGACCCCGCCGGTCGCGTCGACCGGCGGCTGCGGGATCCGGACGGCCTGCTGCCGGCACCCGGCGAGCGCCGGCCTCCGCCGCTGCGCGGGCACCACCCGGGCGAGTCCGACCCGGCGTTCCGGGCGGTCGTACGTGACCTCGTCGGCCGGCTCCGCGGCGCCGACGCGGAGTGAACAGTGCGCGCGTCACTCGGGGATCCGGTCGGACTCCGCCACCACCGCGCGCACCCTGCGCAGCGTGGCGTCCGGCGCGCGGATCGCCGCCCGCCACCGGTCCAACGTGCGGTTCAGCACGCGGACGACGAACTGCAACTGGTTGACCTGCTCGCGCAGCGTCCCCAGCTCGGTGCGGGCGTGCAGCGCCTCGCCCTCCAGTTCGGTGATCCGGGTCTGGAGCGGCTGCACCAGGGTGAGGGCGGCCTCGGTGAGGGTGTCGGCGGCATCGGCTTTGAACTTGCCTCGCTGGACCAGCACGGTGGCGATCGCGGCCAGGCCGGTCGAACCGCCGAGGATGCCGAGCACGCTGAGCGCCACCTGCACCCAGTGCGGCGCGGTTGGCGCGGGGGAGGTGTTCATGGTGCACTTCCCTGTAGTTCTTCGTAGCTCACACATTCACATGCACGGACGAGACGGCGTAGGTCGACGGCGAGTTGCCAGGCCCGCCACAGCGATCCGACCGTCACCGCGACGATGAACGACGAGGCGACCAGGGACTGCTGGCTCCAGAGGGCGACCAGGGCCACCGCGTACATGCCGGTGATCGTGCCGAGCACCAGGATCGCCGCGAGTTCCATGCCGAGCCCGGTGGAGAGCCGGCCCGGCCACGACAGGCCCAGCAGCCCACAGACACCCGCCGTGATCAGACCGATCTCCCAGGCGACCTGCAGCGGCGTGGGCATGGACGTCTGGACGGAGGCCGGCCGCACGTCGAGGAGCACCATGAGGAGGCCGCAGACGGGCGCCATGCCCAGGACAGCGACCTCGTACGGCTGCTGGTGGAACCGGCTACGCAGATACCTCACGGCAACTCCCTGGCGAAGACCCTGCCGCCTGCCGGCCACCAGAGAGGGCGGCTTGGTCCGGGACCGGCGGTGGTGGAGAGACGATGGTCGAGGAGATGACCGACGTGCCGTCGTTGGTCGCCGATATCTGCCTGTGTATCACCGCCGACCGGTTTGCGTCCACCTGGTGTAACGTCGTATTTCCGCAGGTCAGAGCATTCGGGGGTGGGTGGCCGGGCGGTCTGCGGCAACCCGGCCACCCCTCGACCGCTCGTTACATTCAGTGTCGGATATCCAACTTCCCGTGGCCGCGTAGCGCCCCCACCACGACGGCCGGCGCCTCCTCGGCCATGAAGTGCCCGCAGGTGACGGTCTGGTGCGAGAGGTCCGGCGCCCAGGCCCGCCACACGGCCGCCGCGTCGTAGCCGAGAGCGGCCCCCCAGTCCTGCTGAAGCACGGTCACCGGCATCCGCAGCCGGTTGCCGCCCGCCCGGTCGGCCTCGTCGTGCGCGACGTCGATCGCCGCGGACGCCCGGTAGTCGGCGACGATCGAGGTCACCGCCTCGCGCGACGCGCGCAGGTATTCGGCGCGCACGTCGGCCGGCAGCGCGTCCGGGTCCCGGGTCCAGACGTCGAGGAAGTGGCCGAAGAACGCGTCCGGGCTGCCAGCGATCAGCTTCTCGGGCAGGCCGGGCGGCTGCGCCATCAGGTAGAGGTGGAAGGCGACGGAGGCGTCGACCCCGTGCAGCACATCCCACATGTCCAGGGTGGGTAGCACGTCGAGCAGGGTGAGCCGGCTGATCGCCGCCGGGTGGTCGAGGCCGGCGCGGAACGCCACGAGAGCGCCCCGGTCGTGCCCGGCCAGGGCGAAGCGGTCATGGCCGAGCGCGTGGGCCAGCGCCACGACGTCGGCGGCCATGGTCCGCTTCGAGTACGCGGTGCCGTCGCCGTCCACGGGCTTGTCGCTCTCGCCGTAGCCGCGCAGGTCCGGGCAGATGACGGTGTGGTCGGCGGCGAGGTCGGCCGCGACGTGCCGCCACATGAGGTGGGTCTGCGGGAAGCCGTGCAACAGCACGATCGGTGGCCCGGAGCCGCCCACGGCGGCGCTGAGCGTCACGCCGTCGGCGACGGTGACGCGCTGGTAGTCGAATCCGTTGATCCTCGGCTGCACGGGTGAGCCTTCCTGGTGAGCGGGTCCGGCGCGGGGGGATGCCCGTCGTCGGCGTAGTTCATCGAGCCTGCCCGGGGGTGATCAGCGGACGGTCAGTGTCGGATCAGTGCGGGCTAGATTGAGGCCATGACCAGGCAGCCGACGGCACCGGTGACGTTCGGCGTGCTCGGGCCGGTGACCGCCGTCGCCGGGACCGGCCCGGTTCCGCTGCGGGGGCACCGGCAGCGCCTGGTGCTGGCCCGGTTGCTCATCGCCGGTGGCCGGGTGGTGCCGGTGGAACGTCTCGTCGACGACCTGTGGGAGGTTCCGCCGGAGCGCGCGGTGGGCGCGATCCGGACGTTCGTCGCCGACCTCCGCCGGGCGTTGGAGCCCGACCGGCCGCCCCGGCAGCCATCTGGCCTCCTGGTCACCGAGCCCTCGGGGTACGCGCTGCGGACCACCCCGGACGCGGTGGACGCCGACCGTTTCGAGGCGGCGGTCGGCGAGGCCGGTCGGTTCCTGACGGCGGAGCTGCCCGCGCCGGCCCTCGCGGCGCTGGACGCGGCGCTCGGGCTGTGGCGTGGGCCCGCGTACGCGGACTGCGTGGGCGAGGGCTGGGCCGTGGCGGAGGTCAACCGGCTGGACGAGCTGCGGATGCTCGCCGTGGAACGCCGGGCCGAGGCGCTGCTCGCGCTCGGTCGGCCGGACGAGGCCGCCGCCGACCTGCCCGGCCACCTCGCCGCCCATCCGCTGCGCGAGGACGCCTGGCGGCTGCTCGCCCTGGCCCGGTACCGCGCCGGTCGACAGGGCGAGGCGCTGGCCGCCCTGCGCGAGGCCCGCGCCGTCCTGGTGGCGGAGCTGGGGGTGGACCCGGGCCCCGAGTTGCGCCGGCTGGAGGCCGACATCCTCGCGCAGGCCGCACACCTCATCGTCACCCCCACGGTGGCCGTTGCGGACCGGGCCGGAGCCGTCCCCGACGGCGGATCGGCGTCACCACGGCCGTTCGTCGGGCGGGACGCGGAGCGGAAGCGGCTGCGGCGTGCCGCCGAGGCCGCCACCCGTTCCGGGCGGCCCACGCTCGCTCTGCTCAGCGGCGACCCGGGCGCCGGCAAGACGGCCCTGGCCGAGGCGCTGACGCGAGAGTTGGCCGCCGAGGGCTGGACCACGGCGTGGGGCCGCAGCCCCGAGTACGAGGGCGCCCCGGCCGCCTGGCCGTGGACCCAGATCGTCGAAGCGCTCACCGGCTCGGACGAGCCGTCCACTCCGGGCGGCGTGTCGTCCACTCCGGGCGGCGTGTCGTCCACTCCGGGCGGCGTGTCGTCCTCTGCGGGCGGTGTGTCGTCCGACGGCGGGGCGGCGGACGCCGACAGCGTCGATGATCCCGCCGTGGCCCGGTTCCGCCGACACCGCGCGGTGGCGTCGGTGCTCTCCGCCGCTGCCGACCGGGGCCCGCTGCTGCTGGTCCTGGACGACCTGCACCGGGCCGACGGTGACACGTTGGACCTGCTCACCGCACTGCTCGCCGGGCCGCAACCCGCCACCGGCCCGGTGCTGGTCCTGGGCACGTACCGGGCCACCGAGATCACCGGGGGGTTGACCGCCGCCCTGGCCCGCGCCGCCGGGCTCGAACCCGTGCGGGAGTACCTCGCAGGCCTGTCCCTGGAAGCCACCGGCGAACTGGCCCGCGCCGTCGCCGGCACCGAACTGACCCCGCCCGCCGTCGCGCTGATCCACCGCCGCAGCGCGGGTAACCCGTTCTTCGTCCGGGAGCTGGTCCAGCTCTACGCCGAGGCGGGCGGCGCGGCGCTGGAGGCGGTACCGCCCGGGGTGCGCGACGTCATCCGGCACCGCCTCGCGCAGCTGCCCCCACCAACCCGTACCGTGCTGCGGCAGGCGGCGGTGCTCGGCCGGGACGTCGACCCCGCCGTGCTCGGCGCGTTGACCGACGACCCGGCGGTGCTGCTGGACGCCGTCGACCGCGCGTTGCAGGCCGGCTTCCTGACCGAGCAGGCGTCCGACGGGCGGCTACGGTTCACCCACATCCTGGTCCGCGACACGCTCTACGCCGACCTGTCCGCGCCGCGCCGCGCCGCCTGGCACGCCGCCGTGGCCGAGGCGTTGCAGCGGCACCAGCCCGTCGACCCCGCCACGCTCGCCCACCACCTGCTGTCCGCCGGGGGGCCGACGGCCGCCCGCCGGGCCGCCGACTACGCCCGTACCGCCGCCGAACGGGCCGAACGTGGCGGCAACCCGCACGAGGCCACCCGGCTGTGGGCGCAGGTCGTCGAGGCGTACGACCGGGCCGGGGGGACCGAGCGGCGCGAGCGGCTGACGGCTCTGCTCGGCCTCGGGCGCTCGCTGGCGGTGACGGGTCGGCTGGCCGAGGCGCGGCGTCACCGTGCCGAGGCGATCGCCGACGCCGAGGCGCTCGGTGACGCCCGACTGACCGCCCAGGTGCTGGCCGGTTTCGACGTGCCCGCCATCTGGACCCGCAACGACGACGACCCGCTCTCCGGGCGGATCGTCCGCGCCGCCGAGCACGCCCTGACCGGCCTCGGCCCGTCCGGATCGGCGCACCGCAGTCGGCTGCTGAGCACCCTCGCGCTGGAACTGCGGGGCGTCACCGATGACCGTGGCCGCCGCGCCGCCGTCGAGGCCGAACGGATCGCCCGGACCCTCGACGACCCCGGGCTGCTGGCCTTCGCGCTGAACGCGCGCTTCATGCACGCCTTCGACCGCGTCGGGCTGGCCGACGCCCGGGCCCGGATCGGCGCCGAACTGGTCGACCTCGCCGCCCGGCGGCACCTGGTGACCTTCGAGGTGCTGGGCCACCTCATCCTGCTCCAGGCGTGCTGCGCGCGGGCCGACCGGACCGGCGCGGACGAGCACGCGCGCGCCGCCGACCGCCTGGCGCAGCGGTACGAGCTGCCGCTCGTCGGTGTCTTCACCGGCTGGTACGCCGCGCTGCGCCGGGCGTGGGTCGGTGACCGGGGCGCGGCGGTGACCGCGTACCGGAGCGCCGCCGAGCGGCTGCCGACCGACGGCATGCCGGGCCTGGCCCAGGGGCTGCTGCCGCTCGCGCTGCTCGGCCTGCGCCTGGCCGACGCCGTCGCCGAGCCGTCGGGTGATCGGTTGGTCCCGGCCGACGGGCGGCCGGTCGACGGTCTCGGCGACGAGGACTGGGCGGGGCTGGACTGGGGCCCGCACGAGCCGTGGGTCCGACCGCTGCTGCTCGCCCACTCCGGTGACCGCGGCGCCGCCGTGTCGGCGTTGCGGGCCGTCCCGGACGGGCCACACGACCTGCTGCGCGAGGTGCGACTGTGCCTCGTCGCCCGGGCTGCGCTCGCCCTGGACGACCGGCCCGCCATCGAGCGCGCCGCCGCCGCGCTCCGGCCGGCCGCCGCCGAACTGGCCGCCGGCAGCGGCGTGCTCACCGCCGGACCGGTCGCCGGGCACCTGGCCGATCTCGCCGCCGCGCTCGGCCACGACGAGGAGGCCGGCACGCACCGCCGCACCGCCCGCCTGCTCACCGCGCGCGTCCGCGCAGTCGACCCGACCTGAGCACTGCCGCGCTCGGCAGCCGGCGACTTGCCGGTTCCGGTGGAACCGGCAACCGGTGTGCGGTCAGATGGAACCACCGGCCTGCGCCGCCAATCGGGGATCTAGGGGGTACGCCGTGCAGGGGCTCGTGCTGATCGTGGTGCTGGGCGTCACCGTCCTGATCGGCACCACCCTCGGCGGCCGCTACCGGGTCGCGCCGCCGGTGCTGCTCATCGCGTTCGGAGTGCTGCTCGGGCTCGCGCCGCCGCTGTCCGACCTGGTCCTGGAACCGGACCTGGTACTGCTGATCTTCCTGCCGGCGATCCTCTACCGGGAGAGCCTGACCATCAGCCTGCGGGAGATCCGGGCCAACCTGCCGGTGATCGGGCTGCTCGCCGTCGTGCTCGTGGTCCTCACCATGATCACCGTCTCCCTGACCGCCCAGGCGTTCGGCGTGAACCCCGCCGCCGCCTGGGTGCTCGGCGCGGTCCTCGCGCCGACCGATGCCGCCGCGGTCACCGGTCTGGCCAAGCGGCTGCCCCGCAAGCTCCTCACCACCCTGCACGCCGAGAGCCTGATCAACGACGGAACCGCCCTGGTGATCTTCGCGGTGACCGTGGGCCTGCTCACCCAGCGCGGGGAACCGGGGGCGCTGGGCATCGGCGAGGAGTTCGTCGGGGCCAGCCTCGGCGGGGTGGTCGCCGGTCTGCTGGTGGGCGTCATCGTGGTGTTGATCCGCAAGCGGCTCGACGATCCGCTGCGCGAGGGCGCGCTGAGCGTCCTGACGCCGTTCGCCGCCTTCCTGCTCGCCAGCGCGGTGCACGCCAGTGGTGTGCTGGCCGTCGTGGTCGCCGGTCTGGTGCTCGCGTACGCCGGCCCACGGGTCATCCGCGCCCGCTCCCGGGTGCTGGCGTACGCGTTCTGGGACCTGTCCACCTTCCTGATCAACGGCGGCCTGTTCGTGCTGCTCGGCACCCAGATTCCCCGCGCCGTGCGCGGCATCGTCAGCACCTCGCCCCCGAGGGCCGTGCTGATCGTGCTCGCGGTGACGCTCGCCGTGGTGCTCACTCGGTTGGGCTTCGTCTACCTGACGTCGCAGTCGGTGCGGCTGCGGCGTCTTCGGATGGCGGAGCAGGAGCGCACGACACCGAGTTGGCGGGTCGGCACGGTCGCGGGCTGGTCCGGTTTCCGGGGCGCCGTGTCGCTCGCCGCCGCGCTGGCCGTGCCGACGATGACGGTCTCCGGTCGTCCGGTGGTCGAGCGGGATCTGATCATCTTCGTCACGGCGCTGGTGATCGTCCTGATCATGCTGGTGCAGGGCACCACGCTGCCGCTGGTGGTGCGCTGGGCGGGCCTGTCCGGCGACCCCGAGCGCGTCGACGAGACCCGACACGCCCGCCGCCGTGCCACCCAGGCCGGCCTGGACGCCCTGCCCGGAGTCGCCGAGAAGGTGGGGGCCGAGGAGGAGGCCGTACGCCGGCTGCGCGCCGAGTACCAGCGACACCTGGCCGACCTCAACGAGACCGGTGGTCGGACCGCTCAGGAGCGCAAGCTGGAGCTCCGGCTGCGTCTCGGCGTCCTCGCCCACAAGCGACGGGAGCTGACGCGGCTGCGCGACAACCGGGAGATCGACGACCTGGTGCTCCAGGAGCTCCAGTCGGCGTTGGACAACGAGGAGATCCGACTGCTGGGCCGCAACCCGAACGAGTGACCAGCGGCGGTATCCCGTGACGGATTGGTGACATGGGCTCGGCCGGGTACGGGGCATTCGGGCCGCTCGTCGGCGGGTACGGTGAAAGCCATTCGGCGATCGTCGATGCGTTCGGTCCGGGTGGGGGTGTCCATGACCAGCGGGGCGAGCGCGGCCGAGCCGCGGGTGGTCACCGAGCGGCAGTTCCTCGACGAGCTGGCCTCGGTCACCCGCGAGCGTGTCGCCACCCAGTTTCTCTACCTGATGGCGCAGGAGGGTGCCGTCGTCGGCGTCCAGTGGGAACAGCCCGGCGTGGACCACCTCCGGCGCTACCGCGTCCGCGACGCCTGCCCGCACTGCGTCGTCCTCGCCGCCGTGGTGACCCTCGCCCCCGTGCTGCCGCTGGACGGGCTGCGGGCCGGTCGCGCCCGGCCGCAGTACGAGACGGTCCTGCGTACCGGACGGTTGCCCCACCTGGCGTTCGCCCGTCCGCCAGGACCACCCGGGGCGAGTTGGCTGGGCGACTGCCACGCGGTCGACGGTGACCCGCACTCCGACGCCGACTGCCCGAGGCACGCCGTGCCCGCGCCCACCGGTGACCCGTTGGCGCTGCGCCCCGGGTCGCTGCCCCGGGCCGTACGGGAGCTGTATCCGCACGACGGCGCGGCCACCGCCGACCTGGCGCGGCGGCTACGGATCGCCCAGGACTGGCGGGCGGACGCGCAGGCCGTTGCGAGTGGTATCCGCGAAGCGGCGGCGACCTGGGCGTTCCTGCGTAACTCCTGCGTGCTGGCTGTGCCCGTGCCCGGCGCCAACGGCCTCGTGCTCACGCTGCCGCCGGGGCGCCCCCCGGACGACCGGCCGCTCGGCGAGCTGCACGAGGCGACCGTACGCGCCCTGCCCTCCGGCGGCCCGGTGCCCTACCAGGAGCTGGCCTGCCTGCTGCCCGAGCCGGCGTCGACGACGCAGCGCCTGCCGACGTACGCAGGTGCGGTGGACCTGACCGCCGCCGCGCCGGTGCGGACGCTGCGGCTGCCGACGCCGCGCCGGCCGCTGAGCACCACCGGCCGGGGTGTGCTGCTGCTCTACGAGGCCCGGCACGCCATGGGCCGGCACGTGGCGAGCGCGCCGGTGCGCGACAGCGCGTACTGGGATTCCGAGGCGGCGTTGAACGTCTTCGAGTTCACCCTGCTGGAACGGGTCGCCGGGCGGCACTACCAGGAGGCGGTGGCCGCCTACCTCCAGGCGTTGCGGCGCGAGGGTGACCTGCTCGCGCGCCCGCACAAGGTGCTCGACCGACGTCGCCGCAAGGCGTTGTCGCTCGCGTTCGGCGGGCTGGACGACGAGGAGCTGCACCTGTGGGCGTCGGTGGCCTACCGCAACGCCATCCTGGAACTGCTCGGCGACCTGCAGGCGTTCGCCGCGCACCTGCGCCACCAGGCTGGCTGAGCGGTCTCCTCAGAGCACCTGGGCGAGGAAGCTTCGCAGCCGGGGATGCTCGGCCCCCTCGAAGATCCGCTCCGGCGGGCCGGCCTCCAGCACCACGCCCCGGTCCATGAAGGCCACGGTGTCGGCGACCTGCCGGGCGAAGCCCATCTCGTGGGTGACCACCACCATGGTCATTCCGGCGGCGGACAGGTCGGCCATCACCCCGAGGACCCCCTTGACCAGCTCCGGGTCGAGCGCCGAGGTGGCCTCGTCGAAGAGCATCACCTCGGGTCGCAGCGCCAGCGCCCGGGCGATCGCCACCCGCTGCTGCTGACCGCCGGAGAGCTGCGCGGGCCGGGCGTCGGCCTTGCCGGCGAGCCCCACCAGCTCCAACTGCGCGCGGGCGACCTGGACCGCCTCGTCCTGGCCGAGCTTGCGCAGTCGGCGCAGCGCCAGCGTGACGTTGCGCAGCACGCTCAGGTGCGGAAAGAGGTTGAACTGCTGGAACACCATGCCGACCCGCTGGCGTAGCGCGTCCGGGTCGTCCCGCAGCACGCTGCGTCCGTCCAGCAGCACGTCGCCGCGGTCGGGTTCGATGAGGCGGTTGAGCGTACGCAGCAGGGTGGACTTGCCCGAACCGGACGGTCCGATCACGCAGGCCGTCGCGCCGCGGGGCACGGTCAGGTCGACGCCGCGCAGCACGCGGTTCGGCCCGAAGGCCAGGTGGACGTCGCGCGCCTGCACGCTCACCGAGGTCGTGGTCATCGCCGGTCTCCCTGCGTCGTGGCGGGCAGCGCCGTGTCGTCGTCCTCGTCGTCCGGCGCGGTGGCCGGGCGGCCGTGGCGCAGCCGCCGGTCGATCCAGTTGACGAGGTGGGTCAGCGGGACGGTCAACGCCAGGTAGAACAGGCCCGCCAGCAGCAGCGCGGATTCGTTCCCGGTGGTGGCCGCGTAGTCCTGCCCGATCCGGAACAGCTCGCGCTGGCTGGCCACCAGGCCGAGGAAGTACACCAGACTGGAGTCCTTGATCAGCGCGATGAGCTGGTTGACCCAGGCGGGCAGCACCCGCCGGATGCCCTGCGGGATGATCACCAGCCGCATCGCGTCGGCCCAGGAGAAGCCGAGCGCCCGGGCGCCCTCCAGTTGGGCGGCCTCCACCGACTGGATGCCGGAGCGGAAGATCTCCCCGATGTACGCGGCGGCGATCAGCGACAGCGCGAGGATGCCCAGCGGGTACGGTTCCGGTCCCCAGACCCGCATGCCCAGCGGCGCCAACCCGACGCCGATCAGCAGGATCGTCGCCGCGGCCGGCAGCCCTCGGAACACGTCCGTGTAGACGCGCGCCGGCCAGCGTAGCCACCGACTGCGGGAGATGCCGGCCACGGCCAGCAGCAGACCCAGCACCGTGCCGAGCAGGGCGGCGGAGACCGCCAGGATCAGCGTGTTGGGCAGCCCGACGGTCAGCATCTCGGGCAACGCCTCGCGCATCGCGTCGACGTCGAAGAACGTTTCCCAGAGGGTGCTCAACGGATCCATCGTTCGCCTCTCCTGCCGCCCTGCTCGCTCGTCACCGCCGGCCGCTCAGGAGGCGGCCGACGCGGACGCCGACGGTTGCGCCGACCCGGACGCGGACGGGGCTGTCGCCTTGCCGCTGCCCGGCTTGAAGTCCGCCGGGATCGGCCGGCCCGGGTAGTACTGCGCCTGCAACCGGCTCCAGGTGCCGTCGGCGATGACCTCGTCGAGGGCCTTGTTCAGCGCCTCGCGCAGCTTGTCGCTGCCCTTGGCGACGGCGTACGCGGTCGGCGCCGGGCTGAGCTGCTTGGCCGCCACGGTGATCTTGCCGTTGCTGTCGGCGGCGGACTTCTCGCCGATCTCGGCCGGTGCGATCCAGGCGTCGGCCGTGCCCGCCTTGAGCTGGTTGATCGCGCCGTTGTAGTCCGGCACGCGGACCGGGTCGAGCTGCTTGCCGGTGGCGTAGTCGTCCTGGACGGTGCCCTGCACCACCACGACACGCTCGCCGGTGAGCTGGTCGAATCCCTTGATCGGCGAGCCGGCCGGCACGTCCAGCCCGAAGTAGCCGAAGTCGTACCCGTTGCCGAAGTCGACGGTCTTCTTGCGCGCCTCGGTGATGGTGATCGAGGAGCTTCCGACGTCGAACTTGTGGTTGTTGACCTGGGAGAGCAGCGCGGAGAAGTCGGTGCCGACGAACTCCACCTTCAGGCCGAGCTTGCCGGCCACGGCGGTCAGCAGGTCGTTGTCGAAGCCGGTGAACTTGCCGTCCGTGAGGTAGACGTTGGGTGGGGCGTCGGTCAGCGTGCCGGCCCGCAGCACACCCGGCTGCGCCAGACCGTACGGGTTCCCGCCGCCACTTTCCGAAGAGTCACCTCCACCCGAGCAAGCACCCAGCAAACCAACGGTCAACAAAGAAACCCCAACAGCAACAAAACGAGAAGAAATACGCATAACTAACTCCAAAGGGATGCGTCGATCCCGTCGATCATGAAGTTATTGCCGCGACACGCCGGTCAGGCGGGCAACAACTTCATGATCGACGCGAAGAAGGGTGGGGCGGGGTGGGGAGGGGTCAGCGCTTTAGGCGGCGGTACACGCCGCGCTGCGCATTCGCATCAGGTCCACGTGGCGGCGCCGGGTCAGGGCCGGCGTACGCCGGACGGCCGGTGGCGTGGGGCTGAGGATGTGCATGCGGTCTCCCGGGTCTTGGTGCTGACCTGGGTGCCAGGCCACGCTTGCACCGACGTCCCGCCGGTGCCTGGTCTTCACCCGGGGCACCCCACCGCGGAGGAGGGTTGCCGGCCAGCGAGCCGGGGCTTCGCGCTGGCACTCATGACCTGCGCCGAGGCTAGCAGCAGCCACCGGTCGGTCGTCCAGCCGATATGACCACCCTCACCGGCCGCGACCCGCGCTCGGCGAGCCGGTCAGCCGGCGTGCACGTGGGGCCGGCGCGTCCGGTCCGGCTCCTGGCGGCGCAGGATCTCCCGGGTGACCGAGACGATCTCGCCCTGCCCGAACGCCAGGTAACGCAGCACGTTGCGGGCCGGGCCGCCCTCGGTCCACTCGAAGTAGATGTGGGGGCGGCGCGTGCTGCGGTCGCGGATCTCCAGCAGCAGCGCGGCCAGCGCGTTCGGCACCGAGGAGCTGGCCAGGCTGAGCACCGGGAAACGGTCGTGCGCCACGCTGCCGCGTACCAGCAACCCCGTCTCGAAGTCCGACGGATCGGTGACCCGGACCTCGACGAAGATCACGTCGCTGTCGTCGGGGAAGTCGTTGTCCGCCATGGTCTGGGCCAGCTTGTCGCGGTACTCCGCGAGGTCGCGGCGCTCCGGCTCGTGCGCGACCAGGCGGATGCGACGTCCGGAGCGCTCGTCGATCATCGCGCTCGCCAGCTCGTCGAGCTGGACGCGGTCGACCCGCAGCTCGAACGCCCGCGACACCCGCGACAGCGCCGACACCAGGATCATCGCGCCGATGAAGCAGGCGGCGATCTTCACGCCGTCGGGCCGCTCTGCCACGTTCGCCACGGTGGTGTAGACGAACGCCACCGTGATGACCCCGAACGCGACCGCGCGACCGCGCTGACGCCGCCGCCGCGCCGCGAGCGTCACGGCCGTCGCCGCCGAGGTGATCAACACCAGAACCCCGGTGGCGTACGCGCCGCCCTGCGCGTCGACGCTGGCGGAGAAAATGATCGTGATGAGGAACGCCACGCCGGTGAACACCAGGACCAGCGGCCGGACCGCGCGAGCCCACGTCGGCGCCATGCCGTAGCGGGGCAGATACCGGGGTACGAGGTTCAGCAGCCCGGCCATCGCGGACGCCCCCGCGAACCAGAGGATCGCGATGGTGGAGAGGTCGTAGACGGTGCCGAACACCCCGCCGAGATGCTGGTGGGCCAGGTAGGCCAGTGCCCGGCCGTTGGCGGCCCCGCCAGGCCGGAAGGCCTCGGGCGGGATCAGCACGGTGGTGGTCACGCTGCTGGTGATCAGGAAGACGCTCATCGTCGCGGCGGCCGTGGTGAGCAGCCGCCGCGCGCCCCGGATGCGGCCCAACGGCCGGTCCTCCGAGTCTTGGCGGTCCCCTCGGATGTGCGGCATCACCGCCACCCCGGTCTCGAAACCGGACAGACCCAGCGCCAGCTTCGGGAACACGAGCAGGGACAGCCCGACCACCAGCAGGGGATCCCCGTGTCCGGTGGTCAGGGCGTTCGTCCAGTCCCCGACCGCGCTCGGGTGGCTCACCACCCGCCACAGCGCGTCGGCGATCACCACCGCGTTCAGCGTCAGGTAGACCGCGACCAGGACGACGGCGATCCCGATGGCCTCGCCGAACCCCTTGAGGAACACCGCGCCGAGCAGCGCCACCAGCAGCAGCGTGATGACCACCTCGTGACCCTTGAGGCCGCTGGGCAGGAACGGGTTCTCGTCGAGGTGGGCGGTCGCGTCGGCCGCGGACAGGGTGATGGTGATGATGAAGTCGGTGGCCGCGAAGCCCAGCAGCACCAGCACGAACAGCTTGCCCGGCCAGTAGCTGAGCAGGCGTACGAGCATCGCGATCGAACCCTCGCCGTGCGGGCTCTCCACCGCCACCCGCCGGTAGACGGGCAGCGCGCCCAGCAGCGTCACCAGCACCAGCACCAGGGTCGCCACCGGCGAGAGCGCCCCCGCCGCCAGCGCCGCGATCCCCGGCTGGTAGCCCAGCGTCGAGAAGTAGTCGACGCCGGTCAGGCACATCACCTTCCACCACGGGTGGTGGCGCTGCTCGGGTGGGCGACCGCCGGGGCCCTGCGGCACGGGCTGCTGCGACTCGTCGGCGAGCAGCCAGCGCCGTACCCGGTCGGTCCGCCGGCCGGCACGCCTGTTCACCTCCACCGGCGTCACCCCCGTCCCGCCCATGGTCACCGCGAGTATCCGCCGTGTGGTCGCCATCCGTCCGGCGGTGTGCGGAAACCGTCCGTCGCGTGCACCGGCCCGGGGCCCCGGGTTTCGGGTCGTAAGCACCGGGGAAGCAGCGCCCCCGTCCCGAACCCCGGGCCGGGCAGCGCCGGGAGGGGAGCGGGCTCGTGGTTGGTGGCCGCCGCTTCCGCCGGGGCGACGGCTTCGGCCGTCAGCTCGACGAGCACGAGGCCCGGGTCGGGGCCGTCCCGCCCGCACAGCCGGGGAGCCCGTCCACCGGCCGTCTGGTGGACAGCGCGGTCTACATCCGCGGACACCGGTTCGCCTCACCGGCCGGTCTCGCCGAGACGTACGCCTGCCTGCAGACGCAGGACCACGCGATGGCCTGGATCGGGTTGTACCGCCCCGACATCGACCAGATCTCCTCGTTGGCGCGCGAGTTTCGTCTGCACGACCTGGCGGTTGAGGACGCGATCAACGCGCACCAGCGGCCCAAGCTGGAACGGTACGGGCACACCCTCTTCGTGGTGCTGCGCGCCGCCCGCTACGACGACCTGCGGGAGGAGGTGGAGTTCTCCGAGCTGCACCTGTTCATCGGGCCCGGTTTCGTGGTCACGGTCCGGCACGGAGAGGCGCCCGACCTGGCCGCGGTACGACGTCGCATGGAGGCCGACGCGCCGATGCTCGCCCGGGGCCCCGAGGCGGTGCTGTACGCGATCCTGGACCAGGTCGTCGACGGGTACGCGCCGGTGGTCGCCGGGTTGGAGAACGACATCGACGAGATCGAGACCCAGGTGTTCGGTGGTGACCCGAACGCCAGCCGGCGCATCTACGGGCTCAGCCGGGAGGTCATCGAGTTCCAGCGGGCCGCCCGCCCACTGCTGGGCATGCTCGACTCCCTGGCGGCCGGCGCCGGCAGCTACGGCACCGACGAGGAGCTGCGCCGCTACCTGCGTGACGTCATCGACCACCTCACCCAGGTGGTGGAGCGGGTGGACGGGTTCCGGCACCTGCTGCAGAACATCCTCACCGTCAACGCCACGCTGGTCTCGCAGCAGCAGAACGAGGAGATGCGCAGCCTCACGGCCGCCAGCTACGCGCAGAACGAGGAGTTGAAGAAGGTCTCCTCGTGGGCCGCGATCCTGTTCGCCCCCACCCTGATCGGCACGGTGTACGGGATGAACTTCGTGCACATGCCCGAGTTGAACTGGCGCTTCGGCTACCTGTTCGCGCTCCTGCTCATGGTGCTGGTCTGCGGCACCCTCTACCTGGTCTTCAAGCGCCGCGGCTGGCTGTGAACGACGCTCACTCGATGCCGCGCAGGATGTGCCGCTCGTCCTCGAGGTCGTCGTCGCCGGCGCCGATGCGACCGAGCAGCACGGCGGCGGCCCAGATGGTCAGCGGGGTGGCGGCACCGGTCAGGCCACCGCCGGTGCGGTCGTGCTTGGTCTGGCTCCGCTCGCTCCGCGGTGGCCTGCGCTGAGCCTGCATGGGCCCTGCCTCTCGTCGTCGAAGCCGTCGCGGGCGACGCGGTGTGCCCCGCGCGCCCGGCCGGGCGACCCGCGCACGCGGGTCGCCACCGGTACGGCATCCACGTCGAACCATCCCACGTCGGGCCGCGTCCGCACCCCCTGTTTTCGGTTTCCCGACTCAGGCCCGCCAAACCGGACAACTTGCCCGGCGGCCGGGCCTGCTCAGCGCAGCGGGTGGGCGATACCACGGGCGTGGTCGGTGAGCGCCGCGCCGACCACGGTCGCCGTCAGCGGCAGCACCTCCAGACAGCGGCGCACCGCGGCGGCCATCAACGTGTTCGGCACCCGCATGGACAGCGTGCAGTGCGGCACCCAGCGCCCCGGCTGGTAGTGCTCGACCAGTTCGATACCGGCGGCGGCGAGTCGGCCGTGCACCAGCCGGTGATGCGCCAGCAGTTCCGCCGTCGGCGTCGGACCGAGCCACAGCACCCGACCGACAAACTGCCCGGCGTGCTGGAAGTCGAGGCGCAGCGGAGCCGCCACGACCGTTCCGCTCAGCGCCTCGGCCACCCGCTCCGGGTCGAAACGGGGCGCCACCGCGAGGGACACGTGCGGGCGGTGACGCTGCTGGAGCAGCGAGCGCATGCTCTGCACACCCTCGGCCTCCAAGGCGTCCCACAGCACCCGGATCCGCCGCGTGGCGTCCGGGTCCAGATACAGCTCCAGCGCGGCGACCACGTGATCACGGTAGCGGCCGAGGTTCGGCCGTCGGTGGCCGGCGGTACGGTGATCCAAGACCCACCAGGAGGCGTACCCGTGGACGTGAGTGACCTGCTGACCGAGACGTACGACCGGCTGCCCGACCTCGTCCGCGCGGCGGTCGACGGCCTCACGCCGGAGCAGCTGCGCTGGGCGCCCGCCGAGGGGGCCAACTCGATCGGCTGGCTCGTCTGGCACCTGACCCGCGTCCAGGACCACCACGTCGCCGACCTGCTCGACGCCGAGCAGATCTGGACCGGTGGCGACTGGGCGGGGCGCTTCGGGCTCGTCGCCGACCCGCACGACACCGGCTACGGTCACACGCCCGCCCAGGTCGCAGGGGTACGGCCGGAGAGCGCGCAGGCGCTCGTCGACTACTACGGCGCGGTCGCGGCGCGTACCCGATCGTTTCTCGCCGGCTTGCGCCCGGCGGACCTGGACCGCATCGTCGACGAGTCGTGGGACCCGCCGGTCAGCCTCGGCGTGCGGCTGGTCAGCATCGCCGACGACGACGCGCAGCATGCCGGCCAGGCCGCCTACGTCCGGGGCCTGCTCGAGCGCGGCTGACGCCCGGCGTCTGCCGGGCTCACGGCACGATCACCGCCCGGCCTTCGAGCGTCCCGTCGCGCATCTGCCGGTACGCGTCAAGCGCGTCCTCCAACGCGAACGTGGTGATCTTCGGCCGGACCAGGCCCCGCGCGCCGAGGTCCAGCACCTCCACCAGTTCGGGCCGGCTCCCCCAGTACGTCGTCGCGATGCTCACCTCGTACGGCACGGAGAAGAACGAGACTCCCAGCGTGCCCCCACCGATGCCCACGATCGTGAGATCACCCACGGTGCGGGCCACCGCCGCGCCGAGCGTCAGGGTGGCGTCGCTGCCGACGAAGTCCAGCACCACGTCGGCGCCCCGCCCACCGGTGGCCCGCCGGATCTCCTCGGTGGCCTCGGGGCCCGGGGTGACTGTGCGGTCGGCGCCGTACTGCCGCGCCAGGTCGAGCGCCTCGGCGCGGGTGTCCACGGCGATCACCCGCGCGGCCGTGGTCGCCTTGAGGATCTGCACGCCGACGTGTCCCAGCCCCCCGACGCCGATCACGACGGCGGTGCTGCCCGGCGGCAGGTTCGGCCAGGACCGCCGGATGGCGTGGTACGGGGTGAGACCCGCGTCGGTCAGCGGGGCGGCGTGCACCGGGTCGAGCCCGTTCGGCAGCGGCACGAGATGCCGCGCGTCCGGGACCAACTGGTACTCGGCCATCCCGCCGTCCAGGCCCAGCCCACCACCTCCGCTCGGCACCGGCGCGCCGGCCGGGTTCTCGCAGTACGGGTCGATGCCGAGGCGGCACCGGGCGCAGGTGCCGCACCCCCACGAGCCGAACACCGCCACGGGCTGCCCCACCGTCAACCCGGAGACCCCGTCGCCGAGTGTGTGTACCCAGCCCGCGTTCTCATGCCCGAGGGTGAACGGCGGATTCCACGGCATCGCGCCCGGCTCGAACTCGTCCATCAGGTGCAGATCCGAGTGGCAGGCACCCGCGCCTCCGATCCGTACCACCACCTGACCTGGACCTGGCGTCGGCTCGGGAACCTCGACCAGCTCCGGTGTCGACTTCCACTCCCGCAGCCGCAGCGCCCGCATGTCGACCCCCCCTTGCCGTCGCCGTCCTGGCGTCGCTGCCTGCCCACCACCCCCCGTGCCAAACAAACCCAACCCTCCCCGCCCCCGAGTCCCCGCGCGATCTTGCAGTTTCTGCTGTCGATTCGCGTTCTCTCGACCGATATGTCACCACCGAAAGTGCAAGATCGCGGGGGCGCGGAGCTCGCGGGTTCACCCGATTCGGGTGACTCCCGATCACCCTGGCGCGAGGGACTCTGCGGGGATGCGGGAGGGGATGTGATGGGCACGACGGCGACGAGCTACCTGGAGCACCTGGAGACGGGCCGGCCTTTCGACCTGCCCGAGACGATGGCCGGGACGCTCCGGCTGGACCTGCGCGACGACGGGTACACCGAGCACTGGTACCTGACCGTGGCGGACCAGCACATCCGGGTCAGCCGCTCGGCCGACGACGCCGACCTGGTCGTCCGCGCGCCCCGGGCGGTCTTCGACGAGTTGGTCAACGGTGACCTGCCCCCGGGCACGGCGCTGCTGCGCAACGAGCTGACGCTGCGGGGCGACATGCGGCTGCTGCTGGTGCTGCGGCGTGTCCTGCCAGGGCCGAGGGGCGCCCGGCACCCGCGCGAGCTGGGGCGGGCCGCGTTGGCCCGGCGGAGCGCGCCGGCCGGGCGGGCGGCGACCGGCGGGCCGGACGGCCGGCCATGAGGCAGGAGCTCGTGCACGTCCTCGCCGGCAACGTGTTCGCCATCAGCGACGCCCAGGGTGACGTCGAGGTGGATCCGCAGGCGCCCGTCGGGCTCTTCGCGTTCGACACGCGCTTCCTCTCGCACTGGGTGCTGACCGTCGACGGCGAGCGGATCAACGCCCTCTCCCGGGACGACATGACGTACTTCGAGACCCGGTTCTTCCTGGTGCCCGGCGCCGCGAGCCACTACGTCGACGCCGACCTGTCGATCATCCGGCACCGCTCGGTCCACGATTGCTTCCACGAGAAGATCACCGTGCTGAACCACTCGCCGCAGCCCGCCGAGCTGACCGTACGGATGGAGATGGGCAGCGACTTCGCCGACATCACCGAGATCGGGAACCTGCGGTGGCGGGACGTACGGGTCGACGTCGACTCCGCGCGCCAACGGCTCACCCTGCGCTACGAGCGGCAGCGGTTCGTCCGGGAGACGACGGTCAGCAGCACCGCCGCGGTCGACGTCGACGAGGGCGGGATGACGTTCCGGATCCGCATCCCCCCGCACGGGCGCTGGGAGACCGACCTGCACGTCGTCCTGACCGTCGTCGGGGAGGGCGGCCAGGACATGCGCGCCAGCCTCCATGCGCACCAGCGGGCCGTCCGCACCGGGATGCGGGAGGACCTGGCGGCCTGGCTGGACCGTGCGCCGCGGTTGGTGGCCGAGCGCGGGGGCCTGGAGGAGATGTACCGGGGGAGCCTCGCCGACCTGGCCGCGCTGCGGTACCGGCCACTGTCGACCGCCGAGCGCGTGCCGGTCGCCGGCCTCCCGTGGTCGATGGCCTTCCTGGGGCGGGACAGCATCATCACCTGCCTGGAGACGCTGGCCTTCACCCCGGAGTTGACGCCGGCCACGCTGCGGATGCTGGCCCTGCTGCAGGGCGGGCACCTCGACGACGAACGCGAGGAGGAGCCCGGCAAGATCGTCTCTGAGCTCCGTTACGGCGAGTCGAGCGTCTTCGGTGAGCGACCGAGCGCGGTGTACTACGCCGCCGCGGACATCACCCCGTTGTTCGTGGTGCTGCTCGACGAGTACGAGCGCTGGTCCGGTGACGCCCAGCTCGTCCGCGAGCTGCGCCAGCCGGCCCGGATGGCGCTGGACTGGATCGACGAGTACGGCGACATGACCGGCGACGGCTACGTGCGCTACCAGCGCCGCAATGAGCGCGTCGGCGCGGTCAACCAGTCCTGGAAGGACTCCTCGGACGCGATCATCGACGCGCAGGGACGGCTGCCCGAGTTCCCCCGCGCCACCTGTGAGTTGCAGGGTTACGCGTACGACGCGAAGCGGCGCGGCGCCCGGCTGGCCCGCGAGTTCTGGGGCGACCCGGAGTACGCCGACCGTCTCGACCGGGAGGCCACGGCGCTGAAGGAGCGGTTCAACCGGGACTTCTGGCTGCCCCACCGGGAGTACTACGCGCTGGCGCTGGACCCGTACGGCGAACCGGTCGACGCCCTGTCGTCAAACATCGGGCACCTGCTGTGGAGCGGGATCGTCGCGGACGATCGGGCCGAGGCGGTCGCCGAGCACCTCCTGGGGCCCCAGCTCTTCAACGGCTGGGGCGTGCGGACGTACGCCGCCGGTCAGCGCCCGTACAACCCGGTGGGGTCGCACCTGGGGGCGGTGTGGCCGTCGGACAACGCCCTGATCGCCGCCGGGCTGCGGCACTACCGGTTCGACGCGCACGCGGCCCGGATCGCGAAGGGCATCTTCGACCTGGCCCAGACGCTCGGCGGGGCGGTACCCGAGCTGATCGCCGGCTACGAACGGAGCTTGACGAAGTATCCGGTCCAGTTGCCGTCGGCCGGACGCCCGAAGTCGTGGTCCTCGGGAGGCCTGCTGATGTTGCTCGGCACCCTGCTGGGTCTGCGACCCACCGGTGAGGACCTGTTGGTCAGGCCCGCTCTGCCCGCGGGGTTCGGCCGTGTCGACCTGCTCGGCGTTCCCGGGCGCTGGGGCCGCACCGACGCGTACGCCGGCGAGCGCTCCACCCAGCCGGTCAGGCCCCCGACGTCCCCGTTCCGGTCCTGAGATCGGCAGCCGTCGAGCCCTGCTCCTGCACGGGCGCGTCCCGCTGGGCCGGGGGAGACCGGTGGCGGTGTGCCTGGGCCTGGCGGAAGCCCCGCACGGCGCTGCCCAGACCGGCCAGCTCGCCGGGCCGCGCAGCGGCGCGGGCCGCCGTCAGCAGCAGCCCGACCGGATGCGTGCCGGCGGACTCGTCGACGGGAAGACCGCCGAGCAGCTGCTCGGCGGTCTCGCCGTCCATCCGGTCCGCGTTCATCTCGTGTCCCTCAGCGCCGCTCTGGCGGGCGATGTCACATCCGCTCGCGCGGGGGACGAGGAACACGACGTGCACGCGGGCCGGTGACCGCCGGATCGCGGGTCAGCCCATGGTCTTCGCCCCGTCGATCGCCTCCCGCAGGATGTCGGCGTGCCCGGCGTGCTGGGACGTCTCGGCGATCAGGTGCAGCAGGACCCGACGCACCGTCCAACTCGCGCCCGGCTCGAACCAGGGCGCCTGCGGCAGCGGGTGCGCCGCGTCCAGGTCGAGGGTGGCGATCAGCTCGTCGGTGTGCGCGGCCACCGCCTGGAACCGCTCGACCAGCCCGGCCAGGGTCTCGCCCGGCGACATCTGGAACTGGCCGACCCAGTCGATCTCGGTCCGCTGCATCTCCTCGGCGCCACCCACGGCGAACAGCATCCACCGCTCCTCGGTGGTCGCGACGTGCTTGATCAGCCCGCCGGGGCAGAGCTCGCTCACGGTGCTGCGGGTGCCGGCCTGCTCGTCGGTCAGACCGTCGACGGTCTGCAGGAGGAAGCCCCGGTGCCGGCGCAGCGTCTGCAACAGGTCGGCCCGTTCCCCGGTGAGCTGCGCGGTGCTGGTCATGGTGTCGCCCTCTCCTCGAAGTCCGTCGGCCCGCAGCCTAGGACCGGGCACCGACACTTCCAGGTCGGACACGACGTGGGCATCGGGCGTCAGCGGTTGCCGATCGCGGTGCGGGACTGTCCACTGAATGACATGGGTGTCATCAAGGTGGGCACGTCGTCCTGGGCGGACCAGTCGCTGCTGCGCTCGGGCTGGTATCCCCGCTCGGCCAACACGCCGGCCGGCCGGCTGGCCTTCTACGCGGGCCGGTTCCCGCTCGTCGAGGTGGACACCTCCTACTACGCCGTCCCGGTCCCGGAGACGACACAGGGCTGGGTCGACGCCACGCCCGACGACTTCACCTTCGACGTCAAGGCGTTCAGCCTCTTCACCGGGCATCCCACGCCGGTCGCCGCGCTGCCACGCGACCTGCGGCCGACCGCCGGCGCCGGCCGGGTCCGTCGCCGCGACCTGCCCGAGCAGGCGTACGAGGAGCTGTGGTCCCGCTTCCGGGCGGCGCTGGCCCCGATCGCGGCCGCCGGCAAGTTGGGCACTGTCCTCCTGCAGTTTCCGCCCTGGCTGGCCCGAAGCGCCGCCGCCGAGCGGCGCATCGTGGAGCTGGCGCAGCGCTGCCGGCCGTGGCGGGTGGCGGTGGAGCTGCGGCACGGGTCCTGGTTCGACGGCGCGGCCACGACCGCGACCCTGGATCTGCTGCGCGCGCACGACCTCTCACTGGTCTGCGTCGACATGCCGCAGGGGCACCCCTCGTCGGTGCCGCCGATCCTGGTGCGGACGGCTGAGCCGGCGATCGTCCGTTTCCACGGCCACAGTGACGCGTGGCGCGACGGCGACAAGCAGGACAAGTTCCGCTACGCGTACGCCGAGCAGGAGCTACGCGCCTGGGCGGAACGGCTGGCCGGGTTGGCCGAGGACGTCGACGACCTGCACGTCCTGTTCAACAACTGCTGCGCCGGGCAGGCCCAGCGGGACGCGACGCGGCTGGCGCAGCTGCTCGCCGAGACGATGCTCGGCGACACACCGGTGCCCGTCGGGCCGCGTCGGACGTCCGACGGTCCGGCCGTCGCGGCGTCGCGCGGCTGACCGACGGCCTTCGCGCGTGCCCACCGTCCGGGCCTGCGGGCAGCGCCGGCGTTCAGGAGCGGCGACCCCGGCTGCGCAGCGCGTCCTGGGACCGCTCGGTGACCTCCGCCTCGTCGGGGAACGTCCGTCCGCTGGGCGCGGGATCGGGCGGCGCGCCCGGCCCCGCCATCGTGGTGCGGGTGGGCTCGACCGAGCCGAAGCCGTGCCGTCCGGCCGGGCCGCTCTGCCCGTCCGGCAAGCCCGCCCGCCGTTCACCGCGCCGCCCCTCGGGCACCGCCGTCTCCTCGCTGCCCTCGTCCATCGGGGAGTCGTCGCCCGCGCCCCAGGGCGCGTCGGCGTCGAGGCCGTCGCTGGTTCCCCACGGGTTGGTCGCCTCCGGTTCGAGCCGGTCACCGCCGCGTCCCTCGTGTGCCGTCATGGCCACCTCTTCGGTCGGTCCGCCGCTGTCGACGGACGGGTTGCCCCTCCCGGTCCTGTCCACCGGGCGTGGGCGCGGGGTGGGCCGGCGCCGGTGCGACCCGTGCCCACCCCGAAGTGCCGCGCGGCGCAGGGCCGGCCGGCGTCCCGCCGTCGACGGTCCGGCGGGGCCCCGGCCGGCCCGACGCTCAGCGTCCGGCCATCGCCATCTGGCGCTTGCCGCCGACGCTCATGCCGATCTTGGCCAGGCCCATCGGGGCGCTGCGCATCCCGCCGGCACGGCTCATCAGGCCCCGCAGCACCTGACCGGGCTTCTGCTGCTCACCCATGTACGCGGTGACCACGACCAGCGATCCGGTCAGCGCCGGGATCGCCCACTGGAGCAGCTTCATCTGCCGCTGCGATGAGGCGACGCTGGCCGGTGTCTGGTGGTTGGGCTCGGTGGCGCCGCTCACCGGCGGTCCGCCCGCCTTCTCCAACCGCATACCGACCAACCGGCTGTAGCCGGTGACGGCCAGCGCGCCGATCGTCAGCGCCGTCTTGATGGCGCTGGCGCGGCCAACTCCACGCTGGGCCGCCACCCGCGGGCTCTCGGTGACCAGTTCGCCGACCGCGCCGGCGAGGTGCGCGCCGATCGCGGCCGCGTTGACCGGTGTCCACTTGGACCATCCGGCCGAGGCGACCGGGAGCCGCTGGGTCGAGTCGTTGATCTTCGCTGCCGCGCCGTTGACGCCGAAGGCACCCATGAGGGAGCCGCCGAACCAGGCCGCCAGACCCAGATCGTGCATCGAGCGCAGTGCGGTGTGTCGTTCGGACATGTGTGATCCCCTTCCGCCGTGTCGGGCGAGGCGGCTTACCCGTCGCCCGGACGGCTAACCCCGTCGTCCGCCGGTCGATCCCCGCGACGGGGACATTCGGGCTTCGGGGGCCGAACCGTCTTCGCCGAGGAGTCGTCGGCGCGGCGGTGGGTAGGTCAGGCGGACGCCGACGGAGAGGGGAACGGCATGTCGCAGCCGGACGAGGTCCGCGAGAAGACCCCCAAGACCGACGCGGTGCTCATGCACCCGGACAACGATCCGCACCGCACCACCGCCGAGGTCGCGCCGCGCAAGGACCACGCGCCGATCGAGGTGGAGCGCGACGGCGAACGGACGCCGGTCGAGCAGGAGGACTGAGTCGACACGACGGAGGCCCCGTCGGATGACGGGGCCTCCGGTGGCGAGACCGGTCAGGAGACCGAGATCGCCCCGTTGCTCGCACGGACACACGACACCGCGCGGGCGGCGGTGACGGCGGCGCCGGCGAGGCACTGGCCGAGCACCTGGTGTCCGGTGGCGTTGGGGTGCCACGACTCCTGGCACGTCTGGAAGTAGCTGACGCAGGTGTTGGCGATCCGCTGGATGGCGATCTTGTCCTTACCGGCGAGGCTCGTCACGAAGGTGCCCGTGGCGCCGTCCTGCAACCGGATCGGGGTGGCCAGCGCGCCGGCCGGGCTGGACGTCGACTCGCACAGCCGCGCGCCGTCGAAGGCCCGCTGCACGTTCAGATAGACCAGATCGTCGTTGGGGAACTCGGCGGCCAGGGTGTCCCGGGTGGACTTCACGATGCCGCCGAGTCCCTGCGAGAAGCGGTGCCCGGGGGCGAGGCTGGCCCGGTGGATCGGGCAGCCGGCCGCGTACCGCTCGGCGCCGAGGTCACGGAACTTGTCCCGGGTGTCGTCGCGGCCGTCCTCCTCGTGGAACGCCGCGTTCAGCTCCTGCGGCAGCGGGTTGGTGTAGTCCTGGAACACCACCCGGTGCTGTCCGTCCGCGTCCACCTGGTCGAGGGTGGTGAGGATCTGGCGTACGGCGGCGGTGGTCTCCGCGGTCGCGGCGCTGAGCTGCGCGGCGGTGGCCAGGTCGGCGTCGCTGCACGGCTTCTGCTCGACCGGACCGTTCAGGTACGCCCAGAACTCCCACCAGCCGGTCCAGGCGTCGGCGATGAACCGGTTGGCGCACGTCTCCGCGACGCTGCCGAAGGTGAACGAGCTGTTGTTGGAACCAAGGCCGATCAGCACCAGGTCGATGTCCTGGGTCTGCGCGACGGCACGGAGCTGGTCGAGCTGCGCGGCCACCGTACGGCCGTTGGTCCGGGCCTGCGAGGCGGTCGCGATGTCGTGCGGCTGGCCGCCGGAGCAGGCCAGGTTGAACCGGTTCTGGATGCCCGGCAGGTTCGCCTGGTTCAGCGAGGCGTTGGCCGACCGGTGGCAGAAGTACGCGTTGTTGTTCGGGGCGGACCAGCCGGGGAAGCCCTGGGTGACCCCGTTGGCGTCGACCACCGGCGTGTACGCGCCGGCGCCCTCCCCGCTGATGAAGCTGTCGCCGAGCGCCACGGCTGCGGTGGGCAGCGCGGCGGTCGCTGGGGCGGGCAGCGCGATGGCGGTCGACAGCGCGGCCGTGACGATCGTGAGTGCCGCGGCGAGCGCGGTGCGGCGGAACCTGGGCATGGGGCTCCCATCCATCGAAAGATGAAAGATTCTCTGAGAGCGCGATCAGATCACCCCCGTGCAACGGGCGTCAATGGCCCGTAACAGAATCTTTCGACGATCGACACGTGGATGTCGGCGCAGCGGTGGGCGCCCACTCTGGACGGGCGATGAACGCCGGACCGTCGGCTACGTCAGGGGTGACGCCGGCCGCGCACGGCCGCGCCGAGCGCGTTCAGACCAACACCCCAGATCAGGAGTACGCACAGCCACTGCGCCCACCGCAGCACGCTCATCTCCCCGGAGAGCAGGTTGCGGACGCTGCCGAACGGGGTGAGCCACGGCAGCGCCGGACGCAGCGCGTCGACGGCGTCCAACAGCCCGAACAGGCCCAGCGGGAGGACGATCGTGGCGAGGAACGCGACCACCCGCGAGCGCAGCAGCAGACCGAGCCCGGTGCCGACCAGACCGGCGACCACCTGCACCAGCACGCTGCCCACCGCGACCGTGCCGGCATGCCGCCACGGGTCAGCCGCCCCGTCGGCCGGGCTCAGCGCCAGCGTCGCGGCGCAGATCACCACACCGGCCACCCCGATCACGACGGCCGGCAGCAGCACTCCGAGCGCCGTCGGGACGACACCGCCGGACTCCCGGCGCGGATCGTGCGCGAGCAGGATGCCGAACAGTGGCGTCGCCACCGACAGCAGACTCTGGACCGCACCCGACAGGTCGACGAACGTCCGATCGGCGGGCGCCGCGGTCGCGACGAGCGCCACGGCGGTGAGCAGCCCCGCCAGGAGGGTGCCCGCGAGCAGCCAACGCCGGGCACGCGTACCGACCGAGCGCCGCAGGGCGTCGCGTGTCGTGTCGTCCACCCCGGCCGCCTCCCCGCGTCCGTCGTCCCCGCAAGTGAGGAATCGTACCGAGGTGGGTATCTCTGCGTGGTCCCCTGCTCACCGTGCGGCTGTTCGGTGGCTCACGTTCGTCGGGCCGAGCACGGCGGGTCGCGTAGGTGCTCCGGGAGTTGTCTCAGTCTCGGGCTAGGCTCGCTGCGGCGCGCGCCGGCCGACCCACAGTTGGGACGCCGCACCACACCGCCGAGACCGGGGAGTACGACCAGTTGACCGCAGAGCCTGACACCCTGTACGGGGCCGATGACCTCACCCACCTTGAGGGGCTGGACGCCGTTCGCAAGCGGCCCGGCATGTACATCGGTTCCACCGACAGCCGTGGCGTGGGTCACCTCGTCAACGAGATCCTCGACAACTCCACTGACGAGGGCGTCGCCGGCCACGCCAGCCACGTCGAGGTGATCCTGCACCCCGACGGCTCGGTCCAGGTCGACGACGACGGCCGGGGCATCCCCACCGACGTGCACGCCAAATCCGGCATCTCCGGCGTCGAGTTGGTGCTGACCCGCCTGCACGCGGGCGGCAAGTTCGGCGGCTCCGGCTACAAGACCTCCGGCGGCCTGCACGGCGTTGGCGCCTCGGCGGTCAACGCGCTGTCCCGTCGGTTCGACGTGACCGTCCGCCGCGCCGGCAAGATCCACGCCATGTCGTTCCGGCACGGCGTACCCGGGATCTTCGACGGCGCCGGGCCGGACGCGCCCTTCACCGCCGGACCGGGGCTCCAGGTGACCGGGGCGATGAAGCGCGGCCAGCGCACCGGCACCTCCATCCGCTGGTGGCACGACGCGCGCTACTTCGAGACCGGCGCGGCGCTGGACGTCGACGCGGTCCGGATGAAGCTGCGCAACACGGCGTTCCTGGTCCCCGGCGTGACGTACCTGCTGCGCGACCTGACCGGTGAGGCGCCCGTCGAGGAGCGGTTCCACTACCCCAACGGGCTCAGCGACATGGTCGAGTTCCTCGCGCCGGCCGGCGACCGGCCGGTCTCCGGCATCCTGCTGGTCAACGGCGAGGGGACGTACCGGGAGAACGCCGCCGACGCCAACGGCGTCATGCAGTCCAACGTGCAGCGCCGCGCCGAGGTCGAGGTGGCGTTCCGCTGGGGCACCGGCTACGAGCGCACCCTCGAGTGCTTCACCAACACCATCCGCAACGCCCACGGCGGCACCCACCGCAAGGGCTTCGAGCGGGCCCTGGTGCGCACCCTCGCCGACGCCGTCCGCAACACCCGCGGCCTGCTCAAGGCCAAGGAGGAGCCGCCCACCCTGGACGACGTCCTGGAGGGGATGACCGCCGTGGTGCACGTGCGGCTTCCCGAGCCGCAGTTCACCTCGCAGACCAAGGACGAGCTGTCGACCACCGGCATCACCAAGGTCATCCAGAGCCTCGTCGACGCGCACGTCAAGGCCTGGCTGGAGGACCGGCGCACCAAGGCCGAGGCGCGCGTCGTCCTGCAGAAGATCGTCGACGCGGCGCGGGTGCGGCTCACCCAGAAGCAGCAGAAGGACGCCGCCCGGCGCAAGACCGCCCTGGAGGGCGCGTCCATGCCGCCGAAACTGGTCGACTGCCGCGCCACGGGCATCGACCGTAGCGAGCTGTTCATCGTGGAGGGTGACAGCGCCCTCGGCACGAGCCGGATGGCCCGTTCGTCGGAATACCAGGCGTTGCTGCCGATCCGGGGCAAGATCCTCAACGTGCAGAAGGCCAACCTGCAGCAGGTGCTGGACAATGCCGAGTGCGCGGCGATCGTGCAGGTGCTCGGTGCGGGTTCGGGGCGGTCGTTCGACCTGTCCGCGCTGCGCTACGGCCGCGTACTGATCATGGCCGACGCCGACGTGGACGGCGCGCACATCCGTACGCTGCTGATCACCCTCTTCGCCCGCTACATGCGGCCGTTGATCGAGGCCGGCCGGCTCTACGCCGCGATGCCGCCCCTGCACAAGATCACCACCAAGGGGCGGAACCCGCAGACCGTCTACACCTACACCCAGGCCGAGATGGAGGCGACGGTCCGCAAGCTGGAAAAGGCCGGCAAGCAGATCGTCACGCCCATCCCGCGCTTCAAGGGCCTCGGTGAGATGGACGCCGACGAGCTGTGGGAGACCACGATGAACCCGGCCACCCGCGCGGTCCGCCGGATCACCCTCGACGACGTGGACGCCGCCGAGCGCATCCTCGAACTGCTGATGGGCGAGAAGGTCGAGCCGCGCCGCAACTGGCTGATCGACTCCGCCGACCGGGTCGACCGGGAGGCGATCGACGCATGAGCCGACGTTTCATTCGAGTGGAGAGCTGAGTCATGGCACGCCGCAAGGACAACAAGGTCGACCTCTCCTCGTTCGACCAGGCCGGCGCGCGGGTCTTCGACAATCCGCTGGTCACCGAGGTCTCCGACTCCTACCTGGAGTACGCCTTCTCGGTCATCCACTCCCGTGCCCTGCCGGACGCCCGCGACGGCCTCAAGCCGGTGCACCGGCGGATCCTCTGGTCGATGTACGAGCAGGGCTACCGCCCCGACCGAGGGCACGTGAAGTCCGCCCGAATTGTCGGGGATGCGATGGGAAAGTATCATCCGCACGGCGACACGGCGATCTACGACGCCATGGTCCGCCTGGCGCAGGACTTCTCGCTCAACGTGCCGCTCATCGACGGACATGGAAATTTTGGATCTCCGGACGACGGCCCGGCCGCCAGCCGCTACACCGAAGCCCGGATGTCCCGCGAGGCCATGCTGCTCGTCGGTGAGCTGGGCGAGGACACGGTCGACGTCGAGCCCAACTACGACGGGTCGTTGACGCAGCCGACCGTGCTGCCGGCGGCCTTCCCGAACCTGCTGGTCAACGGCGCGTCCGGGATCGCGGTCGGGATGGCCACCAACATGATCCCGCACAACCTCGCCGAGGTGGTCTCCGCGGCCCGTTGGCTGATCAACCACCCGGACGCCACCCTGGACAAGCTCATGGAGTTCGTCCCCGGCCCCGACCTGCCCACCGGTGGCGTGCTGCTCGGCCTCGACGAGGTGCGCCGGGCGTACGAGACCGGGCGCGGCGTGGTGCGGATGCGCGGCAAGGTGGAGATCGGCCCGATCGAGGGCAGCCGGGGCCGCCAGGCCATCACCGTGGTCGAGCTGCCCTACGGCGTCGGCGCGGAGAAGGTCATCGCGGCGATCACCAACGAGGTCACCAAGACCAAGCGGCTGACCGGCATCGCGGACGTCAAGGACCTCACCGACCGCGAGAGCGGCACCCGCCTCGTGGTCGAGTGCAAGGTGGGGGTCAACCCGCAGGCGCTCCTCGCCGACCTGTACCGGTTGACCCCGTTGGAGCAGTCGTTCGGCGTCAACAACCTCGTGCTGGTCGACGGTCAGCCCCGTACCCTCGGGTTGAAGGCGCTTTTGGAGGTCTTCCTCGCCCACCGGTACGAGGTGGTCACCCGGCGCAGCTCCTACCGCCGCCGTAAGCGCGAAGAGCGCCTGCACCTGGTCGACGGTCTGCTGATCGCGCTGCTCGACATCGACCGGGTGGTCCGTCTGATCCGTGGCAGCGACGACGCGCAGGCGGCCAAGGACGCTCTGATGAGCCAGTTCGGCCTCTCCGACATCCAGGCCACCTACATCCTGGACACGCCGCTGCGCCGCCTCACGAAATTCGACCGGATTGAGCTGGAGGCCGAGCAGGACCGGCTGCGCGGTGAGATCGCCGAGCTGTCCACGATCCTCGACGATGAGCGGGTGCTCAAGAAGCTGGTCTCCGACGAGCTGGCGGCCGTGGTCAAGCAGTTCAGTACCGAACGGCGTACGACCCTTGTCGACGGTGACCTGAAGGAGGTGCTGGCGGCGTCCGCGCCGGCCGGCCCGCTGGAGGTCGCGGACGACCCGTGCCAGGTGATCCTCTCGGCGACCGGGCTGGTCGCCCGGACCGCGGCCGAGTCGGAGGAGAGCGCCGAGGGGCGTCGGCGCAACGGCCGGGTCAAGCACGACACGGTACGCGCGATCGTGCACTCCACGGCCCGTGGCCGGGTGCTGCTGGTAACCAGCGCGGGTCGCGCCTTCAAGATCGACGTACTGCCGCTACCGGTGCTGCCCGAGCAGGCCGGCACGGTGTCGCTGCGCGGCGGCATGTCCGCGGCCGAGTTGGTGCCGCTGGAGGCGGGGGAGACCGTCGTCGGTCTGGCCCCGCTCGCCGGCGCCGCCGACGCCTCAGCCGGGCTGGCGCTGGGCACCCGGCAGGGCGTGGTCAAGATCTGCGCCCCGGAGTGGCCGGTGCGGTCCGACGAGTTCGAGGTGATCGGCCTGCGGGACGGTGACGAGGTGGTCGGGGCGACCTGGCTGACCGACAACACCGAGACGCTGACGTTCGTGACCTCGGAGGCGTCGTTGCTGCGCTTCGCGGCTTCAGTGGTGCGCCCGCAGGGCCTCAAGGGCGGTGGCATGGCCGGCATCAGCCTGCCGGCCGGGGCGCGGGTGGTCTTCTTCGGCGCGGTACGCACCGACGATCCGGGTCACGGCGAGCCGATGGTGGTCACCTCCACCGGAGCGACGGTCAAGGTCACGCCGTTTCAGGCGTACCCGGCGAAGGGCCGGGCGACCGGCGGCGTGCGTGCCCACCGGTTCCTCAAGGGTGAGACGGACGTCGCCGTGGCCTGGGTGGGGCCGCGCCCGGTCGGCGCGGGTGATGAGTTCTCGTGCCCGCACCCGTCATAGGTGTGACGGGACACGACGAGACGGGAGCATGACGTGATGGGTACGGACGCG
>NZ_JBFAOC010000046.1:0-47830 GCF_040675055.1 Micromonospora sp. NPDC049662
CGGCGGGGCGAGGCGGGGCGGGCGGGGCGGGGCGGGGGCGGGGCGGGGGCGGGGCGGGGGCGGGGGCGGGGGCGGGGCGGGGGCGGGGGCGGGGGCGGGGCGGGGGCGGGCGGTGGAGGTCGACCGGTCAGCTGGGGTGCAGCACCGCCTTGATCACCGCGTCCTCGCGGCGGTCGAAGCTGCGGTACAGCCCCGGCGCGTCGTCGAGAACGCCGTGGTGGGTAACGATCACACCGGGCCGGGCCCGGCCGGCGACGACCATGTCCCGCAGCAGCACCGTGTAGCGACGATCGTGCGTGCGTCCGAACCGCACGGCGACGCCCTTGGTGAACAGCGTCCCCCAGGGCGCGACGAGATCCTCGCGGGCGCTCGCGCCCGGCCGCGGGTGTAGGTCCTTCTCGGGGTAGACGCCCGCCACGGCGATCGAACCCGCGGGATTGACCAGCCGGGCGGCGTCGGCGATCACCTGGTCCGGGCGCTCCTGGTCGGGGTGCTCCCGGTCGCGCGCCTGGAAACCGACCGCGTCGATGACCCGGTCGATCCCGCCCAACTTCTCCTCGCCCAGCGGCAGACCGGCCCGCGCGCGGTCGGCGCGGATCTGCTCCACCGGGTCACCGAGGCGGAAGTCGACCGGAACCGCGCCGAGCTCACCGGCCTTGTCGAGCCGGGCGTCCACCCCGTCGACGCAGTAGACGACCCGGGCGCCCCGCAGCAGCGCCGAGTACGCGCCGAGCAGACCGATGGTGCCGGCGCCGAACACGGCCACGGTGTCGCCGGCCTGCACCTCGGCGAGGGTCGCCGCGGCGTGCCACCCGGTCACGAACGCGTCGGCGAGCAGCACGAAGTCGTCCTCGTACGCGTCGCCCGGCTCTCCCGGCACGGGCACGCAGTTCGCGTCGGCCCACGGCACCCGCAGCAGGTCGGCCTGGGCGCCCCGGTACGGACCCATCCCGGCGTAGCCGTAGGCGGCGCCCGGCCCCTCGGCCCGTGCCCGCAGGCAGGCCGCCGAGAGCCCGCGCGAGCACATCACGCAGGTGCCGCAGAACAGGTGCGTGGGGATCACCACCCGGGTGCCGGGTCGCACGGTCTGCACCGCCGAGCCGACCTCCTGCACCACACCCAGCGGCTCGTGGCCGAACACCAACCCCGGTTCGGCGCCGGTGCGCCCGTCGTACATGTGCAGGTCCGTGCCGCACAGGGCGGTGGACGTGATCCGCACGAGCGCGTCCGTCGACGCCTCGATCCTCGCGTCGGGCACCTCCCGTACCGCGACGTCCCGAACGTCTACGTAGACGACGGCTCTCATACCGGCTCCCCCTCAGATGGTGGAGCGTCGGTCTTCCCCCGGTTGGCCGATTCATGCCGGGGCGATCGACGGGCAGGACGGTCCGCCGCGCGACGTAGCATCGGCGAAGCACGATGTCAGGGGCACCACCTCGCCGACCGGATCGGGCACCTTCGACATGACGACCGAACAGACCACGTCCCCACCGCGCACCGGCGTCGGCATCGTGGCCCGTGACCTGGGGGCGACCGTCCGAGGTGGACGTCGCGTCCTCGACGACATCTCGCTGACCGTCGCGCCGGGCGAGCTGGTCGCGATCATCGGGGTCAGCGGCGCGGGCAAGACCACCCTGCTGGAGACGCTGGCCGGGGTCCGCCGACCGGCGGCCGGCACCGTGGGGTACGACGATGACGGTGTCCCGGGCTCGGTCGGCTTCGTCCCGCAGGACGACATCATCCACCGCGAGCTACCGCTGGCCCGCACCCTGCGGTACGCGGCCCAGCTGCGCCTGCCACCGGGGACCGGCCCCGCCGAGGTGTCGCGCCGGGTGGCCGAGGTGCTCGCCGAGCTGCGGCTCACCGAGCGGGCCGACGTGCCGGTGGGTCGCCTCAGCGGCGGTGAACGCAAGCGCGCCAGCATCGCCGTCGAGCTGCTGACCCGACCCGGCGTGTTCTTCCTCGACGAGCCCACCTCCGGGTTGGATCCGGCGATCGCCGTGGACCTCCTGCGGGCGCTGCGGACGCTCGCCGACGCCGGTGCGACCGTCGTGCTCACCACCCACCAGGTCACTGACGTGGACCGTTGCGACCGGGTGGTCGTGCTGACCCGCGAGGGGCGGTTGGCGTACGCCGGCACGCCCGACGCCGCCCGGGAGTTCTTCGGCCTGCGGTCCCTCGCGGAGGTCCACCTGCTGCTCGATGAGGAGTCCGACCAGACCGTCTGGCCCGAGCGCTTCGCCGCGTCGCGCGCCGTTGGACCGACCGCCACCACGGGCGACCCAGGCGGCAGGGGTCCGGGACGGCCGGTCGGCCGGCTGCGCCAGTGGTGGGTCCTCGCGGCGCGCAACGCGGAGATCGTCGCCCGCAACCGACTGACGCTGGCGATCCTGCTCGGCTCACCACTGATGGTGCTGGGGATGTTCGCGCTGCTGTTCCGCCCCGGCGCGTTCGACCCGGCGAGCCCGAGCCCGACCGTCACCGTGATGATCCTCTTTTGGATCGCGTTCGGCGGCTTCTTCTTCGGCCTGACCTACGGTCTGCTCCAGATCTGCACGGAGCTGCCGATCCTGCGCCGGGAGCGCCTGGCGGGTGTCCGGCTGCTGCCGTACCTGATGGCGAAGGTCGCGGTGTTGCTGCCGCTGCTCGCCCTGGTGGACCTGGCCCTGCTCGGGGTGCTGCGCGGCATGGACCGACTGCCGCCGGTCGGCGGCGGCGACTTCGCGGCCCTGTACGCGACCCTGCTGCTCTCCTCGGCGGCCGCGCTCGCGCTCGGCCTGCTCTGCTCCGCGGCCGTCTCGGACGCGGCCCAGGCGACCCTCATGCTGCCGATGCTGTGCTTCCCGCAGGTGCTGTTCGTCGGGGCGATCCTGCCGGTGCCGGCCATGGCGGACGGCGGCCGGTGGCTCAGCTACGCGATGTCGAACCGCTGGGCGTTCGAGGGGTTGGGGCACACCGCCGGGGTGGAACGGCTGTGGCGCGACGGCGGCTCACCGCTCGGCCCGCCGCTGTCGCAGACGTACGGCGACACCTTCGCGCGAGCGGTCTGGGTCGACTGGCTGGTACTCGGCGGGTTTGTGCTGCTCTCGCTCGCGGCGACCTGGGCGGTGCTGGTACGGCGGGAGGCCCGCCGTGCGGCCTGAGCGCGCCCCTGCCCTCTCGCCGACAGACCTGCCCGGGTACGCCGACACCGCGCGGATCGACGAGTTACGCGCCACCGAGTACCCGCACCTCGACCGGCACGGCCAGGTCTACCTCGACTACGCCGGGGCCGGGGTGACCGCACGGGCCCAGGTGCGGGCGCACCACGACCGGCTGCTAACGGGGCCGTACGGCAACCCGCACTCGGAGAGCCCGACCAGCGCGGCGGCCGGCTCGCTGGTGGAGTCGGCCCGGCGGGCGGTGCTCGACTTCTTCTCCGCCGACCCCGCCGAGTACGCGGTGGTCTTCACCCCCAACGCCAGCGGCGCCTGCCGTCTGGTCGGCGAGGCGTACCCCTTCGGACCGACCGCACCCTTCGCGCTGACCTGGGACAACCACAACTCGGTCAACGGCATCCGCGAGTACGCCCGGGCGGCCGGCGCGGCGGTGCGGTACGTGCCGTTGAGCGGCCCGGAGCTGCGGGTCGCCGAGGCAGACCTGGTCTCGGTGCTCGACGCCGGCAGCGGGGTTCGGTCCGGCCGTCGGGGGCTGTTCGGGTACCCGGCGCAGAGCAACTTCTCCGGCGTGCAGCATCCCCTTGGCTGGGTCGAGCTGGCCCACCGGCACGGCTACGACGTGCTGCTGGACGCCGCCGCGTTCACCGCCACGAACCGGTTGGACCTGCGCGCCGTCCGACCCGACTTCGTCTGCCTGAGCTGGTACAAGCTGTTCGGTTATCCGACCGGCGTCGGCGCGCTGCTGGCGCGTCGTGACGCGCTGGCCCGGCTGCGCCGTCCGTGGTTCGCCGGGGGCACCATCAGGGCGGTCAGCGTGCAGGGTGACTGGCACCGCTCGATGGACGACGAGTCGGCGTTCGAGGACGGCACGCTCAACTTCCTGAGCATTCCGGACGTGGAGTTCGGGCTGCGGTGGCTCGACTCGATCGGCGTGGATCTCGTGCACAGCCGGGTCGGCCTGCTCACCGCCTGGTTGCTGGACCGTCTGACCGCGCTGCGGCACCGCACCGGCCAACCGCTGGTGCGGGTGTACGGGCCGGCCACCGGCGAGGGCCGGGGCGCGACCGTGACGTTCAACGTGCTGCGGCCGGACGGCACGCCGGTCGACGAGCGACTTGTCGCCCGGGAGGCCGCCGCGGCGGGCTTCTCCCTGCGGACCGGATGCTTCTGCAATCCGGGTGCGGGCGAGGGGGCGTTCGGGATCACCCGGCAGACGCTGCGGCGACGCCTGCTCGCCCAGATCGGTACGATCGACGAGTACCTGGACGCGCTGGCGCTACCGACCGGCGGCGCGGTCCGGGTGTCGTTCGGGCTGGCGTCCACCGCGGCCGACGCCGAACGCTTCGTCGCCTTCGTGGAGTCGTCCTACCTGGACCGGGACGGTGAGGTCGGGCCGCCGTTGCCGCCCCGGCTCCGGTGCTGACGTGCCCTCCGGGGCTAGCCGACCTGGGCCACCGGCGCCGGGCGGTGCGTGATCTCCTCCATGAACGCGAACCGGGCGGTCAGCTCGGCGAGGGTCGCCCCCTCCCGCCAGGCCGAGGCAACCTGGGCGACCTGGACCAGGTCCATGCAGTCGCCGCGGGCCAGCACCTCGCCCGCGGAGCGGACGTCGATCATGAAGTACCGGGCCTGCGAGCCCAGCCCGACACAGACCACGCCCTGGTCGGAGTGCAGCTCGGCGCAGGTGAACCGGGCCCGCCCCTGCTCGGGTGCGGTCACCCGGCCGATGTCGAGCCGGTGGCGGTCGGCGGTCTCGATGAGCGCGGGGGCCAGGCCACCCCGCTCGACCAGATCCGGGTAGAGGCGCACACCCAGCGCCGTCGACGCGTCGCTCATGACTGACTCCCACTTCCTTGTGACAGAGACCAGCAGCACGCAGGTTACGGGGAGGTTTCCTGCGGACCTCGTCATCCTGTCCCGCGTGGACGCTCCACGGCAATAGGAAGTGTCGATTCGACCGCTATCGAGGGGTGCGATCGGGCGGTAACGGACCGTCGCGGCATTGGAAACACTCTTGACAGAAAGGTCACCATATCGACATGCTTCGCTTGGAGAGCGCTCTCCAAGATTCTCTGCCGCGCCGTCTCCGACGCGCCGCCTCCCCTTCACCTCGCTGAGGAGCCTCCCGTGTTCACAGCCCGCCCCACCTCCCGCAGCCGCCCCCTCGTCCTCGCGGCGGTCGCCCTCGTCACCACCCTCGCCACCCTCACCCTCCCGGGCCAGTCCGACCGCGCCGAGGCCGCCATCGGCGGACTCACCTGGCAGGACGAGTTCAACGCCCCGGCCGGTACGCCCGTCGACGCGAACAAGTGGCGCTTCGACATCGGCGGCGGGGGCTGGGGCAACAACGAGCGGCAGTACTACACCAACAGCACCAGCAACGCCGTACACGACGGTCAGGGCAACCTCGTCATCACCGCCCGCCGGGAGAACCCCGCCAACTACCAGTGCCACTACGGCCGTTGTGAGTACACCTCGGCCCGGCTGCTGACGGCGGCGACCTTCACCCAGACGTACGGCCGCTTCGAAGCCCGCATCAAGATCCCGCGCGGCCAGGGCATCTGGCCGGCGTTCTGGATGCTCGGCACCGGCGGCGGGTGGCCCGACGCCGGCGAGATCGACGTCATGGAGAACATCGGCCGGGAGCCCAACACCGTCTACGGCACCGTGCACGGCCCCGGCTACTCGGGCAGTGGCGGCATCACCGGCAGCCGCACGATCGGCGGCCCGCTCGCCGACGGTTTCCACGACTACCGGGTGGACTGGGAGCCGGGCGCGATCACCTGGTACCTGGACGGGGTGCAGTACCACCGGGTCGACCCGGCCCGCCTCGGCGGCAACCGGTGGGTGTTCGACCACCCGTTCTTCATGATCCTGAACGTGGCGGTCGGGGGAAACTGGCCCGGCTACCCGGACGGCTCCACCCAGTTCCCGCAGCAGATGCTCGTCGACTACGTCCGGGTGTCGAGCTACACCTCCGACGGCGGCAACCCGCCGTCCGGCACCACGCGGCTCCGGGGAGCGCAGAGCGGGCGCTGCATCGACATCCCGAGCGCCAACCCCGTCGAGGGCGCCAAGCTGCAGATCTGGGACTGCAACACAACCGCGGCGCAGGCGTGGACCTTCGCCTCCGACGGGACCGTCCGGGCGATGGGCAAGTGCATGGACCCGGCCTGGGCCGGCACGGCCAACGGCACCGAGGTCAACCTGGTCAGCTGCAACGGCAACCCGGCTCAGCGCTTCACGCTCAACAGCGCGGGCGACCTGGTCAATCTCAGCGCCAACAAGTGCGTCGACGTACGGGAGGCCAACCCCAACAACGGCGGCAAGCTGCACCTGTGGGACTGCCTCGGCGCGTCCAACCAGAAGTGGTCCCGCTTCTGAGCAGACCGGCATGAGCGAACGGGCCGTCCGAGCGCAGCCTCGGACGGCCCGTTCGCGTGCGCGACAGTGCCCCGAACCCGATTCGGTCGGGCGACCACCCAGCGACCGCTATGTTCGGTTTAGTCCGTATATAGCCATCACGGGAGTGAGCCCATGTCGCACCACCTCGACACCCCCCTCGCGGCCCAGGGAGGTCAGCTCTACATCGACGACCTCTACGTCTTCGACGGCGACCACGCCACGGTGTTCGTCATGGACGTCAACAGCTCGGTGACCAGGGCCGACATCAAGCGTGGCTTCCACGCCGAGGCCCGCTACGAGTTCAAGATTCACTTCAACGGGGCGGACACCGAGGAGCTGACCTACCGGTTCGCGTTCGGCGAGCCGGACGGCAACGCCACGCAGACCCTCCAACTGTACGAACTCACCGGCGCCGACGCCCGGGACGACGCCGCCATGGGCACTCCGATCGCCGAGGGCCGGACCGGCGAGGTGACGACCGGGCAGCGTGTCCGGGTCTGGGCGGGCCGGATCACCGACCCGTTCTACATCGATCTCGGCGAACTCGCCACCATCAACGGCGCGGTCAAGAACGGGGCGAAGGTGGACCGCTCGACGTGGCGGGCCGATCAGGCGACGAACAGCTTCGCCGGCACCACGGTCGAGTCGATCGTCCTGGAGGTCTCCCACGACGAGCCGCTGCTGCGCGAGGGCACCGAGATCGGCGTCTGGTGCCGGACCCTGCTCGCCACCGACGCGGGCGGATGGCGGCAGATCAACCGCGCCGGCCACCCCATGATGTGGCCCGTGTTCTGGCCGCACGACACCGACTTCTCGGATCCGGCGAACTTCCGGCACCCCAAGCAGGACCTGCCCGAGGACGGAGAGGAGATCGCCAAGGCGGTCGCCGGGGTCGTCGCGGCGAACGGCACCGCGCCGGACCCCCAGGCGTACGGCTGGAGCGTCGCCCGCGCGCTCTACCCCGACGTGCTGTCGTACACGGTGGGCACGGCCGCGAACTACGGCTTCGCGGTCCGCAACGGTCGCACCATGGCCGACAACGCGCCCGAGGTGATGTTCTCCCTGGTCCTGAACACCGGCACCACCTCCGGACTCACCCCCGACGTCACGAAGGCCGCCCGCGCCGACGCGTTCCCGTACGTGGTGCCGGCCTGACCGCCGCACGGGCCTGGCGGCGACCCAGCCGGATGACGGTGGTGTCGTTTGACCGTTTTGGGAGACTCTGCGTGGTTAATCTCTGAATCACATCCGTTGGGCGATTCAGATAGGAGATTTGATGCGCAGGAAACTTCTCGCGGGCGTGGCCGGCCTCGCCGCCGCCCTCGCTCTCGCCGGGCCGGCAGCCGCCGACACGACGGGCGACACCATCGTGACCCTGACCGTCGATGCCGCCGGTGGTCTCTCGATCACCGTACCGGCGACGGCGAACATCGGGCACGGCGTCGAGGGCTCGTCCGTCACCGGCCTGCTCGGCCCGGTCACCGTGCTCGACCAGCGCGGCTCGCTCACCCCGAACTGGACCGCCAACGTCATCTCCACCGACTTCACCACCGGCGGCGGCAGCTCCGGGGAGACGATCCCGAACATCAACGTCCTGTACTGGTCCGGTCCCGCCACGGCGACCGCCGGTGGGGGCACCTTCACTCCGGGGCAGCCCACCTCGGCCCAGCAGGTGATCATCAACGTGCCCCGCACCGCGATGAGCCACACCGGCGGTACGGGCAACAACTTCGCCACCTGGAACCCGACGCTGGTGGTGGACATTCCGGTCGGCACCGTCCAGGGTGTCTACACCGGGACGGTGACACATTCGGTGTTCTGAACCGCTCGGCCGGCTGGTGTTGCTGGCCTCGGTCGCCCTCGTGGCGCTCGGGGTGTCGGCGGCACCAGCCGTTGCCGCGCGGGAGCAGCGACAGGAACCCGCCGACGATGCCGCGATCAGCATCCGCATGCTGGACATTCCCGCGAGTCGGGTGCAGGACCCCCGCGCGCAGGTCTACATCGTGGACCACCTGAAGCCGGGCACGACGATCCACCGTCGGGTCGAGGTGCAGAACACCTCGGACGAGACGCAGAAGATCGACTTTTACTCCGGGGCGGCGTCGGTGGAGAAGAACGCCTTCGCCGTGCCCGAGGGGCGTACGGGCAACGAGCTCAGCGGATGGATCCGGCTCAAGACCGCCAGGCTGGAGTTGGACCCGGGCGAGCGGCGACCGGTCGAGGTCGAGATCGCCGTCCCGAGCAAGGCGTCCAAGGGTGAGCGGTACGCCGCGATCTGGGCACAGGTCACCAGCTCGAAGGAGCGCGGCGGCAACGTCACGCAGATCCACCGGGTCGGCATCCGGGTCTACCTGGACGTCGGCCCCGGCGGTGAGCCACCGACGGACTTCCGCATCGACGGACTGACCGCGGAGCCCGGAACCGGCGAGTTTCCCGTGGTGTCCGCCAAAATCACGAACACCGGCCAGCGCGCCCTGGACATGACCGGCACGCTGTCGCTGCGCAAGGCGGCGGTGCAGGCCGGACCGTTCAAGGTGACGAACGGCGTGACGATCCTGCCCGGCCAGAGCGGCCAGGTCCGCGTCGAGGTCAACCAGTCGTTGCCCGCGGGCACCTGGGAGGTGCACGCGACATTCGCCAGCGGCACCGTCGAGCGCACCGCGACGGGCACGATCGTCCTGCCCGTCGCCGCGCCGATGGCGGTCACGACGGCCACCGGGCCAGGCTGGCTGGTCTACGCCGTCGGCGGGCTCGCCGCGCTGGTCCTGGTCAGCCTCGGTGGCTGGCACCTCGTCCGCCGGCAACGGACCCGGCTGGCCTGACCGCCAACGCTCGACGTCGCCCGGCCGTTCCCGTACTGGAACGGCCGGGCGACGTCCTCTCGGAGCAGCCTCAGACCGGCCACCGGCCGGCACGCGGCAGGTCACCGGCCGGCACGCGGCAGGCCACCGGCCGGCACGCGGCAGGTCACGGCCGACGATCTCACGCCGCTATCTGACGAGGCGTCACCCGGAGGCACGTGTGGCGCGTCGTGCCGACCCGCGCGTGTCCCAGCGCTTCTCGGCGAACGCGTCGGACAGGTCGGTCACCCGACCCGGCATGGTGTCGTGAGAACGTCTCGTCGGCGCCGTCGACCGCCGCGTCCCCAACCTCTCTGGACAGAACACCTAGATGACCGAGTGCGTCACGACCGCCACATAGTCTCCGACCACCAGCCCGTTCGAAAGCCGCACCACAAGCGTCGGATTCCAGGTGGCGGAGTTCGCGCCGCCGGTCTGGCCGGACCAGCCGGCGGCCGTGCGCGGCGTGTCCAGTACGGCGCCGGGCTGCGGGAGGAACGTCCCGTCACCGGTGGTGGCGAGGGCTGGCCCGGAGGCGTACGTGATGTTGCTGTTCGGAATGGTCTCGTCCGACGTGCCGGAACCGGTGGTGAAGTTCGTGGTCGAGACGACGCTGACCCACCGTCCGGAGAAGGGGCCACGGTCGTCGGTGACGGTGACCGGGCCGAGTTGACCCGAGACACCTGTCGCATCCGAGGTGACGGTGCCGAGTGGGGAGATCGTCGGGACGCTGATGGAGAGCCCGCCGAGCGGACTGATGACCAGTTGCGCAGCCCTCGTGTCGGACTGGTTGAACGAGTCGGTCACCCGCACGGTGAACGGGAACGTGCCGGACGCCGTCGGTGTGCCGGCGAGCAGGCCGGTGGCCGGGTCGAGGCTCAGGCCGGGGGGCAGGCTTCCGGAGCTGACCGACCAGACGAAGGGACTCGTGCCGCCGGTCACCGTGAGCTGGTACTGGTACGGCACGTACGCCTTGCCCGGCGGCGGCGCGAAGTTCAGGGTCGGCGGCGGGTTGACCGCCACCGGCGCGGAGGGGGCCGACTGGGGGCCGGTACCGGCCGCGTTGATCGCGGCCACCCGGAAGGTGTAGGTGGCGCCGCCGGTCAGTCCGGTGACGACCTGGATCGTGGCGGTCCCGCTGAAGGTCTGGGGGGCCTGCGCCACTCCGTTGAGGTAGGGCGTCACCGTGTAACCGGTGATGGGCGAACTGCCGTTGGCCGGGGTCGTCCAGCTCAGCCTGGCGGCGGTCGTCCCCCCGGTGACCGAGGTGATCGCCGGTGCGCCCGGCAGGGTGTACGGCACCACCGCCGCCGACACCGGGCTGGCCGCGCTGGTGCCGTACGCGTTCACCGCGGCGACCCGGAAGGCGTACGAGGAGCCGGCGGTCAGCCCGGTCAGTGTGCGGCTTGTGGTGGAGGCGTCGAAGGAGAGGGTCGGTTGCGTGACGCCGTCCCGGATCGGGGTGACGAGGTACGCCGTGATCGGGCTGCCGTTGCTCGCCGGCGCGGTCCAGCTCACGGTGGCGCTGGTGACACCCGCGACGGCGGTCGGCGTGGCCGGCGTGGCGGGCGCCGAGGCGTAGACGTAGTTCGCCGACCCGGCGGCGCCTCGGGTGACGACGCTGACCGTGACCGTCGCCGCGCTGGAGCGGGCGGGCATCGAGGAGATGCCGAGGGTGCCGTCGGGGTTGACGGTGAAGCAGCCGGCCGCCGGGCCGGAGGTGCAGGGCAGCAGCAGCACCGACGTGCCGGCCTGCTGTTCGGCGGGCGTACCGATGGTGATCGCGGTCGCACCGGTGAGGTTGCTGCCGCCGACGGTGACGGCGATGCCCCCGGCGATCGAGCTCTGCGCGGGGGTGACGGTCACACCGCTCGGTGCGGTGGCTGGCGCGACGCCGGTGGCGATGCCGGAGTAGCCCGGGTTCGCGTCGACCGACGACGAGGTCGCCACCGTGGCGGTCTGGATCAGTGCCGGTGTCACCCCGGTTCCGGTCACGGTGGCGACGACGGTGATGGGCGGCAGGAAGGTGCCGCCGGGGAACGGGCCGTTGCTGTTGGTGCAGGTGATGGTCTGTCCTGAGGGTGGGCCGCAGACCCAGCCGGTGCCGACCGCGCCGCGCGGCGTGACGCCGGTCGGCACGGTCTGGGTGACCGAGATGGGCGACGTCTCCGTGGCGCCGGCGTCGACCCCCGCGATGATCGAGTAGGTGACCGGGTCACCGGGTTGCGGGGTGGGGCCGACCGCGCTGGTCTGCGCGACGTTGAGGTCCGGCACCTGGTTGAAGCTGACCGCCCGAGCCTCGTCGACCTCGTGGAAGTCGGTGACCGATCCGGTCGAGCCTACCCAGCCGAAGGCGAGTTGCCGGGGGTAGCCGTCGGCGTTCAGCCAGGTCGGCGACGGGTACAGGGTCGGCGAAACGACCGGCAGCGCGCCCTGAAGGGTCTGCGCGGAACCGCCGACCGGGGTGAAGCGGATCCGGTACTGACCGGCGGGAGTGGTGATCCCGCTGTCGGTCATGTACGGCGAGCCGGTGGTGTTGATGACGACCTCGACCGGCACCACGGACGCGGCCCGGGTGCTGGCCCGCAACGCCAGGGCGGGGGCCGAGGTGCTGCCGGCGCTGCTGTTGATCGCGCAGTAGCCGACGCCGTTGCGGCCCGGACCACGGACGACGACCTGCCCGGGTACGCGCCCCCCGGTGGTGTTGATGTACGGCGGGTTCGTGCAGCCGGTGCCCTGGTAGGTGCTGCTGCTGAAGTTGCCGAAGACGTCCAGCCCGATGCCCAGGTAGCCGTTGGACAGACCCGCCGACACGCCGTTGAACGCCGCCGAGTAGCCCAGCGAACCGCCCGTCTGACCGAGGGTCGCCGGGGACCTCGGGTTGGCGGGGTCGACAGCGGCCAGCGCGAAGGCGAGGCCGTCCGCGCCCGGGTTGGAGCCGCCGTACTGGTAGGTGTTGAAGGTGAGGTGCAGACCCTGCGAGGTGGGAACGCTGACCGCGCCGAACACCCCGCCCTGGCGGTTGATCGTGGCGGGGGTGAGGCGCAGCTTGCCCGCGCCCTGCGGGTCGGTGGAGGTGGTGCAGCTCAGTAGCGGGCCGGTGGTCGTGTTGCCGGCCGCGCTGAGGCAGGCGGCATTGGTCCCACCGGCGGTGGGCACGCCCGGCACCGTCACCGGGCCGATGCCGTTCGCGGTGTTGTTGTGAAAGGGCTGGTCGAACAGGACGGACCCGACGGCCGACGCCGGTAGCGGTGTGAGCGTCAGCGCCCCCGCGGTCACGGCGGCCACGAGAGCCAGGGTGCCCATCGGACGACACAGTCCTGGAAACGCCACGTCCATCCTCCGCTGGTCACTCCAATCCCAAAAGGGACTCTATACCCCAAAAGCCCCCAATACTCTGGGTACGCGGAAGCCGGCGAAGCCCATCCGGAAGCGGACCGGCCCCACTCGGTCACACCGAGGGGGCCGGTCCGCAGGCGGTGGGGTGATCAGCCCGCGATGTCGCGGGGGTCGCGGCTGCGCGGGTAGGTGTTCTTCTCCCCGATCGTGCCGTCCTGCTTCTTGATCACGTGCTCGACGCCCCGGTCGGCGGCCATCTCGCGGCCCTGTTCCTGCGCGTCGGCCTTGGTGTCATGCGTGCTGCTGGCCCGGTCGTTGCCCTCCGGGCGGTTCTTCCACTGGCCGTTCTCCTGGTACGTGTCGACATCGCCCTTGGTCATCGCCAGCTCCTTCCCTGCGTCTGCGCGGTCGTCCTCTTCAGTGCCCTGAGCGGGGGCGGGCAAACCGCCGTCCTCAGGAGACGGCCGGACAGTTGTTGCTCACCCGGCGGAGAATCTGCTCCTCCTCGTCGGTCGTGATGCCCGACGGCGTGCCGTCGAAGTGGGTCTCCACCTTGTCCCAACCTCGGCGCTGCTCGTAGTGCAGGTGCGGAGCGCCCGAGTTGCCGGTGCTGCCGAGTCGACCGATCTGCTCGCCCTGGGTGACCTTCTGACCGACCGTGACCAGCGGCGGTTCGAGGAGGTGCAGGTACTGCGTCTCCCAGGTGCCGCCGTGGTCGATCTTCACCCAGTAGCCACCGCCACGTCCGCGCGGCCCTTCCGGGTTCTCCGGCGTACGCCCACCCAGCGAGCCGTTGATGCCGGCCACCGTGACGGTGCCGCCGTAGGAGGCGAGGACGGGACGCCCCCACGACTCGCCCTCGATGGGGAAGAAGTCGACGTCGTAGTCGTCGTGGCCGGGGTAGGTGCTGAGCTGCCAGGTCTCCCCGCAGGTGACGGGCATCTGGAAGAGCGGGCGGGGACCGGCCGGTCGCAGCATCGGCACGACGACCACGGCGACGCCGGCGACGGCCGCCGCCGCGACGAGCGCGAGCAGGATGACGAGGGTTCGCCGACGGGGACGGCGATGGGCGCGGACTCTGGTGGGGCGGCCGGTCGTCACCGGCCCGAGCATGGCAGACGTCGGCCATCCTCGACCAGCGGCGATGCGTTGCAGTTGCATCGTCAAAGCGCTACGGTGGATGCAATGCAGTCGTATTGCAGCTGGGGGTCGGCGTGTACGTGCTCGCGTTGTCCGAGGTGACCGCCGAGATGAGTGACCTGGTCGGCGGGAAGGCAGCCGGGCTGGGCGCGCTGATCCGGCACGGCGAACGCGTACCCGAGGGGTTCTGCGTCACCACCGAGGCCCACCGACACGGCGTCGTACCGGTGGCGGAGATCATCGCGGCGTACGAGCGGCTCGGGGCCGGCCCGGTCGCCGTACGCTCCAGCGCCACCGCCGAGGATCTGCCGGACGCCAGCTTCGCCGGGCAGCAGGACACCGTCCTGGGCGTCACCGGCGCGGCGGAACTCGTCGCCGCGGTCGAGAAGTGCTGGGACTCCCTGCACAGTGACCGCGCGACCGCGTACCGCGAGGCCCACGAGATCGACCAGCATGAGCTGGCGATGGCCGTCGTCGTGCAACGCATGGTCACGCCCACGGTGGCGGGGGTGCTCTACACCGCCAACCCGCTGACCGGTCGGCGTGACGAGATGGTGGTCGACGCCGCGCCGGGACTCGGCACCACCGTCGTGGACGGCGGCACGGCCGTGGACCACTACGTCCTCGACGGCGTCGCGCGGGACGACACCGGGTGCCTGACGTCCGCGCAGTTGGAGAGGCTGCGGGCGGCCGGCGAGCGGCTGGCCGGGCACTTCGGCTGCCCGCAGGACGTGGAGTGGGCGATCGACGCGGACGACGTGCTGTGGTTGCTGCAGTCACGCCCGATCACCAGCCTGTTTCCCCTGCCGCCGGCCACCGGCAAGCCCCTCCCCCGCGTCTTCCTGGAGTTCGGCCACGTCCAGGGCATGCTGCGACCGGTCACCCCGATGGGCATGGCGACCCTGCGGGCGCAGATCACCGCGACGCTCGCGGCGCTCGGCGTCCGGGTGGAGATCGTCGACATCGGCGGCCGCCTCTACGGCGACCTGACCGACCTGGCCCGGAGCAGGTCGTCCCGGCGACGACTGGTCAAGCTCATGGCGGTCGACTTCGGCCCCCGGGCGCAGGCCGTGATGCGGCACGTCCTGGCCGATCCGCGATTCGCCCCGACCAGCGGCGGGCGCGGCACGGCACAGCGGGCGGCGTCACTACGGACCGCCGGCCGGGCGGCGGTGGGAATCGGGCGTGCCCTGGCCCGCCCGGACACGGCACGCATTCGGCTGTTCGAGGCGATCGATCAGCTCCGAGCCCGCTCGGTGGCCCCCGACGACCTGCGGACCACCGCCGAGCGGCTGCGCTTCGTCGAGGCGCGCGACGACACCGACCACAGCGACGCCATCATGTGGCCGATCGTCGCCGGCATGCTCGCCACGGCGCTGCCGTCCCCGCTGCTCAAGGGCATCGCCGGTCCGGACGAGATCCACGCCGTGCTCGGCGGGATGCCACACAACGTCACCATCGAGATGGACCTGGCGCTGTGGCGACTCGCCCAGGGCGTGGGTGAGCACCGGCGACTGCTGCTCGACACACCACCGGACGAGTTGGCCGCCCGTCACCTGCGCGGAGCGCTGCCCGACATCGGCATGGCCGACTTCCTGGACGCGTACGGGCACCGCGGTGCGGCCGAGGTCGACCTCGGGGTGCCGCGCTGGGCCGAGGACCCCACACCGGTCTTCGCCGCGCTCGCCAACTATCTCCGGGTCACCGACCCGGAGCAGGGCCCCGACCAGCGCTTCCGCCGTGCCGCCGCGACGGCCGAGACGGCGCTGAGAGACCTCGTCGCGCGGGCCCGCCGACAGCGGCCGGTACGCGGCCGGATCGCCGGTTTCCTGCTGGGTCGCGCCCGCTCGCTGGCGGGCCTGCGCGAGGCCGGCAAGTTCGCCGGGCTGTACCCACTGCGGGAGACCCGCCGACAGTTGCTGTTGATCGGAGCCGACCTGACCGACGCCGGGCTGCTGGACCAGCGCGACGACATCATGTTCCTGACCCTCGACGAGGTGCGTGTCGCCGTACACCAGGGTGTCGACCAGCGCGACGTCGTCGCGTCCCGGCGGTCCGCGCACCGCCGCGAGCTGCGTCGCCGGTCGGTGCCGGTGGCCCTGCTGTCCGACGGCACCGACGTCGAGACCGTCCTGGCACGGGTACCCGGCGGTGACGGGACGCTCGTCGGCGTGGGAGCGTCCGCGGGTCGGGTCACCGGCCCGGCCCGCGTCGTGCACGACCCGGCCACCGCCCACGTCGAGCCCGGCGACGTCCTGGTCACCGCGACCACGGACCCCGGCTGGACCCCGCTGTTCCTCACCGCCGCCGCCCTGGTCAGCGAGACGGGCGCGATCATGGCGCACGGCCCCACGGTGGCGCGGGAGTACGGCATCCCCGCCGTCATCTGCGTGCCCGACGCCACCCGAACGATCACCACGGGTCAACTCGTCACCGTCGACGGTGGCGCGGGCGCCGTGACCGTCCACTGACCACCCACCTGACCCCGAGGACGACGATGACCGAGACGAGGACGCCGAGCAGGGCGGCCGTCGGGCCGCTGCTGCGCCGGGCGGTCGTGACCGAGGCGGCGATGTGGCGCAGCCTCTACCTGTGGGCGCGTCGCCGTCCCCTGCCGCTCGGGCCGGGCGACGAGCCGTTCGGCTACCTCGGCGTGGTCAAGCCGATCCTCGGGATCTTCATCGCCCTGTCGGCCGTCGAGATCCCGATCTTCGACCTGATCGTCAGCCACGTGGTCCCCTGGCGGCCGGCCCGCTGGATCGTGCTCGGCCTCGGCATCTGGGGTCTGCTCTGGATGGTCGGTCTCTGGGCGAGCATGACCATCCACCCACACATCGTCGCCGACACCGGGCTGCGGGTACGCAACAGCTCCGGCATCGACATCTGGATCCCGTGGTCGGACGTCGCCGCGCTGCGCAAACGGCACCGCTCCCTGCCGTCGAGCAGGTCCATCCAGGTCGAGCGGGAGGGTGCGCGCCAGATTTTGCACATCTCGGTCGGCAGCCAGACGAGCATCGACGTCGTGCTGCGCCGGCCGACGACCTTCGACCTGCCCCGAGGCCGGTCCGCGCCGGTGGACGAGCTGCGACTGTACGCCGACGACCCCGACGGCCTGCTGCGCAGCGCCCGGGGCACGCCCGCGCCGGAGACTGACCGCCGCGCGACGGCGGCTCCCGGCCACCCGCTGTGAAACGATCGAGGCCATGCCCAAGAAGGTCGATCACCAGCAGCGCCGCACCCTCATCGCGGACGCGTTGATGCGGGTCGCCGCGGATCAGGGCCTGGAAGCCGTCAGCCTCCGTCACGTCGCCACCGAGGCGGGCGTGTCCGCCGGAATGGTCCAGCACTACTTCCGCACCAAGGACGAGATGATGGCGTTCGCGTTGAGCGTGGTCCGCGAACGCAGCCAGATCCGGGTCACCGAGGCGGTGGCGCGACTCGGCGAGGCCCCCGCGCCCCGGCTGCTGCTGCGTACGATCATCGCCGCGCTCCTGCCGCTCGACGCGCACACCCGCGACGACGGTCGGGTGGCGCTCGCGTTCCTCGCCTACACGGCGGTGCGCCCGACGGCCGCGACCGGTCTGCGCGAGGGCACCGCGCAGCTCACCGCCTTCGTCGCCAGCGTCCTGCCCACCAACGACGTGGCCGCCGCGGCCGGCCTGCTGGCGCTGATGGAAGGGCTCGGCGTCTACCTGCTCGGTGGGCAGTACACCGCCGAGCAGGCCCTCGCCGCCCTGGACGCCCAGCTGGACCTGCTCTTCGGCGGAACCCGCACGACCGACGGGCCGTGACCCGACGTCGAGTCACGGCCCGTCCCTCGCACTCCGCTCAGCCCACCCGAGCGGCAGCCCGCGCCTTGCGCTGGCGCAACTCCTCCGCGGTCATCAGCCAGGTCGAGTTCGTCGCCCCGAGACCGAGGAGCACCTGGTCGAAGCCGTTGCCGTCGTTGTCGTCGGTGTAGCAGAGGCTCACCTCGCCCCACGGGGACGCGGCGATGGCCAGGTCTTCCTGGCGGCCGGTCGTGGTCTGGCTCAACGCCTGCGCCGCCAGCCGACCCGTGCTGCTGCCGTCCGGGTTGAGGCCACGCGCCCAGACGTCCGGGTTGGCGCCGGACACCGTCCAGCCCACCACGACGTTGTCCTCGTCGTCGACGCCGACGCCGGGGGCGACGGCCCCGGACCCGGTGGACACCTGGACCTCGTCGTGGCGGGCCGCGCCGGCCGCGGTGAACGAACGGGCCCAGACGCCCGTCGTGCCGGTGTGGTCCGACTCCCAACCGACGGCGAAGTCACCGGAGTAGGTCGACGCGACCGATGCCCGCCGCTGCTGGCCGCCGCTCTGCGCGTTGGCCGTACGCCGGGACAGCACCACCGCGCCGTTCGCGCGCGCCAACCGGGTCAGACCGATGTTGTACGACCCGTTCGCGTCGGCGTCCTCGTCCCAGACCACCAGCGCCTCGCCGGAGGCGGACACCGCCACGTCGGGGCGGTGGTGGCTGCCGGTCGTCTGCGAGGCCGTCACCTCGTACCCCTTGCTGGTGGGGCCGGTGAAGCCGGCGGCCTTGACGGTGGCCGGCGCGGTTCCCTGCACGTCCTCCCAGACGACGGCGAAGCCGACAGCCGCGCTGGTGGGCGCGCCGTCCGGGTCGACGGCCACCTTCGGCCAGATCTGCTGGCCGGCGTCGCTGGCGTTGGCCTGCCCGGAACCGAGGATCGCGCCGGCCGGCGACACCACCCGGTACTGGATGTTGTAGACGCCGTTGCCGTCACCGTCGGCGGCCCAGACGACCACGGCGTTGCCCCGGTCGTCGAGCCCCACGTCGGGGCTGATGTGTCGCCAGGCGGCCCCGCTGGTGCCGCCGGTCGAGAGCTTCAGCTCGTAGCCGGGCGTGCCGTCGCGGAACAGGCGCAGGTAGATCTCGCTGTGGGTGTCGTCCTCGGGCGCGGTGCTGTCCCGGTCGTCCTCCCAGGCCACCGCGACCTGCCCGGCGCGGTTCATGGCGATGGCGGGCAGGTCCTGGTCGCCGGTCGCCACGCTGTTGGCGGTGGTCCAGGTGATCGCGTCGGCGGTCATGGCCTTCGGAGCGGGCGCCACGGCGGTCGGCAGCAGCAGGGACGCGGCGAGCAGTGTCGTGAGTGCGGTCATCAGGGTGCTCCTTCTACCCGGCCTGCAGGCCGGGCTGGCCGTCGAGGATGACGAACGAGCGCACCGTCGACGCGGCCGCGCCGTGCTCGGTCACCGTGTTCACCGCGCGGAAGTCCGCGCGGACCTGGCTGCGGCTGATCGTCGTACGGACGTAGCCGCGCCGGTCGGAGTAGAACTTCAGGTGCGGGTTGGTCGCCGCGTTCGGGATGGTGGTGCTGCCGGTCCCGTTGCCCGTCGAGGTGATCGAGGTGCAGACCAGCTCGGTGCCGATGGTGGCCGACGACGGGTTGGCGTAGTCGGCCTTCAGCTCGTTGGCCCAGGACTTGTGCACGTCGCCGGTGAGGACGAGCGGGTTGCGCACGCCGCGCTGCTGCCAGCCGCTCTGGATGCGGCTGCGCGAGGCCCGGTAGCCGTCCCAGGCGTCCATGTTCGCCGCCCCGCTCGCCTCGAACTGACGGGCGAAGAACACCTGCTGGCCGAGGATGTCCCAGGTGCCGTAGTGCTGGGCCAGCCCGTCGAGCAGCCACGCCTCCTGGGTCGCGCCGGTCAGCGACCGGGAGGTTAGGTCGGCGTCCGCGCAGACCTTCCAGCCGTCGCCGCACGCCTGGTCGTCGCGGAACTGCCGGGTGTCGAGCATGTGGAAGGTGGCGAGCTGCCCCCACCGCACGCGGCGGTAGAGTCCGATGCTGTTGCCACTCGGCGCGGAGGCCGGTCGCAGCGGCATGTTCTCGTAGTAGGCGCGGTACGCGGCGGTACGCCGGGCGGTCCACTGGGCGGCGGTCAGCGTCGGGCTGCTGTCGGCCCGGACCATGTTCGCGTAGTTGTTCTCCACCTCGTGGTCGTCCGGCACCACCAGCCAGGGCGCCGCCGCGTGCGCCGCCTGCAGGTCCGGGTCGGACTTGTAGAGGGCGTACCGGCGGCGGTAGTCGGCCAGCGACACGATCTCCGCGCCCACGTGCTGGCGCACCGCCGAGGTGTTGACGCCGCCCTCGTAGATGTAGTCGCCCAGGTGCAGGATCAGCCCCGGGTTCTCCTCGGCCATCCGCCGGTACGCCGTGTAGTAGCCGGCCTCGTAGTGCGCGCAGGAGGCGAACGCCATGACCAGGTCGCGGCCGAACGTGCCCGCCGCCGGTGCGGTCCGGGTACGCCCCACCGGGGAGATCTGCCCCTGGGCCCGGAATCGGTAGTAGTAGTCGGAGTCGGCCGCCAGGCCGCCCGCGACGACGTGCACCGAGTGGGCGTCGGCGTACCGGGCGACCACCGAGCCGGACGCGACCAGCGACGAGAAGCGGTCCGTGGTGGACACCTGCCACTCGACCGTCACGTCAGCGTCGGCCATGCCGCCCTGCCCGTCCGCGTTGAGCGGTGACGGCGCCAGTCGGGTCCACAGGACCACGCTGTCGGCGGCCGGATCACCCGACGCCACACCGAGTTTGAAGGGGTACGGCGCCGCGGCGCGAGCAGTCTGCCCGGGGGTTACCGCGGCGCCGGCGGCGGCGAGTCCACCGAGGACGAAGATGCGACGACTGAGCCTTGTCATGGTCAATACCTTCGAGGCCGTCGATGAACAGCGAAGGCTGTGGCGCGGAAGCCGACATGACGGGACGTTGGCCGCGTCAAGGCCGTCAGGTGTCGTGCCCCGCGACCGGGTCGTCAGGTCAGCGGCGACGGCGACTCGGCGTTGGGGATCAGCAGTTTCGGCGTGCCGGAGCCGTCGGCGGGGACGCCGAACACGTCCGGCCGGCCGTCACTCTGGCGCAGCGTGTAGGCCAACGTCGCGTCGTCGAGCCAGGCCGCCTGGTCGTCCACGCTGGCGGTCTCCGCCGTCGCGGTGATCCGCCCGGACGCCAGGTCGAGCACGGACAGCCGCCAGCCCTTCCTGGGGTCCGCGTCGATCGCCTGTTTGAAGGCGATCCGGGTGCCGTCGGGCGACAGCGACGGGCACTCGACGTTCTCCCGCAGCGTCGCCACGGTCCGGGCGGCCACGTCGCCGCGTACCAGGTAGCGCTTGCCGCCGGTCGACATGGTCGCGTAGAACCGGTTGTCGTCGGCGGTGAAGGTCACGCCCCAGTAGTTGACGTCCGGGCTGCGGTAGGCGCGGCCGTCCCGCGTGACGGCGAACCCCTCCAACGACGGGACGGTCGCCCCGGTGACGGTGTCGAGGATGCCGGTGCGGGTGGAGAAGCCGCTCGCCGTGTAGGAGTCGCCCCCGACGAACGTCGTCCAGGAGACCATCCGGCCCGACGCCGAGACCCGGGCCCGGTTGGGCAGGCCCGGCACGCTCAGCGTCCGCCTCTGGTTCAGCGCCGCGTCGAGCACCACCACCTGGTACGACCAGGCGGTATCCGGCTTCAGGCAGACGCCGGTGCCGGCCGCCGCGTACACCCGCAGGCATTCCAGACCCGAGACGGTACGCGGCCCGGCGGGGTCGGCGGTGGCGACGCTGGAGACGTGCCGGTCGGTGACGGCCAGCAGGCGCGGGCCCGGCGTCAGCGCGACCGCCTGGTCCCCGGCGGCGGCCGCTGGCGGGGTCCGGGGCGGCTCGGCGGCGAGGGCCGCGTAGCCCACCGCCCCGCTGGCCAACAGCACCGCCGAGGCGGCCACCACACCGAGCTTGGCCCGGGTCGACATCGCGGTCACGAGGACACCCTCCGAGGGATCAGACGGGACGGGGAAGCCAGCAGGAGCACGGTGACCACCAGGACACCGGCGACGGCCACGGCCGCCGCGAGGACCGCCGTCCGCGGCCCCCAGGCCTGCCAGGCCAGACCGAACACGACCGAGGAGACGAGGTACGCGAGCGCCTGCCCGGTCTGCACCAGCGCGATCCCGGTGGTCCGCAGCCGCGGTGGCAGCACCGGTCCGGCGAGCGCGATGAGCACGCCGTCGGTGGCCGCGTAGAACCCGCCGTAGAGCGCCAGCGTGAGCACGAGCGCCGGCCAGCCGTGCAACGGCCCGGCCAGCAGCAGGTAGGTCGCGCCGAGGGCGACGTAGCCGCCCACCACGACCGGCAGCCTCCCGACCCGGTCGGCCAGGACACCGAGCGGGGCGGCGAGCAGCAGGTAGGCGAGGCTGGTGCCCACCGCCAGCAGGGGGAACCACCGCAGGCCCAGGTCCTCGCGGCGTTGCAGCACCAGGTAGACGAAGCCGTCGCCGATGGTGGCCAGGCCGAGCATCGTCGCGGCCAGCAGCAGCCGACGGGCCGGCCGGCTGCGCAGCAGGCCCCACGCCTCGCCGACGGAGACCCGGGGCTCGTCCGGCGCGTCGGCGGGCTCGCCGCTCGGGCGCTCCCGGACGAACAGCACGAGCACGACGACCGCCAGCGCGGCGACGCAGAAGCTGGTGACGAAGACCGCGTCGTACGACTGGCCGACGGCCAGCAGGACGGCGAACGCGGCGAGCGGCCCGAGGAACGCGCCGACGCTGTCCATGGCCCGGTGCACCCCGAACGCCCGACCCAGCGCCTCGGGCGGGGTGGAGAGCGTGATCAGCGCGTCCCGGGGCGCGCTGCGCACGCCCTTGCCGAGCCGGTCGACGGCGATGACCGCGCCGATGGCGGGGACCGACCGGCCGGCGAGCAACAGCCCGAGCTTGGCGACCGCCGAGAGCGCGTAACCGACACCGGCGACGAGCTTGCGCCTCCGGAACCGGTCGGCCGCGAAGCCGCCGACGACCCGCAGCAGCGCGGTCGCGCCGGTGTGGACGCCGTCGAGCACACCGAAGGCCACCGGGCTGAGTTGCAGGCCCAGCACCAGGTAGAGCGGCAGGACGGCGGCCACCATCTCGGCCGAGACGTCGGTGATCAGGCTGACCGTGCCGAGCGCGACCACGTTGCCGCTGACCAGGGCGAGCCGGCGGCGGCGCGGCCCGGGTGGGTCGGCGACCGGACGGGAGACGGTCGACAGGTACACGCGCATCTCCTGGACATCGGTGGGCGACGGTCAGCCATCGTGACGATCCGGCGCGAAGGGCCACAAGGGAGCACAGGCTGCGGGCAGGCGTGCGGTGGGTGAACATCCAGCAAACATCGAGATGTTTCACTGTCTGAGCGTACTGTTCACCTGGCGGCAGTGCGCCGGTTCATCGACCTTCCTACGTTCCTTGCGCTCTACACCCGCAAACGAAGGGGTCCTGGATGGACATTCGAATCGCCCGCCCACCGGTGACGGTCGGTACGGTCGCGGTGCTCGTCGCCGCCACCGCCGCCGTCGTCCTGACCGGCTCGGGCACGGCCGCCGCGGCGAGCGTGACGTTCACGCCGGTCGCCGACACCTACGTCCAGAGCGACACGGCATCCACCAACTACGGCACGTCCACGCAGGTCGTGGTCGACAACTCGCCCGCCCGGCGGATGTTCCTGCGCTTCACGGTGAGCGGCGTCAGCGGCACAGTGACCAGCGCCAAGCTGCGGTTGCGCACGATCAGCGGCAACAGCGGCAGCGACGCCGGCGGCACGTTCCGGAGGATGTCCAGCACCACCTGGTCGGAGACCGGCACCACCTGGAACAACCAGCCGGCCATCGACGGGGCCACCCTCTCCTCGCTCGGCGCGGTCGCCGGCAACACCTGGTACGAGGTCGACGTCACCGCCGCGGTCACCGGCAACGGCACGTACAGCTTCGGCGCCACCTCGACCAGCGGCGACGGCGCGTACTACGACACCCGCGAGAGTGGCGGCGACGCACCGCAGTTGGTGGTCACGACCGGTACCACGACGCCGCCGTCCGGTGACCCCGTCCTCGTCGGGGCCGGCGACATCGCCACCTCCGGCTCCGGCGACACGGCCACCGCCGCGCTGCTCGACAACATCTCCGGCACTGTCTTCACGACCGGCGACAACGTCTACGACAGCGGCACCGCGACGCAGTTCGCCAGCTACTACGAGCCCACCTGGGGCCGGCACAAGAGCCGCACCCGCCCGTCGCCGGGCAACCACGACTACAACACGTCCGGCGCCACCGGCTACTACAACTACTTCGGTACGACCGCCGGCCCGAGCGGCCGGGGCTACTACTCCTACGACCTCGGCAACTGGCACGTCGTGTCGCTGAACTCGAACATCAGCATGTCGGCCGGCTCCGCCCAGGAGCAGTGGCTGCGCGCCGACCTCGCGGCCAGCAGCAAGCCGTGCACGATCGCGTACTGGCACCACCCGCTCTTCACGTCCAGCTCCGACCACGCGCCGTCCACGTCGACGCGCCCGCTGTACCAGGCGCTCTACGACTACAACGCCGACGTCGTGGTGTGGGGCCACAACCACGTGTACGAGCGGTTCGGCCCGATGAACCCGTCCGGTAGCTACGACGCCAGCCGGGGCATGCGCAGCTTCGTCGCCGGCATGGGCGGCGCGGACCACTACGGCTTCGGCACCATCCAGCCCAACAGCGAGGCGCGCAACAGCTCCGCCTGGGGGGTTCTGAAGTTCACCCTGCACTCCGGCAGCTACGACTGGCAGTTCGTGCCGGTCGCCGGCCAGACCTACGCCGACAGCGGCACCGGTAACTGCCACTGACGGCCCGATCCCGCTGCGCCGTTCGCGGCGCAGCGGGACTCTCCGTACCTCAGCACCGCCGTGACCAGCGCCTGCCCGACAATGCCGTGATCTGCGGCAAACAGGCCCAAAGTTGTCCAAGAGCCGGTTGAACCGTCGCCGGGCCACCCCGTAGTACCTCGGTACCGATCAGGACACCTAACCGAGAGGTCTACCAGTGGCGGCACCATGGGAAGAGTACAACCAGAGCTGGTTCCAGTACGACGGGCAGGGAAGTGTCGTCGACACCCGGAATCGCAATCCCGACGTCAGCCCACGAGACACAATGGTCGCTCTCTGGGAGAACATTGACGTGACCCGGCAGCTGGCCATGGCCGTAAACCTCAGCCAGCAGGCCATTGCCGAGTTCAACAACGTCAGACACCTTCCGGAAGACGCCACGCAAATCCTGGAGCGTCCCGACCTCAGCAACGATCTATTGAACGACGCCGCGGCAAGGTTGGCGGAGAGCGTCGCAGGAATCGAGCGGGCGGCCTCTGCGATGGAGACGTCCGTCCGCTTACTCAACATGGCTGGGGAGCGGTGGAACTCTCACCAAGGCGACTCACCGTACAACGAGAATATCGTGACCCTTCAAGCGGCGCAGTCGAGGGATGCGATCAACTCTATCAATACTTTTCTGAACATAAACCGGATCGCCACCGGGGCGATCGATGAGGCGAGAACGCGTGGTGTGCAGCACCCGGATTTCGGCCAGGCGCGCCAAGCGGCGACCCGGAGCCTCGATGATGTCCACCTAATGTCATCTGATGTCAATGTCCTCCTGTACACGAACGAGCGCGATGTGCGCGGGGTGTCCGACCTGGGCTGGCAGACGACGCCCACCCGGAACGATCTACCTGACCAAACAGTCGACAGGCTGGCGAACACACTCAGCGGCGGGGTCTACACCGACTCCAACCCGCACGGCGCACAACACTTCTCCACCACCGCGAGGAATGCGCAGGTAGCACAGGAGGCCATGAACATCCTGAGTGATGCGGGATTTAGCGAGCACGCGATGGCGTGGCAGGCGTATCACGCCCGGCAGCAGCACACGGCCGACACATTTCCGAGCGTCCAGTTCTACCCCGAGGGCCAATGGTCGGGGCAGGCGAACAGCCGGTCGGTCGGCGGCCCGGCGGGCGAGTCCATCGCCGACGAAACTACGACCAGCCAGCGGCATGGTGCCAGACGGCGGGGTGCACGGCGCCGGCGATGACCTGACCGCGTGGGCTCACAGCCCAGTCTGCGACGGGGTTCGGCGACCGAGCGACGTGTGCCCCCGCCCTCGAGATGGGCGGGGGCACACGTGCGTGCGGTCAGGGCATCAGCGGGTGCCGGCCGCCCGGCGCTTGTTGTAGACGTCGAACGCGACGGCGACGAGCAGGACGAGCCCCTTCACCACCGACTGCGTCGACTGGTCGACGCCCATCAGCTGCATGCCGTTGCTCATCACCGCCATGATCAGACCACCGACCATCGCGCCGACCACGGTGCCCACGCCGCCGGTGACCGCCGCGCCGCCGATGAAGGCCGCCGCGATCGCGTCCAGCTCGAACATGTTGCCGGCCGCGGGCTGCGCGCCGTTGGACCGCGACGAGTAGATGACGCCCGCCACGGCCGCGAGGAAGCCCATGTTGACGAACATCCAGAAGTTGACGGTGCGGACCTTCACGCCCGACAGCGCCGCCGCCGAGAGGTTGCCGCCGATCGCGTAGACCTGACGGCCGAAGACCGTCCGCCGGGTGAGCAGACCGTAGACCAGCACCAGCGCCGCCAGGATGATCAGCACGATCGGCAGGCCCCGGGCGTGGGCCAGCTGCCAGGCGAAGTACATGATGACCGCGCCCACCAGGACGACCCGGGCCACGAACAGCGGGAACGACTCGACCGGCTGCTGGTAGCGGATGCGCGCCAGGCGGGTGCGGAAGCCGCTCACCGCGTACCCGGCCACGGCGATCGCGCCGATCAACAACGTGAAGGCGTCGAAGCCGTTACCGCCGAGCAGGCCGTTGAGGAAGCCCGCCGCCACCTTCTGGTACTCGGACGGGAACGGCGACAGCGAGATGTTGTCGAGCACCCGCAGGGTGAGACCCCGGAACAGCAGCATGCCGGCCAGGGTCACGATGAACGCCGGGATGCCGGCGTACGCCACCCAGAAGCCGTGCCACGCGCCGACCGCGATGCCGACGGCCAGCGCCGCGAGGACACCCAGCCACCACGGGTGCCCCTGCTGGATCACGAGGACGGCGGACACCGCGCCGGTCAGCGCGACCACCGAACCCACCGACAGGTCGATGTGCCCGCCGATGATCAGGATTACCATGCCGATCGCGAGGACCAGGATGTACGAGTACTGCAGGACGATGTTGGTGATGTTGCCGGGGCTCAGTGACACCCCGTCGGTCAGTACCGCGAAGAGCGCCAGGATGACGACCAGGGCGACGTAGATCCCGCTCTGCCGGAGGTTGTTCAGCACCAGGGCCCGCAGGTCGCTCGTCCCCGTGTGCAGAGCGGCGGCCGGGGCGGTGTCCGACGGTGTCGGGCGCTCCGTCGAAGGGGTTTTGATGCTGGTCATCCGACGAGCTCCTTGTCCTTTGTCATCAGCTCCATGAGGCTCTCCTGGGTTGCCTCGCTCACCGGCTTCTCACCGGTGATCCGGCCCGCGGCGAGGGTGTAGATGCGGTCACACATTCCGAGCAGCTCCGGCAGCTCGCTGGAGATGACGATCACCGCTTTGCCGGCGGCCACCAGCCGGTTGATGATCGTGTAGATCTCGAACTTGGCCCCGACGTCGATCCCGCGCGTCGGCTCGTCCAGGATCAGCACGTCCGGGTCGGTAAAGAGCCACTTCGACAGCACGACCTTCTGCTGGTTGCCGCCGGAGAGCTTGCCGACCACCGCCATCACGCTCGTCGTCTTGATGTTCATGTCCCGCCGGCTCGACTCGGCGACCTTGATCTCCTCGTTGCCGTTCACCCAGCCGTACTTGGCCAGCCGGTCCAGGGCGGCGGCGGAGACGTTGCGCCGGACGTCGTCGATGAGGTTCAGGCCGTACCGCTTGCGGTCCTCGGTGACGTACGCGATGCGGTTGTCGATGGCCTCCGCGACGTTGCGGGCGTTGACCTCGCGACCGTGCATGAAGAGCTTGCCCTTGATGTCGCGGCCGTAGGAGCGGCCGAAGACGCTCATCGCCAACTCGGTCCGGCCGGCGCCCATCAGCCCTGCGATGCCGACCACCTCGCCGGCGCGCACCGACAGGTTGACGTCCTCGACGACCATCCGCTCCTGGGTCGGGTGCCGCACCGACCAGTCCTCGATCCGCAGCACCTCCTCGCCGGGCGACGATTCGCGGTCGGGGTAGAAGCTCTCGATGTCGCGGCCGACCATGCCCCGGATGATGCGCTGCTGGTTGACGTCGTCGGCGCGCATGTCCAGGGTCTCCACCGTACGACCGTCCCGGATGACGGTGGTCGAGTCGGCGATCGCGGTGATCTCGTTGAGCTTGTGCGAGATCATGATGCAGGTGATGCCCCGCTCCTTGAGCTGCCGGAGCAGGCCGAGCAGGTGCGCCGAGTCGACGTCGTTGAGGGCGGCCGTCGGCTCGTCCAGGATGAGCAGGCGCACCTTCTTGGACAGCGCCTTGGCGATCTCCACGAGTTGCTGCTTGCCGACGCCGAGCTGGATCACCGGGGTCACGGGGTTCTCGTGCAGCCCGACGGACGCCAGCAGCTCCGCCGCCTCGGCGTTGGCCTTGTTCCAGTCGATCAGGCCGCTGCGGCCCCGGCGCTCGTTACCCAGGAAGAGGTTCTCGGCGATCGACAGGTAGGGCACCAGGGCGAGTTCCTGGTGGATGATGACGATGCCATTGGCCTCGCTGTCCCGGATGCCCCGGAACTGCATCGGCTTGCCGTCGAAGAGGATCTCGCCGTCGTACGAGCCGGATGGGTGGACGCCGGAGAGCACCTTCATGAGGGTGGACTTGCCGGCGCCGTTCTCGCCGCAGATGGCGTGGATCTCTCCCCGACGTACCGCGAGGTTGACATCCTCCAGCGCGGTCACTCCGGGGAAGGTCTTCGTGATACGACGCATCTCGAGGATGGTGTCGTCCATGGTCACTGTCCTCTGTCGGTCTGGACGTTGCTCGATCACGGCGTCGGGCCCGGCGGTCGCCCGCCGAGCCCGACGAGGTGACCTACTTCTTGGCCTGACCGGCGGCGACCTCTTCCGCCGTCCAGTAGCCGGAGTCGATCAGCGTCGCCTTGATGTCGTCCTTGTAGACGGTCGCGATCGGCAGCAGGTACGACGGAACGACCTTGACGCCGTTGTTGTACGTCTCGCTGTCGTTGGCCTGCGGCGTCTTGTCCTGCAGGAACGCCTCGGCGGCGTTCGCGGCCTGGTCGGCCAGCAGGCGGGTGTCCTTGAAGACGGTCGAGTTCTGCACACCGTCGTTGATCAGCTTGATCGAGGCGATCTCGGCGTCCTGGCCGGTCACCACGGGCAGCTTCTTCTTGCCGGTAGCGCTGTAGCCGGCGTTCTGCAGGGCGGTGATGATGCCCCGGGAGATGCCGTCGTACGGCGACAGGACCCCGTTGACGACCGAGCCGTCGTTGTAGCTGGAGGTGAGCAGGTCCTCCATGCGCTTCTGCGCGGTCTCCTGCTGCCAACGCAGGGTGGCCACCTGCTCCTTGGTGGTCTGCTTCGACTTCACCTTCAGCGTGCCCGCGTCCATGAACGGCTTGAGGGTGTCCATCGCGCCGCCGAAGAAGTACTGCGTGTTGTTGTCGTCCAGCGAGCCGGCGAACAGCTCGATGTTGAACGGACCCTTGGCCGTGCCCTTCGAGCCGTCCTTGTTCTGCAGGCCGAGCCCGACCAGGAGCGCGGTGGCCTGCGCCACGCCGACCTTGTAGTTGTCGAAGCTGACGTAGAAGTCGACGTTCTTGCTGCCGCGGATGAGCCGGTCGTACGAGATGACCGGGATCTTCGCGTCGGCGGCGGCCTGCAGCTGACCGCTGAGCGCCGTGCCGTCGATGGCCGCGATGATCAGGACGTCCGCGCCCTGGGTGATCATCTGGTCGACCTGCTGCGACTGGGTCGGGATGTCGTCGCCCGCGTACTGCAGGTCGACCTTGTAACCCTTGGACTCCAGCTTCGACTTCACCGCGTTGCCGTCGGCGATCCACCGCTCCGAGGTCTGCGTCGGCATCGCGACGCCGATCGTCAGGTCCCCCGGCTTCTTGTCGCTGGTGTTGTCGCCGCTGCCGGCGCCTCCACCACTGCACGCCGCCAGGCTCAACGCCAACGCCGCGCTACCGAGAGCAACCAGGAATTTCCTGCTCACGGGCCGTCTCCTCTCCCGATTCCCCCCGCCGACCGCCGGGGCCACCTGTCATCTTTCGGGTAGTGTTAGCGCTCACATAGGGCACGTCAACACCTGATCCGAAATACCGGTGTCACGGTCTCGTAACGGAGACTTCCTCACCCGCACGACCTCGCGCAACCCCTCCCGACAGTTGAGCGGCTGGCGCAGGTCACGAGGCATCGACGCGCTTAGCGGCGCGGCGGAGCGACACTGTCGCGGGCGACAAGTGTCGGCGCGATGGTCTGGCGCAGGGCGCCGCCGCCATTGCCGTTGCCCGACTCGATCTGGGTCAGCAACATCTGCAGACTCGCCCGCGCCACCGCGTCGAAATCCGGTCGGACGGTGGTCAGCGGCGGAATGAAGTACGCCGCTTCCGGCACGTCGTCGAAACCCACGACGCTGATCTCGGCCGGCACCTTGCGCCCGAACTCGTGCAGCGCCCGCAGCACCCCCAGGGCGAGGTGGTCGTTGGCCGTGAAGATGGCGGTCACCTCCGGCATCCGGGCGAGCATCTGCCCGCACCGGTAGCCCGACGCCGCCGACCAGTCCCCGTGCATGAGGGGCGGTGGCTCCACCCCCGCGGCGAGCAGCGCCGCACGCCAGCCCTCGATACGACCGGCGCTGTCGAACCAGTCGGACGGCCCCGACACGTGCCACACCGTGCGGTGCCCGGCGTCGAGGAGATGCTCGGTCACCGCCCGCGCGCCCGCCACCTGGTCGACCGTCACCAACGGCACCGGACGGTGCGGGTCACCGTCGACCGTCACCAGTGGAACGTCCTTGGGTAGCCGCTCCAACGCCTCGCCGGCCGACTCCACCGGCGCGATGACCACGATGCCGGCGACCCGGTGCGCCAGGTGCCGCTCGACCGCGGCCGAGATGGAACGGTGGTCCAGGTCGCGCACGCTGCCGACGCTGACGGCGAAGCCCTCCGCCGCGGCGGTCTGCTCCAGGGCGGCCAGCAGCGACGCCGGACCGTAGAGGGTCGTGTTCTGTGCCACCACGCCGATGACCTGGGACCGGCCGGTCACCAGGGCGCGCGCCGCGCCGTTCGGGCGGTAGCCGAGTTCGGCGATCGCCGCCCGCACCCGTAACCGGGTCTGCTCGCGCACGTTGGGGTGCCCGTTGAGCACCCGCGACACCGTCTGGTGGGAGACACCGGCCAGACGAGCGACGTCTGTCATCGCGGGACCGTGGACGGCCATTTCACTCCCCCCGCCTTCAACCCGACCCGCGGCCCGTCGACGTTGACTGGAGCGGCCCGGCCCGATCCCCCTCGCTCAGCCACCACGCCGGTGCTGAATCGCAGGTGACCAGCGCTGGATCGCCGACAGTCTACGCCAGCGATCGCCCCGGACACGGCACGGCTGAACGCGAAGACACGGCGTGTGCCAGGTCGCGCCGGAGTTCCGCGCGCACCTCGCGCCGTCGCCCTCGGCCGGAAGTGGCCGCAACGGGCCGCCGCCCCGCTCCAAGCTCCTGGACAGAGCGTGGAACAGGGCGGCGACTGGTCTGCTGCGACGACACGAACCCTCCCCCTGCGGGGTGGGCGATGCCGTCACCTCACTCGTTGTGTGACCGGCGTCACGGTGTGGTCAGGTCGAAGCGGCGGACGGCGACCGAGCCGCCGAGCGCCTGGGTGGCGTGGTTGAAGATGGCGAACCGGTAGCCCATGAAGAACTGCCAGTTGTTCGCCAGCGTCAGGGCGTTGCCGAAGGACGTGAAGTTCACGCCGTCGGTGCTGTACGAGAAGCGCGCCTGCCGGCCCGAGCCCGGTCTGATGTCGGCGTTGGCGCGCAACCAGATCCGTCCGCCGGAGATGGCGGTGCTCGCCGCCTCGCTGCCGGTGCTGGTGGTGTTCCAGTTACCGTCCATCGTGAGACCGTTCTGCATCACCAGACGCGTCGATCCGTTGTCCCGCTTGATGCCGATCCAGGCGGACGAGTTGCGCAGCACCGCCAGGCCGGTGCGGTCACCGTCGCGCATCGTGGAGTAGTCCAGCTCGATGGTGGCGGTGGAGGTGGGGCCCTGGATCCGGTGCGTCAACGTGTTACGCGCCGCGTACAGGTCGCCGGTCACGGTGGCGGTCTGCAGGTTCAGCCCGTTGTTGACCGACCAGCGGCTGTTGTCCGGGTTGTGGTTCCACTCCCACTGCGGGCCGAGGGTGGTGCCGGCGAACGTGTCGGTGCCCGTCAGCGGCTTCACCGCACGCGGCGGAGCGGGCAGGTTCGGCTTCGGGTAGGAGCTGCCCCACGCGCCGTTGACGGTCTGCAGCACCGGCCAGCCGTCGCTGGTCCAGGTGATCGGCGCCAGGGCCGGCATCCGACCACCGGGGTACGCGTCGACGAACGACATGTAGTACCAGTCGCCGTTCTGGGTCTGCACGAGACCGCCCTGGTGGGGCACGCCGCCGCCCGAGATGGGACCGGGCAGGTTGAGCAGCACCTGACGCTGCTCGTACGGGCCGAACGGGCCGTTGGTCGACTTCAGCACGTACTGGCCGTTGGCGGGCCGGGTGAGCCAGATGTAGTAGGCCCCGTTGCGCTTGTAGAACCGGGCGCCCTCCAGCGTGCCGATGCTCGACGGGGTCTGGTACACCTGCTGGGCGCGTACCTGGGACTTCCCGTCGGCGGAGAGCTGGGCGACGCTGATCGTGGTGTTGCCGTACGCCACGTACATGGTGTCGTTGTCGTCGATCAGCATGCCCGCGTCGTAGTAGCAGTTGGGGATGGTGGTGTGCTTGCTCCAGGTGCCGTCGACGGCCGACGCGGTGTAGATGTGCGTCTGCGCGAAGTCGATGCACCCGGCCCAGTAGTACGTGCGGTTGCTCGGCCGGTAGTTCAACGTCGAGGCCCAGATCCCGTCGACGTACGCGTTGCCGCCGCTCATGTCGTACTTCGAGCCGAAGTCGAGCCGGGGCACGGCGTGCCCGGCGTACTCCCAGTTCACCAGGTCATACGAGCGCAGGACCGGTGCGCCAGGCGAGTAGTGCATGGTGGACGACGTCAGGTAGTAGACGTTGTCCACCCGGATGATGTCGACGTCGGCGAAGTCCTGCCAGATGGCCGGGTTCGAGAACGTGCCGTTCGACGGTGGCGGCGTGGTGGGGGGCGGCGTGGTGGGCGGCGGCGTGGTGGGGTTGCCCCCGCCGTCGACGCGGACGAGCTGCCACTGCTGGTTGGTGCCGTTCCAGTCGTCGTACTGCACGATGTTGCCACCGTCGGCCGTCGAGGCGCCCTGCACCTCCATGACCTTGTTGCTGTTGCGGTTGACCAGGCGGACGTAGCCGCCGTCCGAGTCGGCAAGCCGGAACTGCTGGTTGGTCCCGTTGTTGTCCGACCACTGCACGATCGCCCCGCCGTTGGCCGTCGACCGGCCGGAAACATCCAGCACCTTGCCGGACAACCGCGACTTGACCCGGTAGTAACCACTACCGGAATCCACGAACTGCCACTGCTGCTGGTTGCCGTTGTTACGCGTCCACTGCGTGATCCGCGCGCCGTCGTTCGTGGCCAGGTTGTAGACGTCCAACGCCTTGCCACTGTTGCGGTTCACCAGGACGTACCACGCGCTCGTGTCGACGGTGGCGGCCGACGCGGGCGCCGCGGCCACCGCCACGGCCGCGCCACCGACCACCAGTGCCGTCGCGGCGACGGCCAATCTCGACAGCCAGTTGCGCCGGCGTGGCGCACCCCGGGGAACCCGACCGATGGAAAGCATGATCCTCCTCTGCTGACGCGAACCGTGCGGTCTGGGCCGGCGTCCGCGGCACCGGGCGGGGCACCGAGCTGACCACGCCCGGCCATGTGATCGCTAACAGCACGCCCCGGGCGTCACGGCACACGATGCCGACGACGGGGGGTTAGGACGCGTGCACGGCCGGACCAGGCAATGACATCGACCACCTTGGCTATAGACTGTGAGCGATAACATGCTCTTAGTCAAGGCGTAACACAACCGGCCCGCCGGCCTGCTAATGCACGCGGCAGAGCCCGGACGCAAACCCGAACGGGTGGTCCACCCCGGCCCGCAGGCAGGGGTGGACCACCCGGTTCAGCAGAGGTTCGGCGCAGGTCAGAAGCCGCGCGCCAGCCGGTAGTAGGCCTGGTTCCAGCGGATCTCGTCGGCGAAGCGGCGCGTCGTGGTCTCGGCGTCGATCACGACCAGCTCGGTCCGGCTCATCTCGGCCAGATCGTGCAGCTCCTCGGCGCCCACCGCCTGCGAGAGCACCGTGTGGTGCGGGGCGCCGGCAGTGATCCAGGACTCGGCGGAGACCGGCAGGTCCGGCCGCGGTCGCCAGACGGCGCGCGCCACCGGCAGCCGGCGCAGCGGCTGGGGCGGCGGCACGACGTCGATCTCGTTCGCCACCAGCCGGAACCGCTCCCCCATGTCGGCCAACCCGAGCACCACCGCTGGGCCGGGGGCGGCGTCGAACACGAGCCGCACCGGGTCCTCCCGGCCGCCGATGCTCAGCGGGTGGATCTCGACGTTGGGCACGTCGGACGCGATGGTCGGACAGACCTCGAGCATGTGCGCGCCGAGCACCACCTCCTGGCCCGGGGTCAGGTCGTAGGTGTAGTCCTCCATGAACGACGTGCCGCCCGAGACCCCCACGGACATCGCCTTGATGGTGTGCACCAGGACGGAGGTCTTCCAGTCGCCCTCGCCGCCGAAGCCGTAGCCGTCCGCCATCAGCCGCTGGACGGCGATGCCGGGGAGCTGACGCAGGCCGCCGAGGTCCTCGAAGTTCGTGGTGAACGCCCGGAACCCACCGGCCTCCAGGAAGGCACGCATACCCAACTCGAGGCGGGCGGCGTACCGCAGCGAGTCGTGCCGCTCACCGCCGGGAAGCAGCTCGGCGCCCACGCGGTAGGTGTCGCCGTACTCCTTGACCAGCTCGTCCACGTCGGCGTCGGCGACCTCGCCGACCACCTCGACCAGGTCGTTCACGCCGTAGGTGTTGACCGACACCCCGAAGCGCAGCTCCGCCTCGACCTTGTCGCCCTCGGTGACCGCGACGTCGCGCATGTTGTCGCCGAAGCGGGCCAGGCGCAGCGACCGCATCGCCGACCAGCCGGTCGCCGCACGGGCCCAGGCGCCGACCCGGGCGGTCACCCGCGGGTCGCTGACGTGCCCGGCGACCGTCTTGCGGGCCACACCGAGGCGGGTCTGGATGTACCCGAACTCACGGTCGCCGTGCGCGGCCTGGTTCAGGTTCATGAAGTCCATGTCGATGTCGTCCCACGGCAGCAGGACGTTCGCCTGGGTGTGCAGGTGCAGCAGCGGCGTCTGCAACGCGTCCAGCCCGGCGATCCACATCTTCGCCGGCGAGAACGTGTGCATCCAGGCGATGACCCCGATCGCGCCCTGGGCGGCGGCCTCCCGGCAGACCCGCAGGATCTCGCCGCTGTTGGTCAGGACGGGCTTCCAGACCACCCGGGCGGGAATCTGCGGCGAGTCGTCGAGCGTGGCCGCGATCTGGCGGGACTGCTCGGCGACCTGCCGGAGCGTCTCCTCGCCGTACATGCCTTGGCTGCCGGTGAGGAACCAGATCTCGGGTTCGGGGTGTGGTGCCATGGGGTTGCCTTCCGCGAGAGGGGCGGTCACTTGTAACGGATTCCGATGAGTCGCTGCAGGAGGATGAACGCGAAGAGCAGGCCGCCGATCACGATCTTGGTCCACCAGGAGTTGAGGCTGCCGTCGAACGTGATGAGGGTCTGGATCACACCCAGGACCAGCACGCCGAGCACGGTGCCGAAAATGTAACCCGAGCCGCCGGTGAGCACCGTGCCACCGATGACGACGGCGGCGATGACGTCCAGCTCCATGCCGACGGCGATCAGCGGCGCCCCGGAGAGGGTGTAGAACGACAGCAGGATTCCGCCGATCGCGGAGCAGAGCCCGCTGATCGTGTAGACGGCGATCCGGGTACGCCCCAGCGGCAGGCCCATCAGCAGCGCCGACTGCGGGTTGCCGCCGATCGCGTGGACGTTCCGTCCCAACCGGGTGTACGCCAGCACGTACGCGGCGACGAGCACCACGGCGAAGGCGATCAGCACGCTGATCGAGACGAAGTTGCCCCGGGGATCGCCGATCCGCTCCTGCGACATCCTGGTCCAGAAACCGTCGGTGATCGGGATCGACGAGTCCGAGATGAACGTGCACATGCCCCGGGCGAAGAACATCCCGGCGAGCGTCACGATGAACGGCTGGATGTCGAAGAAGTGGATGACACAGCCCATCAACAGGCCGAGCGTCGGCCCGATGAGCAGCGCGATCACGAGTACGAGCGCCGCCGGCAGGCCCTTCTCCAACAGCGCCGCCGACACCATCGCCGTCATGGCGACGACGGACCCGACCGACAGGTCGATGCCGCCGGTGAGGATCACGAAGGTCATCCCCACCGCGACGACGAGCAGGAAGCCGTTGTCGATGAAGACGTTGAAGATGACCTGGACGTTCGAGAACGCCGTGTACTGGGACACGCCGATGCCGTACATCACCAGCAGCAGGGCGAGCGTGGCCAGCACCGGCACCTGCCGCCGGGGCAGCCGGAACCGGGTACGGCGGGGGGCGGTGAGCGATCCGGTGGTCATGCCGGCACCTGCTCCTTCGGCTTGTCGGCGACGGGGCGCGGCGGCGGGGTGCTCTTCCGTCGCCGGCTGAACCGGGCCCGGAAGGCCGGCGCCTGGATGAGGCACACAGCGATGACGACCACCGCCTTGAACAGCAGCGACGTCTGCGGCGAGATGTTCATGGCGTACACCGTGGTGGTCAGGGTCTGGATGATCAGCGCCCCGAGAATGGTGCCGCTGAGGTAGAACCGGCCGCCGGCGAGGGACGTGCCGCCGATGACGACCGCCAGGATGGCGTCCAGCTCCACCCAGAGGCCGACGGCGTTGCCGTCGGCGCTGGACACGTTGGCCGTCATCATGAAACCGGCGACGGCGGCGCAGGCGGCGCTGAGCACGTACACGAGGAAGATGACCCGGTTGGACCGGATGCCCGCCAGTCGGCTCGCCTCGGCGTTGCCGCCCACCGACTCGACGATCATGCCGAGCGCGGTGCGACGGGTGAACGCGGCGACGAGCAGTGCGGCGGCGAGCGCGATGAAGATGGCCAGCGGCAGGGTCAGCAGGTGACCCAGCCCGATGGCCCGGAACGGCCCCGAGTTGATGGTGATGATCTGGCCCTGGGTGATCAGCTGGGCGAGGCCGCGACCGGCCACCATCAGGATCAGCGTGGCGATGATCGGTTGAATGCCGATCACGGCCACCAGCACCCCGTTCCAGGCACCCAGCACCAGCGAGATACCGAACGCCATCGCGAGGGCGGTCAGCACCACGGCGAGGCTGCTCTGGTCGGTCTGCTTGCTGATGTACATGCAGGCGACCGCGCCGCTGATGGCGCAGATAGAGCCGACCGACAGGTCGATGCCGCCGGTCGAGATGACCAGCGTCATGCCCAGCGCCACGAGGATCAGCGGGGCGCTCAGCCGGAGGATGTCAATCGGCGTGCCGTACAGGTGCCCGTCCTTGAGCTCGATGGACAGGAACCCGGGCCGGTAGATCGTGTTCGCGGCGAGCATGACCACCAGCACGGCGACGGGCCAGAACAGCCGGTGACCGATCATCGTCCGATAGCGGCCCTTCGTGTCGTTCATCGGTCCGCCTCCTCCCGGTGGGATCCACTCGCGATCGTCTGCATGATGCGCTCCGCGTCGAGGTCCTCGTTGTTGGCGAGCTGCGCGACCATCTGCCGGTCCCGCATGACCGCCACCTTGTGGCTGAGGCGCAGCACCTCCTCCAACTCGGCCGAGATGAACAGCACCGCCATCCCACCGTCGGACAGTTGCGCCACGAGCCGCTGGATCTCGGTCTTCGCGCCGATGTCGATACCGCGGGTCGGCTCGTCCAGGATCAGCAGCCGTGGCTCGGTGATCAGCCAGCGGGCGAGGAGCACCTTCTGCTGGTTGCCGCCGGAGAGGTTGCGAACCGGCACCTCCGGGTCCGCCGGACGGATGTTGAGCGCCTTGACGTACTTGTCGACCAGTTCGTCCTGGCGGCGGCGCGGGATCGGGCGCAGCCAACCCCGGGCGGCCTGCATGGCGAGGATCATGTTCTCGCGGACCGACAGGTCGGGGACGATGCCCTCGGCCCGACGGTTCTCCGAGCAGAAGCCGACGCCCTGGTCGATCGCCTGCGCGGGGGTACGCAAACTGCTCGACGTGCCGTCGATCGCGACCTGCCCACCGTCGGCCCGGTCGGCGCCGAAGAACAACCGCGCCACCTCGGTACGCCCCGAGCCCAGCAGGCCGGCGAGGCCCACCACCTCACCGGGGTGGATGGTCAGACTGAACGGCTCGACCGCGCCCGCCCGGCCCAGCTTCGACACCGCCACCAGGGGGGTGCCCTCCTCGATCGCGGCCAGGTCGCGCCGGGAGTGCTCCTCGATTCCCTCGAGGACGTCGAGCTCCTTGCCGATCATCTTCTCGACGAGGCCGAGTTGGGGCAGCTCGGCGGTCAGGTACTCGCCGACGAGACCGCCGTTGCGCAGCACCGTGATGCGGTCGGCGATCTCGTAAACCTGGTCGAGGAAGTGCGTCACGAACAGGATCGCGATGCCCTCGTCGCGGAGCTGCCGCATGATGCGGAACAACTGCGCGACCTCACCCGCGTCGAGACTGGACGTCGGCTCGTCCAGGATCAGCACCCGGGCCTGGATGTCGATCGCGCGGGCGATCGCGACCATCTGCTGGATCGCGAGGGAGTACGAGCCCAGCGGCGCGCTGACGTCGAGGTCGAGGTCGAGACGGCTCAGGAGCGCGCGGGCGCGGCGGCGGACCTCGCCCCAGCGGACGGCGCCGAACAGCCTCGGCTCACGTCCGATGAAGATGTTCTCCGCCACCGAGAGGTTGGTGCAGAGATTGACCTCCTGGTAGACGGTGCTCACCCCGGCGGCCGTCGCCTGCATCGGCCCGCTGAAGGACACCGGCTCGCCGCCGAGGGTGATCGTGCCGTCGTCCGTGTCGTAGACGCCGGTCAGCACCTTGATGAGGGTCGACTTCCCGGCGCCGTTCTCGCCCATCAGGGCGTGCACCTCGCCGGGGAAGAGCCGGAAGTTGACGTCGTGGAGTGCACGCACCCCGGGGAAGGACTTGCTGATCCCGGTCATCGTCAGGACCGGACGGCTATCCGTCATCCCATCAGACCTCTTCTGGGGGTTGTCGACGCGGATGGGCCGTTGCGCTCCCACCGCGCCCGCCCGGCCCTTCACCTGGGCTCGGGCGGGCGTGGCGCGGGTCGTCGCGGGTCATGCCCGGTCCGTTCGTGGTTTACAGGGCGACGCGGCGGGGCCGCCACGCGAGCGTGGCGACCCCTCCTCGTCGATCAGTACTTGCGGGTGGGCAGAGCCTCCTTGGCCTGCTCCTGCGTGAAGGTGGTCTCCTCGGTCTCGATCCGAGCCGGCACCGTCTCGCCCGCCTTGACCTTCTTGGCGAGGTCCATCAGCTGAGGGCCGAGCAGCGGGCTGCACTCCGCGATGAAGTTGAACTTCCCGTCGGCGAGAGCCTGCATACCGTCCTTGACGGCGTCGACCGTGATGATGGTGATGTCCTTGCCCGGCACCTTGCCGGCCGCGGTGATCGCCTCGAGAGCACCCAGACCCATGTCGTCGTTGTGCGCGAACAGCACGTCGATCTTCGGGTTGGCCTTGAGGAACTGCTCCATGACCTGCTTGCCACCCGCCCGGGTGAAGTCACCCGGCTGCGAGGCGATGATCTTCAGGTTCGGGTTGGCGGCGATCGCCTCGCCGAAGCCCTTCTTGCGGTCGTTCGCCGGAGCGGCACCCGTGTTGCCCTGCAGCTCGACGATGTTGACCGGGCCCGTGGCGCCCTTCTTCTGCTCGACCAGCCACTCGCCCGCGAGCTTGCCCTCCTTGACGAAGTCCGAGCCGAGGAAGGTCTTGTAGAGGCTCTTGTCGGCCGAGTCGACCGAGCGGTCGGTCAGGATGACCGGGATGCCGGCGTCCTTGGCCTCCTTGAGCACGGTGTCCCATCCGGACTCCACCACCGGCGAGAAGGCGATGACGTCCACCTTCTGCTGGATGTAGTTGCGGATGGCCTTGATCTGGTTCTCCTGCTTCTGCTGCGCGTCGTCGAACTTCAGCTCGATGCCCGCCGCGGCCGCCGACTCCTTGATCGAGGTGGTGTTCGCCGTACGCCACCCGCTCTCGGCGCCGACCTGGGAGAAGCCCATCGTGATCTTGCCATCGTCCTTGGACCCGCCGCCGCCGGTGTCGCTGTTGCCGCAGGCCGCCACGCCGCCGATGAGCAGCACACTGGCGAGGACCGCGATAGCGCGCTGCGTTCGCATCTTTCTCATCAGATCTCCTTGGCTGGGTGTGGTGGGGACCGCGTCAGCCGCCGACGAGCAGAGGTGGCGTACGCGGGTGGTGCGTGCTGGTGCGTCGGTGGAGCAGACCGGCGGGCCGTGTGGAGACGGTCAGGAGCTCGCCGGTGCGACTGGTTGTTGGCCGTAGACGTTCTGGTAACGGTGGTAGAGAGCGTCGATGTCGGCCTGCGCGATCGGCACGGGCTGCCCGAGGGTGCGCGCCAGGTACGAGGTACGGGCCACGTCCTCGCACATGACCGCGGCCTTGACCGCCGCGCGGGCGTTGCGGCCGATGGTGAAGACACCGTGGTTGCGCATGAGCACGGCGGGTGAACGGTGCCCGGAGAGCGTGGCGACGATGCCCTTGCCGATGTCGTCGCCGCCGATCAGCGCGAACGGGCCCAGCGGGATCTCCCCGCCGAACTCGTCGGCCTGGGCGGTGAGGTGGCAGGGGATCGCCTCGCCACAGGCCGCCCAGGCGCTGGCGTACGAGCTGTGCGTGTGCACCACGCCGCCGACCTCGGGCATGGCGCGGTAGACGTAGGCGTGGGCGGCCGTGTCGCTGGACGGCGCCAGGTCACCCTCGACGAGGACGCCGTCGAGGTCGCAGACCACCATCGTCTCGGCCGTGAGGTCGTCGTAGCCCACGCCGCTCGGCTTGATGACCATGAGGTCCTGGCCGGGCACCCGCGCCGAGACGTTGCCGGACGTCCAGGCGACCAGGTTGTACCGGGTCAGCTCGCTGTGCAGGCGGGCAACGGTCTCGCGCAGTTCACCGATCTGCCGGCTCACCTCTGCGTTCATGCGACGACCTCCAGCGTGGCCTCGTGGGTGGGCACGGCGGCCTCTACCGCCGCGTTGCGGATCGCCCGGAGGCGGAGCATGACGTCGTTGCCGCCGCGACCGAAGTGGTCGTGCAGCGCCCGGTACTCGGCGTACAGGCCGTCGTAGGCACGGGCCCGCTCCGGGTCCGGCGTGTAGACGGCCTCGTGCACCCGCCCCATCGCCTGGGACGCCTCGTGGATCGACGGGTACGCCCCGGCGGCGACGGCGGCGTGGATCGCCGAGCCGAGCGCCGGCCCCTGCGCGGACGCGATGATGTTCAGCGGGCGCTTGGTCACGTCGGCGTAGATCTGCATCAGGAGCTTGTTGTTGGTGAGGCCGCCGGCGATCACCAGGTCGTTGACGGGCACCCCGGCCTCGACGAACGCGTCGATGATCATCCTGGTGCCGAACGCCGTGGCTTCCAGCAGCGCGCGGTAGATGTCCTGCGGGCGGGTGGCCAGGGTCATCCCGACGATCATCCCGCTCAGGTCGTGGTTGACCAGCAGCGAGCGGTTGCCGTTCCACCAGTCCAGCGCGATCAGGCCGTGCGCGCCGACCGGCTGGCTGGCGGCCAGCTCGGTGAGACGTTCGTGCGAGTCGAACCCGGCCGGTGCGCCGTGCTTGACGAACCAGCCGAAGATGTCGCCGACACCGCTCTGGCCGGCCTCGTAGCCCCACGCGCCGGGGCTGATGCCGCCGTCGACCACGCCGCACATCCCGGCGACCTCGGCCGGGTGCTCGCCGTTGACCACGTGGCAGGTGGACGTGCCCATGATGGCGACCAGCCGACCGGGCTGAACGGCCTGGGCAGAGGCCGCGGTGACGTGCGCGTCGACGTTGCCGACCGCCACGGCGATCCCCTCCGGGAGGCCGGTCCAGGCGGAGGCGCGGGCGCTGAGCGTGCCGGCCCGCGCGCCGAGCGGCAGCAGCGGACCGTCGAGCTTGGCCACGAAGTCGCCGAAGTCAGGGTTGAGCGCGGTCAGGAAGCTCTCGGACGGGTACTGCCCGTCCTGCAGGATGCCCTTGTAGCCGGCCGTGCAGACGTTCCGGGTCTCGGTGCCGCTGAGCTGCCAGACGATCCAGTCGGCGGCCTCGATGAACCGCTCGGCCCGGTGGTAGATCTCCGGGTCCTCCTCCAGGAGCTGCAGACCCTTGGCGTACTGCCACTCGGCGGAGATCTTTCCGCCGTACCGGCCGATCCACGGCTCCGACCGCTCATGGGCCAGCGCGTTGATCCGGTCGGCGTGCGGCTGCGCGGCGTGGTGCTTCCACAGCTTGACCCAGGAGTGCGGCCGGTCGCGCAGCTCGGGAACCTCGCACAGCGGGGTGCCGTGGGCGTCGGTCGGCAGCACGGTGCAGGCGGTGAAGTCGATGCCGATGCCCACCACCGCCGCCGGGTCCACCCCCGCCGCGGCGACCGCGGCCGGAACGGCGTGGCGCAGCACGTCGCGGTAGTCGTCCGGATTCTGCAACGCCCAGTCCGGGGGCAGCGACCGACCTCCGGGCAGCGTCTCGCTGATGACCCCGTCGCCGTACTCGTGCACCGCGGTCCCGAGCTCGGCACCATCAGAAACCCGGACCACCAGGGCCCGCCCGGAGAGGGTGCCGAAATCGACACCCACGACGTAGCTTTCGGCAGCTCCGCCCACACGCTCCATGTTCACCTCCACCGTTAACGGAGATAGTGTTAACGCTCACATCCAGCCTCGTCAAGACATCTACCTGCAACAGCTCCGTAACGGAACGCGGAGGCCGTACCGACTCGGGCGCGTCAATACCGGACCGGCGCAAGGCGCTCGATCCGGGGCAGCGGGCGGTCGTGACCCCGTCAGATGGCGATGACGATCGACGGCCGGCGCGGATGGCAGCGATAACATCGACGGCGTCGCCACCCAGGCATGATCAGACCCGTCGAACGCGCCGCCGCCGCGTCCGGACCCCTGACCCGGCGCTCCAGCACCCGACCGCCACGGCGGGTCGCTGGCCGGCGCGGCGTGTTATCGATAACATTCGATGCATGATCGCGGGGTCGACTCGTCGCCGGAGTGATCGGCTCCGGGCCGGCCGTGTCGGGGCTTTCCGGGCCCCGCCGGACGGGCGGGCCGGGCCCCCGGCTGACGCAGGGACCGCCCGGTGACACACCGACGACCCGGCCCCCATCCGGGCCGGGTCGTCGGTCGTCGGTCGTCGGAGGACGTTGGGTCAGGCCGTGCGCGGACGGTTGTAGAGCGCCTTGGCCCAGCAGAAGCAGCCGACCGTGATGACGGCGCACCAGGCGACCGCGAGGAGCCCGTTGACACCGATTCCGCTGCCGAGCAGCAGGCCGCGGAGCGTCTCCATGACCGGGGTGAAGGGCTGGTAGTCGGCGAACAGGCGGACCGGCGTCGGCATCGAGTCGGTGGGGACGAACCCGCTGCCGAGGAACGGCAACAGCACCAGCGGCATGGGCAGGTTGCTGGCCGTCTCGACGCTCCTGGTGACCAGGCCCAGGGCGACCGACAGCCAGGTGACGGCGACGGTGACCATGGTCAGCACGCCGATCGCGGCGAACCACTCGACGGCGTCGGCGGTGGGGCGGAACCCGACGAGCAGCGCCGCGCCGGTGACGGCCGCCAGGCTGACCATCGTCTGGAACACGCTGCCCACGACGTGGCCGGTGAGAACCGACGGTCGAAAGATCGCCATGGTACGGAACCGGGCGATGATGCCCTCGGCCATGTCCATGGCGACCGAGATCGCGGTGCCCTGCGCCGCGCTGGCCACCGTGATGAGCAGGATGCCGGGGGTGACGTAGTTGGCGTACTCGGCCCGGCCGCCGGTCGGTCCGAGGCCGGCGCCGAGCGTGCCGCCGAAGACGTACACGAAGAGCAGCAGAAGGATGACCGGGATGCCGATGAGCATCAGGGTCAGCGACGGGTAGCGGCGCATGTGCAGGAGGTTGCGCCGCAGCATGGTCGAGGAGTCGCGCAGGGCGAAGGGCAGGGTGCTCATCGCGCAGTGGCCCTTTCACGGCTGGAGGGGGCGTCGGGTTGGCCGGTGAGGGCGAGGAAGACGTCGTCGAGATCCGGGGTGTGCACGGCGAGACCGGCGACGGTGATGGAGCCCCGGTCTAGGTCGTCGAGGAGGGACCGCAGCGAACCCACCCCGCCGTCGCTCGGCACCTCGAGGGTCAGCGCGGCGTCGTCCCGGGTGGCCGTCGCGAACGTACGGGCCGCCGAGTCGAGTTGGCCCTGGTCGGTGAAGCGCAGGACCACGTGACCGCCCGGGATGAGCCGCTTGAGCTCGTGCGGGGCACCCTCGGCGATCAGCCGACCGTGGTCGAGGAAGGCGACGCGGTCGGCGAGGTGGTCGGCCTCCTCCAGGTACTGGGTCGTCAACAGGATGGTGACGCCCTCGGCGGCCAGCGCCTTGATGATGTGCCACATGGCGCGGCGGCTGCGCGGGTCGAGCCCGGTCGTCGGCTCGTCGAGGAAGATGACGCGGGGATCGCCGACGAGTGTCATCGCGAGGTCGAGTCGACGGCGCGTGCCGCCGGAGTACGTCGCGGCCGGCTTGTCCGCCGCTTCGGTCAGGTCGAACTGGTCGAGCAGGTCGGCGATCCGGCGGCGACCCGCCGCGCGGTCCAGGTGACACAGATCGGCCATGAGGTGCAGGTTCTCCCGGCCGGTGAGCAGGCTGTCCACCGCGGAGAACTGGCCGGTGACGCCGATCAGCTCGCGTACCGCGTCGGCGTCGCGGGTCACGCCGTGGCCGAGGACGCGGGCGTGGCCGCCGTCGGCCGAAAGGAGGGTGGAGAGGATCTGCACGGTGGTGGTCTTGCCGGCGCCGTTGGGGCCGAGCAGCGCGAAGATCGTTCCCTCGGTGATCATCAGGTCGATGCCGTCGAGCACGACCTTGTCGCCGTAGGACTTGCGCAGCTCGGTGGTGACGATCGCGGGTCTGCTGCTGCCGGTCATGGTTTCCTCATCTGTGGTCGGGCCGGGGCGCGTCAGGCGCGGCGGATGGTGATGTCGCCGTAGGACGTGTTGGCGCGGATCTCGACCGTCTCGTCGGTCTCGGCCGGGCTGTCGGCGGCGTCGAGGGCGTTGTGGACGCGGCCGTGTCGGGAGCTGACGTCGAGCCAGGCGGCGGTGCCGCGCCGGACGCCCACCTCGATCGCGCCGTAGGAGGTCTGTGACTCGATCGACCCGCGCACGACCTCACCCAGCCGCACGTTGCCGTACGCGGTGCGCGCCGCCACCGAGGCGGTCGACGCGTCGACGGTGATGTCGCCGTACGCGGTGTTGATGCGGACGTCGCCTCCGCTGCGCCCGATCCAGCAGTCGCCGGAGGAGTTCTTGATTTCGGCGGTGCCGTCTACCGCGCCGAGGCGCACCTTGCCGGACGACGCCTTCACCCGGGCCGAACCGGTAACACGCTCCACCACGACCTCGCCGTGGCTGCTGTCGATCTCCAACTGCCCGGTCTCCTCCAGCCGGATCGCGCTTCCGGTCTTGATCCGGCACTCACCGAGCCGACCCTCGCCGCGGAAGGCCGCCCAGGCCGCCTCGGCGTGCAGCCGCGTGCCGCTCGGCACCTCGATCAGGACGTCGACCGACGGGCCGGAGCCGAAGCCGTACCGGCGCCAGCTCTTCGGCACCCTGATCCGCAGCTGCCCGGCGGCGAAGTCGACGGAGGTCTGCTCGGCCGCGTTCACGTCGGCCTTGCTCGACGGGTCGCGGGGCCGTACCCGTACCACGGTGTCGGTGCGGTCGGTCGCGGCGATCCAGGCGTCCCCGATGGGCAGCTCGACCTGGACGGAGATCGGTTCTGGCGTGTCGAAAACAGGCATGGTGGTCTCCCGGGAGGTGTTGGCGGAGGCGGAAAGAGCTACGGGGTGGGTGTGCGGCTGCTCAGCGCGCCCAGCCGGTGACGTGCTGGCCGGACCTCGGGGGCTCCGGCCGGCGCGGCGGCTGACGGTCGGGGCCACCGGCCCCGACCGCGCCGGCGACGGCGCGCACCAGCCACGCGTTGACGGAGAGCCCGGCGCGACTCGCGGCCTCGTCGACGCTGGCCTTGAGGTGGTCGGGAAGGCGGAGGTTGATCCGGGACGTGCCGCCCTCGTCGCCCTCGGGTGGCAGCAGAGGCGCCGGGGCCGGAGCTGGCGCGGCGGGCTCGCCCGGCCCGTCCGTGGGCGCGGCGGCGGGTGCCACCACGAAGTCGGGCTCGCGTCCGCGCAGCCGGACGTGCACCGACCCGGGGGCGAGATCGCGGGTGATCTCGTCGGCCGCGTCGGACAGCGCCTCGAGCAGCGTGAGGTGGGTGGCCGCTTCGAGCTGGGTGAAGAGCCGTTCGGCCAGCGCCCGACTCTCCGGATCCACGCCCTCGGCTGCCACGGCGAACTCGTTACGCAGGTTCTCGACGTACGGCCTCAAGTCCATGGCACCATCATGGCACCACTTTGGCTCAGCATGCAACACCTGTGGCTCAGATTGCTGCCACGGTAGTCATCGGCGCTGCTCAGCGGGTGTGTCAGCGGTTGCGAACGCGCGGCGGACCACCCGGTTCGCGGCCTCCTGGCTCAGACCGGTGGCCACCAGCAGGTCGCTGGCGGTCGTCCGAACCTGCGCCACCACGACGTTCCCGGAGAAACCGACGCCTTCCCGGTAGGCGTCGCCAGCGGCGCAGACCGCCCGGAGCGCCCGCTCGCGCGCCTGAACGGGCTCCTTGCCGGCGGCGAACTGCCGCTGGAGCAGGCGTACCGCCTCGGCCAGGCCGGCGACCGCCGTGGGCAGGGGTTCCGGGACGGGCTCACCGTCCTCGAGCAGGGTCACCGCCCTACGGATCAGCGTTCCCGCATTGCGCATGGCCCGGTCGATCGGCTCCGCCGTGCGCGCGTACCGGGCCACCGGCCCCTGCCGCTGATGCCAGTGCACGGGTGAGAGGGTGCTGGCCTCCCGGGCACCCTGCGTCGCCTCGACGAGCGCACCCAGCTCGTCCTTGTTCTGCCGCAACCTCGCCCGGGCGGTCAGCGCGCGGTCGATGTCCCGGTCGGCCAACGCGCCGGCGGTGGCGTCGAGTTGGGCGCTGAGCAGGTCCAGCGCCGGTCGCGCGGCCCGGTTGAGCACCCGCAACGGGCTCAACGGCAGCAGGACGGCGGTGACCAGCAGCGCCACGGCGCCCCCGACGAGAGCATCCACGAAGCGGGGGATCTCCAGGTCGCGCACGGCTGGACTCAGCGTGGCGATGAGCACGGCCGTGGCGCCCGCCTGGATCACCACGGCCGCGCTGCCGACGAGGAACAGCGCGACGACGATCGCCAACACGACGATCAGAGCGAGCTGCCACCACCCGGTGCCCATCACCCCGAGCAGCAGGTCACCGACCAGCACCCCGACGGTGACACCGATGATCAGCTCGACGGTGCGGCGCAGGCGTTGCCCGACCGACGCCGCGAGGGTGGAGACCGCGGAGATCGGCGCGAACACCGGCTGCGAGACGTGCAGCACGTCGCGCACCACCAGCCAGGACAGCGCCGCGGCCACGCCGGCCTGCAGGGCCAGCCCCCCGATACCCCGAACCCGCCGCGCTCGATCCCGCAGCGTGCCCGACAGCTGGCCCCGCAGCCGCGCGGCCGCGCAGCAACTCCGGGGCGGAGTCGTCGGCGGTCAGCCCGAACCACACGGTCAGCGTCGGGTCGTGCCGGTCCCGGT
>NZ_JBFAOC010000047.1:0-46051 GCF_040675055.1 Micromonospora sp. NPDC049662
TCGGCGCCCGCGGGGGCACCCGGGGGCCCGGCCCTGGGTCACCCCGCCGGGGCCCCCCCCGGGGGGGGGCGCGGGCCGACAACGGGAGGTGGCCCGGCCGGGATCACACCGGCCGGGCCCACCGATCAGGACTCCAGGCGGCGACGCCGGGCGAGGAAGAACGCGACCGCGCCCAGGACGACCATCACACCTCCGACGCCGGTCATGGCCGGGACTGCACCGCCGCCGGTGACCGGCAGGATGGGTTGCTCGCCGCCCCCACCAGGTCTGCCGGGGCTGCCGGGTGCGCCAGGACTGCCGGGTGCGCCAGGACTGCCGGGTGCGCCGGGGCTACCCGGTGCGCCGGGGCTCCCCGGTGCTCCAGGGCTGCCGGGTGCTCCAGGGCTGCCGGGTGCGCCAGGGCTGCCCGGTGCTCCAGGGCTGCCGGGTGCTCCGGGGCTGCCCGGTGCTCCGGGGCTGCCGGGGGCGCCGGACGGGCCGGGGGCGCCGGACGGGCCGGGTGCGCCGGACGGGCCGGGTGCGCCGGGGCTGCCGGGTGCGCCAGGACTGCCGGGTGCACCAGGGCTACCCGGTGCTCCGGGGCTGCCGGGCGGGCCGGACGGGCCGGTGGGCCCGGGTGGGCCGGTCGGTCCAGGCGGGCCCGTCGGCCCGGCGCAGATCGGTGCGCTGATGACGTTGGTGTCGAGGGTGACGGCGGCGGTGCGCGCCAGCGCGCGGCCCTGGAGGGTCGCGCCCGTGGCCATCGTGATCGCGGCCTGAGCCATGATGGTGCCCACGAAGGTGGTGCCGGTGCCGATCGTCGCCGAGCTGCCGATCTTCCAGAACACGTTGCAGGCCGACGCCCCGTTGGTCAGGACGACGCTGCTGTTCGACGCCGTCGTCAGCGAGGAGTCGACCTGGAAGATGAACACGGCCGACGGGTCGCCCTGGCCGTTGAGCGTCAACGTTCCGGTCAGTTGGGCGGCCCCGATCCGGTAGACCCCTTCGTTGAGTGTGTTGCCACCCAGCTCCGCCGGGAGGTTGGTGAACGGGGTCCGGCCGGCGGCGTCGTTGAAGGCGGTGGTCAGGTCGCTCTGAGCCTGGAGCGCGACCGCGTCGCCGAGGTGCACCTCCCCGCCGATGGTGGCCGTTCCGAAGCCGGACGCGGTGTTTCCGGGGAACCGCCCGAGGCTCTGGGCCAGGAAGCTGGGGCCGGTGTTGGTGGGCTCCGCCCCGGCGAGGACGGAGAAGTCGGCCGCCGTCCCCAGGTTGACCGGTGCTTCCTGCGCGTTTGCTGCGGTCGAGCTGAAGAGCAGCAGGCTGGCTGCCACCGTGGCGGCTGCGCCAGTCGCGAGCGACGGCAGGACCACCCGCCGCCGTAGCCAATTCTTGGGTTTAGCTGTCACAGAACACCCTCCGTGGGTACTACTCGCAGGAGACGTCCAACGAGTGGCGTCCTGCGTGATACGGCCTGAATGACGCCGATGAAGCGCGCTGACCACCACATCACGACAAATGGTCCAATGAGGGATAATTGGGACAATAACCCAAGCCGATCTGTCCGATCGGACTGACATTCGTATTCGTATTCGTCGGTTCTGGGAGTAGCGGTAGCGGTCGGGTCCCGGCCCGAGAAACCCCCGCGTAAGGAGTGGCCCGCCGCGCGACCCCGCGCGGTGCCTGCCGGGCGGACCCCGTCAGCGGCTCTAGAGTGGGTCGGTGACCGACGCAGCCAGGAGGTCCGGAGACCGCGAGGCCGGTCGGCAGCCGATCTGGGCCAGACCCGAACGGGGAACCCGTGGCCCCGCGCCGACGCACAGCCGGGAGGCGATCGTCGCGGCGGCGATCACCCTGGCCGACACCGAAGGGCTCGCCGCGGTGTCGATGCGGGCCGTCGCCGCGGCGCTGGGCACCGGCGCCGGATCGCTCTACCGCTACCTGTCGTCCCGTGACGACCTGCTCGACCTGATGACCGACCGTGTCGTGGGGGAGCTGCGGCCGTACCCGCCGGAGCAGGCCGACTGGCGGGACGAGATGCTGCTGGTTGCCCGCCGGCAGTTGGGCTTGTTCCGCGCCCACCCGTGGCTGGTGGACGTGATCCAACGGCCGTCGGGCGTCGGTCCCGAGAGTCTGGCCTGGTTCGACAACTGCATCCGGATCCTGGAACCCGTGCGCTGCGCCGTCAGCGCCAAGTTCGAGGCGATCGCCGTGCTGACCGGCGTGGTGAGCTTGTTCGCCCGCAGCGAGGCCGCCGCCGGGTCACCCGGCTTCGCGGGCATCGACCTCGGGGCGTACCCACATCTCGTCGCGGCCCTCGGCCGGGTCGGGCCGCCGACGCCCCCGACGGACCTCTTCGAGCGGACGCTGCGCAGCCTGCTGACCGGCCTGCTGACGCCGGCGTCCGCCGATTGAACGGGCGGGCGACGGAGGGCGTGCCCTCGTCGCCCGCCAGCACAACGAACCCGGGCCCGAGTCAGGCGCGCGCGGCGCGGATGGCGTTGCGGAGCCCGGTCGTGGGTCGACCGATCAACCGGCTGAGGTCGTCGCTGTCGGTGGCCAGCTCGCCGATGGCGATCGAGTGGTCGAGGGCGGCCACGAACCCGGCGGTGCCGGCGTCGAGCCCGACGTTCCGCAGCGCGGAGGCCAGCTCGGCGGTCGACATGTCCCGGTGCACGACAGTCGTGCCGGTGAGCTCGGTGACGGCGTCGGCCAGCTCGTCGAAGGTGAACGCGGTGCCGCCCAACTCGTAGACCGTGTTGCCGCCCTCGTTCCGGGTCAGCGCCGCCGCGGCGGCGGCCGCGTAGTCGGTCCGGGGAGCGGCCGAGACCTTGCTGCCGCCGGTGGCGCCGAGGATGGTGCCACTCGCCAGGTACTGCGGGAGCTGATCGGTGTAGTTCTCGGTGTACCAGCCGTTGCGCAGCACCGTGTACGACAGGCCCGACGCGGCCAGCACCTCCTCGGTGGCCTTGTGCTCGGGAGCGAGCGGGTTCGTGGTCGTGTCGGCCTTCAGGATGCTGGTGTAGACCAGGCGCTGGACCCCGGCGAGCCGGGCGGCGTCGATGACCGCGGTGTGCTGGGGCACCCGCTGCCCCGGGGTGTCCCCGGAGATGAGCAGCAGGCGGCGTACGCCGGCCACGGCGCCGGGCAGCGTCGAGGGGTCGTCGTAGTCGGCCTGCCGGATCTCGACGCCGCGGGCGGCCAGGTCGGCGGCCTTCTGCGGGCTGCGGACGACGGCGGCGATCTCGGCGGCGGGCACACCGGCGTCGAGCAGGTGCTCGATCACCAGCCGGCCGAGGCGGCCGGTGGCGCCGGTGACGGCATAGGTGGGCATGGGGACCTCCGATAAGCGGTTACTTCTAGTAAGCACTTACGAATCTACAGCACAAGTCGTTGAGTAAGCCTCGGGTAGGCTGGTGACGTGACCGACGTGCCGGCCCACGACCCGGCGGGGCCTACCCAGGAATTCGTCAGCGATGTTTTCGCGCGGAGCTGCACCTCCCGTGCCGCCTTCGAGGACGTCACGTCGAAGTGGGCCTCGCTCGCCCTGCTCGCGCTCGGCGAGGGCAGCTACCGGTTCAACGCCCTGCGGCGGCGCATCGAAGGGGTCAGCGAGCGGATGCTCTCCCAGACCCTGCAGACGCTGGAGCGCGACGGAATGCTCACCCGCGAGGTGCTCACCGCGATCCCGCCGCGCGTCGAGTACACGCTCACCCCGCTCGGTGTCCGGGTCGCCGAGCAGCTCCGTGGCCTCGCCGACCTGCTGGAAGCCTCGGTGCCCGAGGTGCGGGCCGCCCGTGAGCGGGAGCGGCCCTGAGGGGCCGTCACGCGCTGGACGGGCACCCGCCTAGTTGGTGTCCTGGGCGCAGATCGTGGTCATCTCGGCGAGGTAGCTCGCGAGGGTGGGCAGGCCAGCCTCGGCGCGGCGGCGTTCGACGCCCGGCTCGTCCCTGATCGGGGTCGCCGGGACGGGACCGTCCGGCCCGCAGCGGATCTGTGTCCCGTACACCTGGGGCTCGCCCTTGGCCACGGCGACGCGGTCCTCGAGGTAGGCGAGGTTGCCCGGCGACGCCTGGCGGGCGGCGACGGCCGCGCGCAGCAGGTCCAGCGCCTCCTGTTGGAAGGCGGGGTCCAGGTCGGAGTGCTGGACGATGGCCCAGGCGGCGTTGCCCCCGTCCTCGCCCACGAGAGCGAAGGTCGGCCAGCCGTGGGTACGGATGATCTCTTTCAGCCGGAGGGTGCGCGCCTGGTCGGACTCGGTCTGCGGGGTGCCCGCACGGTCGGCCTGGTCGCGCTCCAGCATCGCGATCAACTCGTCGTGCAGCGCCTTGTCGAAGGCGGCGGGGGAGACGGAGGTTGCCGGGGACGGGGACGGGGACGGGGACGGGGACGGGGGCGGGGGGTCGCCCGTAGGGCCGTCGGTGGTCCCGGGCGAGGTGCCGCAGCCGGTGAGGAGCAGCAGGCACACAAGCGGCCGGGCGAACCTCGACGGAAGCCTCACAGCATCGATTTTCGTCGCCACCAGGACGTGTTCACAAGGTCCGCGCCGGGGCGACCTCAGGCGTGCAGCGTCTCGCGGGGCGGCACCCCGTAGCTGGCGTGGTACCAGGCGGTGAACCTGCTGTGGCTGGCGAACCCCCAACGGCTGGCGATGGCCGACACGGTCTCCCGTCGAGGGTCGGCCCGGACCAGGTCGTGGTGCGCCCGGTCGAGCCGGACCCGGCGCAGGTACGCCATCGGTGTGGTGCCGAGGTGGCGACGGAAGGCGAGCTGCACCGCGCGCAGGGAGACCGCGGCGGCGTTGGCGATGTCGGCGGCGCCGATGTCCCGGTCGGCGTTCTCCTCCATGAAGGCGATCGCGCGACGCAGGGTCGCGGTACTGGCGTCGTGGCGGTCCCGGGCGGTCTCGTCGGTGAACGCCGTGTTGGGAAAGATCGCGAGCGCCGCCGCGGCGAGCATGCGGGCGGCGCTGCCGATCACCAGCGGCTGGGCGCTGGCGGTCGGGCTGTTCAGGACGACGTCGTTCACGTACCTGGTGGTCCGTCGCCACTGCCGGGTGAGGGTCGCGTGGACGGGGCCGAGGTCGGTGAAACGGATCGGGCCGGGCCGCCGAGCCGGCGTGGCGGTCGCCACCTGTCTCACTACCCCGAGGTCCAGAACGCAGAGTTCCACCTCGCCGGGTTCCCACCGCAGGTTGAACGGCTCGCCCGGCCGGTTGGTCAGGAACACGTCGCCGGGGCCGAAGCGGTGGGTCTCCCCCTGAGCGGTACGGCTGATCAGGGCGCTGCGGGTACGGCAGACGATCAGACCCTCGATGTCGCCCACCTCGATGTCGAGATGGGCGCTCTGGCCGGTCGTGGCGAGGGCGAACGGCCCGGCGTCGACGCGCTGGTGGACGAGGTGGTAGCCGGTCTCGCCCGCGTGGATACGCAGGTCCGCGGTGTACGTGCTGGCCAGGAAGCGGTGGATGGCCGCCGGGTCGTGACTCTCGAATGCTCGGGCCTGCACTGGTGACGTCATCCGCTGTCTCCGTCCGAGAGGAGACCGCCGGTCGGATCGGGGCCGGCGGTGGGGTCGGGACGTGGCTGGGCGCACGTGCCGGTGATCGCGGCGCGTTGCCGACCGGGTTCGGCGGTGGTGGTGGCGTCATTCCCAGCAAATCACATATCTATTGATGGGAATTCCACCATACGGCAACCGGACGTGTACGTCCGTCGATCCGCCGTTTTGCCGAGCCGACTTCGCTTTCCGGCTATCGCACGCGGTGATCCTGCGCCCGCTGTCCTAGTCGCCCCCGGTGCGGCAGCGAAATCTTGTTCATGATCCCCCGGGCGTCCCGACGTCCGGGCCACAGCCGGAGATCCGGCCGACAGGCGGGGGTGAGTCGTTGGACGGTACCGATCCGGACCGCGTCGTACGACTGGCGGTGGCCGAGGCGTTGGCGCGGGTGGCGGACGAGGACAGCCTGGGACTGGGCGAGGGCGACGCGCTGATGAGCCTCGGCGTCGCGCTGCGGGAGGTGCTGCGCCGCGCGCTCGACGACCGTGTCCCGCTGACCACGCCCGAGTTCGTCGACCTGTGCCGCGACCTGCGGCTCAACCGCGACTCGTTCGATCTTCTGGGGCACTACCTGCTCACGGCGTTGCTGGCCCACCACGTCGGGCCGGACGCCCTGGTACGCGTCGGGGCGCTCCTCGGCACCGTCCGGCGCTATCTGCCCGCCGCCCGGCCACCGGGGCGACGCAACGAAGGGCCCGAGCGCCGGCGACGCGATGTCCGGGCGGACAACAGTGTGGTGGGCCGCTATCGCCGTGCCAAGCTCCCCGAGCACCTGCCCAACCCGCCGAGCTGGACGTGTACCGGCTGCGGCCGCGAGTGGCCCTGCGCGACCAAGCAGAGCCAACTGCTCGCCGAGTTCGGCGGGGCGCGCGCCTCCCTCGCCGTCTACCTCGGCTCGTGCCTCGTCGCCGCCGCCCAGGACCTGCCGACGCTGCCCCTGCCCAACGCGCGACACCGTTTCCTGGGCTGGCTGCCCCGAGCCCGGATCTGAGGACGGCGCGCCGCCGTGGCCACTGGGCAAAGAGGCATCGATACGATGGAATGTCCTGGACGCGCCGCACCCGGGAGGACACCGATGCCGACCGCCCGAACCCGCGCACGAAGCGCCGCCGCCCTGGCCGGCCTACTGGTCGCGGCGCTCGCCGCCGCGCCCGCCACCGCCGACCCGACCGACCGGCACCGTCCGACCCCACCCCACGTCGTCGGCACCGGTACGGTCCCGGCCTACTCCTATGCCAGGACGATCCGGGAGAGCGTCTGGGTCGAGACCCGCGCCGACAGCGACGGCGACGGCGTCCGCGACCGGGTCGCGGTGGACATCGTCCGGCCCCGCGAGGCCGCCGCCGCAGGGATCCGGGTACCGGTCATCATGGAGGCGTCGCCCTACTACCTCTGCTGCGGCCGGGGCAACGAGGGCGAGTTCAAGGCGTACGACGCGTCCGGCGTCATCGCCTCGGTGCCCCTGTTCTACGACAACTACTTCGTCCCGCGCGGCTACGCCTTCCTCGCCGTGGACCTCGCCGGCACCGCCCGCTCGACCGGGTGCGAGGACGTCGGAGGCCCGGTCGAGGTGGGCAGCGCCAGGGCGGTGGTGGACTGGCTCAACGGCCGGGCCCGCGCGTACACCGCCGACGGACGACCGGTCGACGCCGGCTGGAGCACCGGCCGGGTCGGCATGATCGGCAAGTCGTGGGACGGCTCCGTCGCCAACGGGGTCGCCGCCACGGGCGTGCCGGGCCTGGCCACCATCGTGCCGGTCTCAGCCATCTCAAGCTGGTACGACTACATGCGATACCAGGGGACGCTGGTGTCGACCGACTATCCCGGCTGGCTGCACTCGGACGTCAGCAGCCGCCCCGAGTCCGCCTGCGCGGCGGTGCTCGCCCGGCTGCGGGCGGACAGCGCCGAGCAGACCGGCGACTACAACGGGTTCTGGGCGCAGCGCGACTACCGGCCGTCGGCCGACCGGGTGCGGGCCAGTGTCTTCGTGGCACACGGTCTCAACGACCTGAACGTCACCACGAACCAGTTCGCCCGCTGGTGGCAGGAGTTGGCCGAGCGGGGCGTACCCCGCAAGCTGTGGCTCTCCCAGGCCGGCCACCAGGATCCGTTCGACGTGCGACGCGCCGAGTGGGTGGCGACCCTGCACCGCTGGTTCGACTACTGGTTGCAGGGGTTGCCGAACGGGGTGATGGACGAACCGCGGGTCGACCTGGAGACCGCCCCCGGCAGGTGGACGACGCAGCGCGACTGGCCCGCGCCCGCCACCAGGGAGATGCGGGTTCACCTCGGCGTCGGGGACGGCGTCACCGGTACCCTCGGCGGCCGCGCCGCGCGGCCGGGCCAGGAGCGGGAGTACGTCGACGAGGCGCTGACCGAGGACGCGGTGGTCGCCGAGCCGAACAGCACGACCGCCGGCCGGCTGGTCTTCCTCTCCGCTCCGCTGGACACTGCGCTGCGGATCTCCGGCAGCGCGTCGGTGCGACTGCGCGTCCGGGTGGATCGGCCGACCACGCAGCTGAGCGCCCGCCTGGTCGACTACGGCACCGCCGAGCGGAGCTGGTTCGGGGCGGTGCGGACGTTGGACACCGAGTCCTGCTGGGGTGCGTCCACCCAGGCCGACGACGCCTGCTACCACGACACCGAGGAGATCACCGAGGTCTCCGACCACGCGGTGCTGGCCCGGGGCTGGCTCGACGCCGCGCACCATCGTTCGCTGCGGTTCACCACGCCGCTGCGGGCGGACCGGTGGTACACGGTCACCGTGCCGCTGAACGCGTACGACGCGGTGGTGCCGGCCGGGCACGTCCTCGGCCTGGTGCTCGGTCAGAGCGACCCGGAGTTCACGATGGCCGAGGACCGGGACGCGACCGTCCGGGTCGACCTCGGGCGCAGCGAACTGGTCCTGCCGATCGCCGGTCGGACCGGGTTGCCGGCCGTCGCCGTCGCGCCGACGGTGGTCACCGCGCCCGCCGCGCCGTCGACGGCCGAATCGGCACGCGTGGAGCGGGGGCGCCAACGCCCCTGATCCTGTCGCCCCGCTGTCGTTTCGTCACCCAGCGCCCGCGCCACCGTGCCCTTCAACGGGCTCGGCCAGGGAGTTCACCGGGTACCCGTCCGGCGTACGGCGGGCGTTCACCGACCTCTTCGAGGCTCCTTGATCGAAAGAGCATTCGCTTGATCGAGGAGAGGCTCTCACGTGAGAGACAAGCAAGCCGAAGAGGTCGAGCGCGCGCAGTTGTCGCGGCGCAAGCTGGTCAAGTACGCCGGTGTCGGCGCGACGCTGGCCGCCGCGAGTCCCCTGGTGGGCGGCGGCGCGGCGTGGGCCGACGAGGAGCGCCGGCCCGGCGATGACGAGGGCGACCGGGGCGGCGTCAAGAACCGGTCGTGGCGCGCGGGTGACCACCACGTCCACTCCGAGTACAGCGGCGAGTTCGACACCACCCGGAGCCCGATCGTCTTCCACAAGGGCGCGGACGCGGTCTACCCGATCGTCACCAACGCCATCATGGCCAAGAACTTCGGCCTGACCTGGGCGATGTGCACCGACCACGGTGGACCGACGCACTCGAAGGTCAACATCGAGCAGGCGTACCCCGACCTGCTGCGCTCGCGCAAGCTCGTCCCCGAGGTGCTCCAGTTCTGGGGCATGGAGTTCGACGCGCCCTCGCTGGACCACCACACGCTGATGATCCCGCGCCACGACGACGAGGCGAAGCAGCTCTTCGAGCTGGAGAGCCGCTTCGCCAAGTACGACGCGTTCCCCACCGACCCGGCCCGCGACACCGAGGCCAAGATGGTGGAGTTCCTCAAGGTCGCCCGGGGCATGCCGCACAAGCCGCTGGTGATCGCCCACCACGCCTCCCGTTCGGCGACCGGCCTCGGCGTCTACGGCCAGGACACCCCGCGCGAGTTCCGTAACGGCAACAACGCCGCGCCCGACGTCTACATCGGCTTCGAGGGCGCCCCCGGTCACCAGGCCGGCCCGCTCAACGGCGGCAAGCGCGGCGGGTACGGCAACCACCCCACCTATGGCGGCTTCGACCAGATGACCGCACGGGTCGGTGGGCTCTGGGACTCGCTCCTCGGCGAGGGCCGGCGCTGGTGGATCACCGCGACGTCCGACTCGCACGTGCACTGGACGCGCGGCGGCTCGGACTTCTGGCCGGGGGAGTACAGCAAAACCTACGTGTACGCGCGCCAAGACTACGGCGACATCATGGACGGCCTGCGCAACGGCCGGATCTGGGTGACCACCGGCGACCTGATCCGCAGCCTCGACGTGACCGCCACGTCGCAGGGCAAGACGGCTGAGGTCGGCGAGACCATCACGGTCAACCGTCGCAGCCGCACCGACGTCGAGATCGAGATCCGGTTCCGCCCGCAGGACGGGGTGAACGGCAACGGCGACCGGCCGGAGGTCCGCCGCGTCGACCTGATCGTCGGGCAGATCACCGGACCGAGCGCCAACCTGGACGCCGACACCAACCCCACCACCAAGGTGGTGGCCCGGTTCGGCCCGCGCGACTGGCGTCGGCAGGGTCACGACTACGTCATTCGGCACACCCTGCGCAACGTCGAGGCCGACACGTACGCCCGGGTGCGCGGCACCAGCACCGACGAGGCCGAGCCCCTCGCGGACGGTCTCGAGAGCCCATGGGACGACCTGTGGTTCTACTCCAACCCGGTGTTCGTGCACGTCCGCTGATCCCGCCCCACCCTCCCTGTTGATCAAGAGGTTCGCGTCACCGCAGGCCGGAATCCTGACGCGAACCTCTTGATCAACGCCGTTCTGCGGGTGGGGCGGGGTGGATTTCGGTTACCGCTTCGCAGAGGTTGCGCAGGGGGTCGGTGGCCTGGGTTGAGCAGGCCACTCTTTGCAGCAGGGTGCGCAGGGTCGTCGACTCGGTCGGCGTGAGCGACCCCAACAGGTGCGCCTCCACCCGTCGTAGCGCCTCCCGTCGCTGCTCCCAGGCCGCCCGCCCGGCGTCGGTGACGTCCACCAGTCGGCTGCGCCGGTCGGACGGGTCGGCCCGCCGGGCCACGAAGCCGGGGCGTTCGAGGTCGTCGATCAGGTACGTCAGCACCGTGCGGTCGATCCCCAACTCCTCGGCGATCGCGCCCTGATTGCGACCCGGGCCGGTGACCGAGGCGGTGAGCACCTGATAGCCGCGCGGGCCGCCGGGAAAATCGGTCAGCGCGTGCTCGGCCGCCCGGACGTAGCCACGGAAGACGATCCCCAGCATCCAGCCCAGATCGTCGTCGAGCGGATCGGGCCGGTCCGGCCGGTCGGTGGCACCCGTCATACCCCGACGATAGCCGAAGTCACAGACCATGTTGGCAACAGATGTTCTGTCTGACATAAGGTTGGCGTCGCGACGCATCGCGCGACGCGGCGCGTACGACAGGAGGCTCGCACATGAGCGACTACGGCCACGACCTGGTCTTCGGCTCGTTCACCACGCCCGGCAACGACGACCCGGACCGCACCGTCGGGCTCGCCGTCCTGGCCGAGCAGGTCGGGCTGGATCTGGTCACCTTCCAGGACCACCCGTACCAGCCACGGTTCCTGGACACCTGGACGCTGCTGAGCTTCATCGCCGCCCGGACCGACCGGGTGCACCTGTCCGCGAACGTCACCAACCTGCCGCTGCGCCCACCCGCCGTGCTCGCCCGCAGCGTCGCCAGCCTCGACCTGCTCACCGGAGGTCGGGTCGCGTTGGGCCTCGGCGCGGGCGCCTTCTGGGATGCCATCGAGGCCATGGGCGGGCGGCGGCTGACCCCCGGGCAGGGCGTCCGGGCGTTGGAGGAGGGCATCGACGTCCTCCGGCAGATGTGGGACGCGCAGGCACGCGGCGGTGTGCGGGTCGACGGCGAGTTCCACCGGGTCATCGGCGCGAAGCGCGGTCCGGCCCCCGCCCACGCGGTGCCGATCTGGCTCGGGGCGTACAAGCCACGCATGCTCGCGCTCACCGGTCGTCGGGCCGACGGCTGGCTGCCCTCGCTCGGCTACCTCGAACCCGGTGACCTGGCCCGGGGCAACGCCGTCATCGACGACGCGGCGCACGAGGCCGGCCGTTCACCTGCCGACGTCCGCCGGCTGCTCAACATCTCCGGCACCTTCTCCACGGTGGGCCGTGGCCCGTTGCACGGACCCGTCGAGCAGTGGGTGCGGGAGCTGACCGAGTTGGCGCTGGGGGACGGGATCGGCACGTTCATCCTGGCCAGCGACGACCCCGACGACCTGCGCCGGTTCGCCGGTGAGGTGGCGCCCGCCGTGCGTGAACTGGTGGCGACCGAGCGCGACCGGGACGCCGCGTCGGTGCGTACCCCCGCCGAGGTCCTTGCGGACACGCAGCCGGCGGCGGTCGTCGCGCCCCCCGCGCCGCGGGCCCGGGCGCGGGTGAGCGCCGGCGCCTTCGCGGTGGTGCCGACACCCGATGACGGCCGCCGGCTCAGCGACCGGCAGGTCTGGGACGAGGCGGCCCGCCCCACCGGGCCGACGCCCGATCCCACCCGCACCTACACCGCGCACGAGCAGGCCACCGGCCAGCACCTGGTGCAGGTGCACGACGGACTGCGCGCCGAGTTGGCGCAGATCCACGACCTGATCGAGCAGGTGGCGGCCGGCGAGATCGACGCCGGCGCGGCGCGGTCGCAGATCAACACGATGACCATGCGGCAGAACCGGTGGACGTTGGGGGCGTACTGCGAGTCCTACTGCCGCATCGTCACCACCCACCACACCATCGAGGACCAGGCGCTCTTTCCGCGCCTGCGGCAGGCCGACCCACGGCTGCGCCCGGTCGTCGACCGGCTGGAGCAGGAGCACCACGTCATCCACGAGGTGTTGGAGGGCGTCGACAAGGCGCTGGTGGCGTACGTCGGCGCGCCGGACGGGCTGGCCGAGCTGCGCGCCGCGGTGAACCTGCTGACCGACGCCCTGCTGTCGCACCTGAGCTACGAGGAGCGGGAACTGGTCGAGCCGCTCGCTCGCCTGGGGGTGAGCTGACCGGGTTGCCCGGAGGGACTTGAGAGACTACTTTCGAAACATGTCTCTCAAGAATCCGTACGGGGATTTCGAGATCACCGAGCCGCAGGCCCTGCGGGCGTTGGCACACCCCGTCCGCCTGGCCATCCTCGACCGGCTCCAGCGACACGGCCCGTCCACCGCCACCGGGCTGTCGCCGCACGTCGGGGCCACGCCGTCGGTGGTGAGCTGGCACCTGCGTCACCTCGCGACGTTCGGCCTGGTCGGCGACGCCGACGGGAGCACCAGCAAGCGGGAGCGCTGGTGGCAGGCGACCGCGCGAGGGTTCCGCTTCAGCCTGCCGGACGACGCCGAGGGGCAGGCCGCGGCGCGGCAGCTCCGCGGCGAGATGTTCGCGCGGATCGCGGAGACGCCGCAGCAGTGGCTGCTGCACGACGAGCCCCGCCTGGAGGCCGAGTGGCGCGGGCTCGCCGGGGTGTCCGACACCCGCTTCGTCGCCACGGCGGACGAACTGCGGCACCTCGAAGAGGCGATCGAGGAGCTGATCGCCCCGTACGTGCGGCGCAAGGACGACGACACGAAGCCGGCCGACGCGCAGGTCGTCCGGATGCTGCGCTACCTGCTGCCCGAGGCCGCCGACGACGAGTCCGCGTCATGACCGTCGTCGACGCCCCGGCCGCGCCGGTTCGGCACCGCGACCGGCGCTTCCGTACCTTCTGGATCGGTCAGACGATCACGGCGTTCGGCGACCGGATCAGCGAGCTGGCCCTGCCCCTGATCGCCGTTGCCCTGCTCGCCGCGACGCCCGTGCAGGTCAGTGTCCTCACCGCGCTGATCTGGCTACCCAACCTGCTGGGCCTGTTCCTCGGCGCGTGGGTCGACCAGCGCACCCACAAACGCCGCCTCCTGATCATCGCGGACCTGGTCCGCGCCGTCGTGCTGCTCAGCCTCCCGGTGGCGTACCTGTTCGGCGCGGTCACCCTGACCCAGCTCTACCTGGTGGCGCTGCTCACCGGCGCCGCAGCGGTGCTGTTCGCCCTGGGGCAGCAGGCGTTCTTCGTCGCCCTGGTGCCACGCTCGGCGTACGTGGAGGCCAACAGCAAACTCAGCGTGAGCCGGTCCCTGTCGTTCATCGTCGGCCCGGCCGTCGGCGGAGGACTCGTCCAGGCGCTCAGCGCGCCGGTGGCGATCCTCGTCGACGCGGTGTCCTTCCTCGCGTCCGCGCTGCTGCTGCGTCGTATCCCGGTCACCGAACCCCCGCCACCGCCACGGCAGACGTCCACCCTCGGCATGGTCCGCGAGGGGATGGCGCTGGTACTGCGCCACCCGGTGCTGCGCGCCGCGCTCGGCTGCACCAGCACCGTCAACTTCTTCACCTTCATCGCGTCGGCGCTGCTGGTGCTCTACGCCAACCGGGAACTCGGCCTGTCGGCCGGCGCGATCGGCGTCGCGTTCGGCGTCGGAGCGCTCGGTGGCCTGGCCGGCGCGGCCCTGGCACCCCGCATCTCGCGCGCCATCGGGCTCGGTCGTACGGCGATGATCGGCGCGGTGGTGTTCCCCGCCCCGCTGGCGCTGACGGCGCTGATCAACGGCCCGACCTGGGCGAAGGTGGCCATGCTGGCGGCCATCGAGTTGGTGTCCAGCGTCGGTGTGATGCTGATGGACGTCAACCTCAATGCCCTGCTCGCCGCCGTCACCCCGGGCGACGCGCGGGGTCGTCGAGCGGGCGCGTACAGCGCCGTCAACTACGGCATCCGGCCGCTCGGCGCGCTGGTCGGCGGCGCGCTCGGCACCACCCTCGGACTGCGGCCGACCCTGGTCGTCGCCGGAGTGGGCGGTGTGCTCGCCGTGCTGTGGCTGCTCGCGTCCCCGGTACGCCACATCAGGACCCTCGACACCGTCACGCCGTGACCGTCCCGACTGGCCGTCGCCCGGCTTGTGCCGCTCCCGACTGGCCGTCGCCCGGCTTGTGCCGCTCCTGACTGGAGGCAACTGCCTCCCGAGGCGTGATGCCTGTGAGTCATCTTGATGACTCACAGGCATCACGCTCATGGCACCGATGCCCCCGAGCCGACCTTGACGGCGTGCCGGCACCGGCCGCCGGTCAGCTCGCCTCCGCCGCGAGCAGCGCGGCCAACTCGGCGGGCTGGGAGAACATCGGCCAGTGGCCGGTGGCCATCGTGAGGAGCCGCCAGCGCTCGCTGGCGAGCAGCGCCGCCACCGTGTCGTTGGGCTCGGGCCCGTCGAGCAGGCACTTGACGTACGTCGCCGGCAGGTCGCCCAGGGAACCGCTCAGCACGGCCGGCTCGGTCAGCGTGCGCCCCGGATGCGGGGTGGCGCCCTTGACCAGCCGCGCGATCTGCTCTTCGGTGAGACCCTGACCGTCGAACTCGGCTGGGGCGAGCGGCGGCCAGTCGCCGCCGTTGGCGGCGAGCACCGACTCGAACGCCGCCTGCCCCTGCCACCAGCCGGATGCGAACGACCCGCCGTCGACCGGCACCTCCGAGTCGAGGAAGACCACCCGGGTCAACCGGTCACCGATCCGCTCGGCGGCCTGCCCCACCGGGATGCCCGAGTAGCTGTGCCCGACGAGCACCACGTCGCGCAGGTCGCGGCGTTCGATCTCGTCGACAATGTCCCGCACGTGGGTCTGCTGGCCGGCCGGCACTCCCTGCCTCTCGGCGAGACCGGAGAGGGTCAGGGCAAAGGTCTGGTGGCCGGCGGCCCGCAGGGGCGGCGTCACCTCGTCCCACGCCCAGGACCCCAGCCACGCTCCTGCCACCAACACCAGATCAGCCATGGCCGGAACCCTACTGCGGCCCTGCGACAGGTGCGCGCGTCACGACCAGGTCCGGGCCTGGGCGTCGAACACCTCGGGTGGACTCTCGACCGGCAGGACGCAGAGCAGGTGCCCTCCGGGCGCCCGCAGGATGCGGCACTCCATCCACCGCGTCACCTCAGTGGCGCCCAGGCCGACCAGCCGGGCGGTCTCGGCCGCCACGTCGTCGGTCTCGATGTCGAGGTGGTAGCGCGGCGCGTCGTCGACGGCCTGGACGGCGGTGACCAGGCCCGGCACCGCCTCGTGCAGCCCCACGAACTGCGGCTCCTCCGGGTGGGACCGGGTGCCGACGCCCAGGGCCGCCGACCAGAACTCCGCCGCCCGCGCGGCCTCCGCCTCGGGCGCGTCGATGAGCAACGCGTACACACGGCTTCGATGCATGCGAGGCAGGATATCGACGATTCCTACCCTGTGCTGGTCGCGCCGAGGTGAGCGGCGATCTGGGCCGGCAGCGGGTAGGGAGGGAATATCGCCGTCAGGCGTGGTCCGTCGGTGGCGGGCCGGCGTCGACCGGCATCCGGTAGATCCGGATGGGGTAGGCGACGGCCGGATGCCCGCCGTTGAACCCGGCCGTCAGGTGCAGTTGGGCCGCCGGCAGCCAGAGCTGCCCGTCGGTGTCGAGCCACATCGCGTCCACCCAGTTCAGGCGTGGGTCCGCGACGAGCGTACGCACGCTGCGGTCCGGCCCCACCGCGAGGATGCGGCGGCTCTCGACATCGCTGACGTAGATGGTGCCGCGCGCGTCGATGGCCGTGCCGCCGGTGCTCGGGGTGTCCGACCAGGGCTCGACCCGCCGGGCCAACTCCTCGTCCGACAGCGTCGGGTCGTCCAGCCACCGGGTGCCGATCCGGGACATCCCACCCGAGGCCGGCTGGTAGTACAGCCACCGACCGTCCGGCGACACCTCCAGTTGGTCGGTGTGCAGGCACACCTCGGCCCCGCTGGGATCCCGCAGCGCCCGGCCGTCGGCGACCACCGGCCTGCCCACCGTGCTCGGGTGCCCGTCCAACACCCGTCGGCACGCGCCCGAGTCGAGATCCACGACGACGAGGCCGGGCGCGCCGGCATCGGTGACGTACGCGGTGCCGTCGTGGAACCGGACGTCGTCGACGTAGCTGTGCGGACGCACCGCGCCGTCGAGGTGGTAGACCCGGTCCACCCGGTCGCCGTCCACGTCGACCACGATCAACCGCGCCCCGCCGGGCACCTGGTCGCCGCCGAGCTGGGGCGACCCGGAGTCGACGATCCACAGTCGACCGTCCGGGCCGGCGCGCAATCCATTGACGTGCACGAACGTCCCGTCCGGCGGTTGGTCCCGCGCATTCCAGGCGGCGTCCGGGTACGGGTTGCGACGGCCGTCCGGCAGCGCCTCGACCACCTGCACACCCGGCCCGTCCGCCGACGGGTAGCTCAGGAAGACGCGCCCCCGCAGCGTGGTCACGCCCGTGCAGACCCGGTCCTCGACGAGTACCGGTGTCAACCGAGGATCCTCCTCGGTGGGAAGCATGGACATCGGCCCGCTCCTCACCCGACGGGCGACACCGCCGTACCGTCGATGGTCCGCCACCGTTGGCGCGGTATCCCCGTGCCGGCCCCGGCGAAACACCGCCCCCGCCACCGGGTCGGGTACGCCAGCCACACCGCCCCGGGCCGCCGGTGGTGCGCTCCCGACTGATCGGTCAGGATGGGACCGGGCGACGCCGGGCCGCCGCCCCGAGCCGACACACCCCAGCCCTGCCGAGGAGTTCCGTGCCGTCCACCCTGCTCTCCCGCCGTGACCTGGACTTCCTGCTGCACGACTGGTTGCGGGTGGCGCACCTCGTCGAGCGTCCCCGCTACGCCGAGCACTCCCGGGAGACCTTCGACGACGCCCTCGACCTCGCCGAGCGGGTGGCCACCGACCAGTTCGCCCCGCACAACCGGGCCGCCGACCTCGCCGAGCCCACGATCGACGGGAACCGCGTGCGGACGATCCCGCAGATCGAGGCGGCACTGCGCAGCTTTGCCGAGACGGGCCTGCTCACCGCCGCGATGGACGACTCCGTCGGTGGTCTGCAACTGCCGCACGCCGTCGCCGCGGCCTGCTTCGCCTGGTTCCAGGCGGCCAACGTGGCCACCTCCGCGTATCCGCTGCTGACCCTGGGCAACGCCAACCTGCTGCTGGCTCACGGCAGCGCCGAGCAGGTCGACACCTACGTCCGGCCGATGCTCGAGGGCCGGTTCTTCGGCACCATGTGCCTGTCCGAGCCGCACGCCGGCAGCTCACTGGCTGACATCGTCACCCGGGCCGAGCCGCAGCCCGACGGCACGTACCGCCTGTTCGGCACCAAGATGTGGATCTCCGGTGGCGACCACGAGCTGGCCGAGAACATCGTCCACCTGGTGTTGGCGCGGATACCCGGCGGCCCGCCCGGGGTGAGGGGCATCTCGCTGTTCGTCGTACCCAAGGTGCTGGTCGGCCCGAACGGCTCGCTGGGGGAGCGCAACGACGTGGCGCTGGTCGGGCTCAACCACAAGATGGGGTTCCGGGGCACCACCAACGCGCTGCTCAGCTTCGGCGACGGCGGACACACCCCGGGCGGCCAGCCCGGCGCGGTGGGCCACCTGGTCGGCGCGCCCCACCAGGGACTGGCCCAGATGTTCCACATGATGAACGAGGCCCGGATCGGCGTCGGGGCCGGCGCCACCGCGCTGGGCTACACCGGCTACCTCAAGAGCCTGGCGTACGCCCGGGAACGGCCGCAGGGCCGACCGGTCGGCGCGAAGGACCCGGCCACGCCGCAGGTGCCGATCATCGACCACCCCGACGTACGCCGGATGCTGCTGGCCCAGAAGAGCTACGTGGAGGGGGCGCTGGCCCTGGTGCTCTACTGCGCCCGGCTGCTCGACGAGGAGAAGACCGCGCCGACCGACGCGGACCGCGAGCGGGCGCACCTGCTGTTGGACGTGCTCACCCCGATCGCCAAGAGCTGGCCGTCGCAGTGGTGCCTGGCGGCGAACGACCTGGCCATCCAGGTCCTCGGCGGCGCCGGCTACACGCGCGACCACGACGTGGAGCAGCACTACCGCGACAACCGGCTCAACCCGATCCACGAGGGCACCCACGGAATCCAGGCGCTGGACCTGCTGGGGCGCAAGATGACCATGCACGGCGGCGCGGGCCTGCTCCTGCTGACCGAGACGATGGGGGACACCGTCGCGCGGGCGCGGGTGGCCGGCGGCGAGGCCGCCGAACTGGCCGAGCGGCTGGACACGGCGGTGCGACGGATCACCACCGTCACCCGGCGGCTCTGGGCCGGCGGCGACCCGGTGCTCGCCCTGGCCAACGCCAGCGCGTACCTCGAGGCGGTCGGGCACGTGGTGATCGCCTGGATCTGGCTCGAACAGGTGCTGGCGCTGCCGCCCACCGAGAGCGCCGATTCCTTCCACGCCGGGAAGCGACAGGCCGCCCGCTACTTCTTCAGCGTCGAACTGCCCCGCACGGGACCCCAGTTCGACCTGCTGGACAGCCTCGACCGCACCGCGCTCGACATGCGCGCGGACTGGTTCTGACCGTCACCGTCGACGGCCCTGATGGTGCATGGCCTGCCGCCCCTTGACCACACCCAGGACGATCACGATCACCAGCGCGATCAGACCGATGATGATCAGCCAGCGGACGGCCTCGAGAATCAGCCCGAGCAGAATCAGCACGCCAGCCACCACGCCGACGACCCAGAGCAGGGCACGCATCGCGACCTCCCGTAACTCGGTCGCGGCGCGAGATGCGGCGACCCCGGGCCCCACCTTCCCGCCCCCGCGAAACCCAAACACCCCCCGGACGCCCACCCCTGCGCGATCTTGCACTTTCTGTCCCGGCAAAAAGGACTTCGGCCCGCATATCACCAACAGAATCTGCAAGATCGGCGAGGGGTTGAGGGCGAGGGCGAGGGCGAGGGCGAGGGCGGGGGCGGGGGCGGGGGCGGGGGCGAGGGCGAGGGCGAGGGCGAGGGCGAGGGCGCGTCAGCGCCGGGCGACGTAGACGGTGTTGGCGGACTGGCCACCGGTCAGCGGGTTGGCGAACGGCACGACGTGCGCCCGTACGGTCGTGAACACCTTCCCGAGCGCCGCGGTGAACGCGTCGTCCGGTGGGTCGTCCGACCAGAGCGCGAAGACACCCTCCGGACGGAGCAGCGCGGCGAGCCGACGGAGGCCGTCCGGGGTGTAGAACGGCGCGTGGCTCGGGTGCAGGACGTTGCGCGGCGAGTGGTCGACGTCGAGGAGGACCGCGTCGAAGCGCCGCCCGGGGGCCTCGGCGTCGAACCCCTCGTCGCCGGCCACGGCGGCGAAGAAGTCGGCCCGGACGAAGCGGGTCCGAGGGTCCTCGGCCAGCCCGGCCGCGAAGGGCAGCAGCCCTCGTCGGTGCCAGTCGATGACGTCCTCGATGGCCTCCACCACCAGCAGCGCCCGTACCCGTGGGTCGGCCAGCGCGGTGCACGCCGTATAGCCCAGTCCGAGGCCGCCGACCACCACGTCGAGCGTGTCGCCGGCCAGTTCGGCGAGGCCGAGGCGGGCCAGCTCGATCTCGGCGACGGGGAAGAGGCTGGACATCAGGTACTCGTCGTCGAGCTTGACCTCGTACACCTCGACCTGGAGCGCCGGGTCGCGACGCCGCCGCAGGCTGATCGCGCCGATCGGTGTCTCCCGCCAGGCCAGTTCCTCGAAACGCGCGCCCACGGTGCCCTCTCGCCGCCGGATTCGTCCCCGAATGGTACCGACCGGGTTCCGCCCCGCCACGCAGGGTCCACGGGACATCGACGCAGCGCATATCCTGTGCCCGGTCGAACCAGCGGAAGGGACCCGATGCCGTCGCGGCAGGATCAGCTGCACTCCTACCAGTTCAGCGTCCAGCGGGCGGTCGCCGCGCTGGTGATGCGGGAGACCGACCCGGCCCAGTCGCCGTTCCGACGGCTGGCGGGCGCGGGCCTGGCCAGCGTCCTCGTCGCGGTGATCGGGCTCGGGGGCGCGGCGCTGTACGGCCTGTTCGCCGGTGGTGGCACCCGCTGGCGGGACCCGGGCGCGGTGATCGTGGAGAAGGAGTCCGGTGCCCGGTTCGTGTACCGCGAGCAGAAGCTGCACCCGGTGCTCAACTACGCCTCGGCGTTGCTGATCGTCGGCGCGGACCGGTCGAAGACGGTACTGGTCTCCCGGCGGTCGATCGACGGCGTGCCGCGCGGCCTGCCACTGGGCATCGCCGACGCGCCGGACTCGTTGCCCGCGCCGGGTCGCCTCGCGAAGTCGCCCTGGACGGTCTGCTCGACGACGGCCGGCGCGGACGCCCGTTCGGCCCTGCTCATCGGCGTCGACCCCGACGGCGGCCGGCCACTCGGCGACGAGGCGCTGCTGCTCCGCCATCCGGATGGCGACCTGCACCTCGTGTGGCACCAGCGTCGCTACCTGATCCGCGATCCCAACCGGGTGCTGGCCGCGCTGGCGACCACCCGGACGCGGGCGGTGCCCGTCGCGCCAGCACTGCTCAACGCCCTCCCCGCCGGGGTCGACCTGGCCCCGCCGCCGCTGCCCGGCGAGGGCCGGCCCTCCGCCCGGGTGCCGGGCGCCACCATCGGGCAGGTCTACCTGGTCCGCAACTCCGGCGGCGGCCGGCAGTACGCGGTGGCGCTCGACGACGGGCTGGCCGGGATCACCGAGTTGCAGGCCGGGCTGCTGTTGGCCCGTACCGGGCAGGGGGAGTCGGAGCCGATGACGTTGGGTCGGTTCGCGGCGCTGCCCACGATGCCCGACCTCGCCCCGAGCGGCCCGACCGCTCCGCCGCCCGCCCCGCCCCGGCTCGCCGCCACCGACGAGGCGGCGATCTGCACCCGCGTCGGCGACGACGACGCGGGCGAGGTGCGCTGGGGCGTACACCTGCCGGACCTGGCGGCTGTTCCGCGGACCGCGCCGTCCGGCGGCGCGGCGCTGGCCGACCACGTGGTGGTGCAGCCCGGTGGCGGCGCGGTGGTCGAGGCCGCCGCGGCGCCCGGCGCGTCCGGAGGGGCGGTGTCGGTGGTCACCGACCTGGGCCGGCGGTACGTGCTGGCCGACCGGGAGGTGCTGCCGATGCTCGGGTATCGCGACGTGCGACCGGTGCGGCTGCCCGCCGGCCTGGTCAGTCTCGTGCCGGCGGGCGCGACCCTCGATCCGGCCGCGGCGCGGGCCGTCGCCGCCCCGTCCTGACGCCGCTCGGGCCGTTCGCCGCCCCGTCCCGACGTCGCCCCGGCGTCAGGTTGCCGGCCGGCGCAGCACGCTGACCGCGAAGGGCGCGTCGTCCCGCCACGGGCGCAGGTCCCAGGTGGCGAAGCGGTGTTCGAGGCGCAGCCCGGCGGCGACCGCGTCGGCGTCGAACGCGGTCAGCGGGTAACCGCGTTCGGTGCCGAAGCCCACCGCCAGGACGCCGTCCGGGCGTAGGTGCCCGGCGAGGCGGCGCAGCACCTCCGGCTCGGTGCCGACGGCGACGAACGCGAGCACGTTGCCGGCGAGCACGGCGGCGTCGAACGGCTCGCCCTCTCCCATCGCCGGTAGGTCCAGGTCGGCCAGGTCGGCGACGAGCCAGCGCGGACCGGGATGATCGGCGCGGGCGGCCTCCACCAGGACGGGGTCGGCGTCCACCCCGACGACGGTGTGCCCGCGCTCGGCCAGGGCCGCGCCGACCCGACCGGTGCCGCTGCCGGCGTCGAGGATCCGTGACCCGGGCTCGACCAGGGTGTCCACCAGTCGGGCCTCGCCGGCCAGGTCGGCGCCCTCGGCGGCGAGTTTGCGGAACCGGTCGACGTACCACTGCGAGTGCTCCGGACCGGTGTCGGTCGCCCAGCGGGTCGGGTTGGCCATACGGCCCACGGTAACCGGGTCGGCCGGGGCCGGGCTGGCGGGTGCGCCGATCGGTGGCGGCTCAGCCCTTCTCCGCGCCGCTGGTCAGGCCCTCGGTCAGCAGCCGTTCACTGGCGAAGAAGAGGATCACGATGGGCAGGGTGAGGACTACCGACCCGGCCATCAGCACCGTCTTGGGCACCTCCACGCCGTCGGAGAGCAGCGACAGGCCGAGCGACACCGTCCAGCGGTCGGGTTTGTCGACCAGGAACAGCAGGGCGAACAGGAACTCGTTCCAGGCGATCATGAAGTCGTAGAGCGCGACCGCCATGATCGACGGCATCGCGAGGGGCAGGCTGACCCGGCGGATGATGCCGAGCCGGCCGGCGCCGTCGATGGCCGCGGACTCCTCCAGGCTGACCGGGATGGTCTCGAAGTAGTTCTTCAGCATGTAGACCGATACCGGCAGGGTCTGCGAGACGTAGACCAGCACCAGCCCGAACAGCGAACCGCGCAGCCCGGCGAGGCTGAACACCACGAACAGCGGGATCGCGATGACGATCGAGGGGAACAGGTAGACCGCCAGGAACAGGAAGTCGACCTGCCGCCGACCGAAGAACCGCAGCCGGGCCACCGCGTACGCGCCGGGGATCGCGACGAGCAGCGTGAGGACGGTCGCCGCGACCGCCACCAGGGCGCTGTTGCGGATGAAGGTGAGGAATCCCTGGCCGCCGTCGTCGGTGGCCTTGAGGACCTCGGCGTACGTGGCCACGGTCAGCTCGCCGAAGCCGACGACCAGCGCGCCCGGGTCGAGCAGCAGCCGCTCGATGGGGCGTACCGAGAGCACCAGCATGTAGTAGAAGGGGAAGACGGTGACCACCAGGAACGCGGCGATCACCAGGCGGCGCAGCCAGCGCAGGCTCACCGTCTCGACCATGTCCCGGTCCATCAGCCGACCCTCCGTCCGAAGAAGCGCAGATAGATCAGCACGAACACGATGAGCACCACGGCCAGCACGACCGCCTGCGCGGCGGCGGCCCCGACGTCGGTACGGGCGGTGAGGAACTCGTAGACCCGGACGCTGACCACCTCCGTGCCGGCGGCCCCGCCGGTGAGCAGGTAGACGTCGTCGAACTTGTTGAACGTCATGATGAAGCGCAGCACGCCGAGCAGGGCGATCACCGGCAGGAGCTGCGGCAGCAGGATGTGCCGGAACCGCTGGGTGGGGGTGGCCCCGTCGACGCGGGCGGCCTCCTCCAGTTCGCCGGGCACCGCCTGGAGTCGGGCCAGCAGGAACAGGAACGCGAACGGGAAGTACCGCCATGCCTCGAACGTGATGACCGTGGCCAGCGCGGTCGACTCCTGGGTGAGGAACGGCACCGGCGCGTCCCAGCCCAATAGGCGCTGCCCCCAGTGGTTCACGATGCCGAGCTGCGGGTCGAGCATCACCTGCCAGACGAAGGTCACCGCGACCACGGGCGCCACGTACGGCAGCAGCATGGAGGCCCGTACCAGGGTGCGACCGCGGAACGGCCGGCGGACGACGAGCGCGGCGATCAGGCCGAGCACGATCGACCCGACGGTGCCGCCGACGCTGTAGAGCAGCGTGACCCACAGCGTGTCGGCGAAGCCGGGGGTGTGTAGCACCCGGTCGATGTTGTCCAGGGTCAGCTCGCCGAACAGGCCGGTCTTGCGCAGGGTGGCGAGCCGGACCCGTTGGAAGGCGAGCACCACGGTCCAGACGATCGGGATGCCGATGACGACGATGGTGACGAGCAGGGTCGGCGCGACCAACGCCAGCCCGGCGCGGGACTCTCGGCGGCGCAGCGTCAGCGGTCGACGACGCGCCCGCTCCGGCCGCTCTTCGGTGGGGGAGCGGCCGGGCGCGGTGGTGGTCAATTGACGCCCGCCTTGATCGCCTCGACGTCCTTTTTGGCCCGACCGGCGGCGGCCGCCGCGTCGGACTTGCCGGCGGTGAGGTCAGCCAGCACCTTGGGCACCGGAAGTTCACCGAGCATCGCGCCGACCAGCTTTCCCTGGCCCTGGCTGAGCCCCCAGCGCCCGAACGTGTCCGGGCTGCGGCGAAGGGTGGCGAGCACGTCGTCGCCGTACACGTCGGTGAGGGGCTTCTTGGTGTCCACGCCGGCCGGGCTGGTGGTCCAGGCGGTCAGGAACGCTTCCGGATCGGCCGGAGTTCCCTTGCGCACCGGGAAGCGGCCCTCGGGGGACATGCCGAACCAGCGCGGGTAACCGTCGCCGAGCATGAACTCCACGAAGGACTTGGCCGGGTCGGTCACCGCGCCGTCCAGCACTGCCCACGAGCTGATCTCGCCGTACTGGGCGGGTTCGGTGCCGTTCGGACCCTTGATCGCGGTGACGAACCCGCTGTTCTTGGCGAGGAACGCCGGGTCGCCCTGGCACTGGGGGCAGGTCGGCTTGGCGTCGTTCCGGAGCCCGGCCAGCTCGTCGAGGATGAACGGCGACCAGATCACCATGGCCGCCTTGCCGGCGAAGTAGGTGGCCCGGGTGGTGTCCACGTCCTGCGCGCCCTTGACGGAGCTGGTGCGGATGAGGTCGCCGTAGAAGCGGAACGCCTCGACGCACTGCGGGGAGTCGAGGGTGACGGCGCCGGAGTCGTCGGTGAGCTGGCAACCGTTGGCCAGGGCCAGGTGCTCGAAGGTCTGTTGGGTGAACACGTCGCTCGCCGAGGTGGCGGCGGTGATGCCGGCGACCCCGCCGGTGTTCAGCTTCGTCGCGGCGGCGGCGATCCGTTCGTACGTGTCGGGGGCGGGCAGGCCGGCGGCGTCGAACAGGTCCTTGCGGTAGACGAGCAGTTGCCCCCACCCGTCGCTGGGCACGGAGAGCTGCTTGCCGTCGTCCGAGGTCAGCTCCAACGCCCGGGGGGAGAACGTCTGCCGGCCCAGCGCGTCGACGACCTCCGCGTTCGCCGAGGCGTGCAGCAGCTCGTTGCCCGCGAGCGTACGGATGCCGGCCAGCGAGACCGAGCCGACCACGTCGGGCAGCTCGCCGGCGGCGGCGTTTGCGGCGATCAGCGAGGGGAACTGGTCCTCGTTGACGGTGACGAGGTCGACCTGGATTCCGGTCTTGGCGGTGAAGTCGGCGATTATCGCCTTGGTGGCGGTGACGCGGTCGGCGACGTCCTCCAGGCTCCACACGGTGATCTTCTTGCTGTTGCTGTCGGATCCGTCGTCTCCGCAGGCCAGCAGGGTGGACGTGGCCAGTGCCAGGATCAGGGTGGTGGCGAGTATCCGCCTCGGAGGTGCTGACATCGGTGGCACTCCTCTCGAAGGGTACAAGAGGGATCCAACACCTTCGATTGATCAATAGCAAGACATATGGCTATTTTTTGGCTATCCTGGAGCCCAGTGCTACCGGGATGTGACACATGGGCAACTGGGTGGTCTCCCTCGCCGGGCCTCGACAGATCAGTCTCGAGCCCTGCCCGCCAGATTCGCTCGGTCCCGGCCAGGTCCGGGTCCGCACCTGCTACTCGGGCATCTCCGCCGGCACCGAGCTGACCCTCTACCGGGGCAGCAATCCCCGGCTCCGCAAGGACTGGGACGACACCGCCCGCATGTTCGTCCCCCGTCAGGCCCCCGTGCCGTACCCGTTGGTCGGCTTCGGCTACGAGGAGGTCGGCGAGGTCGTCGAGGTGGCCGCGGAGGTCGCCGACCGGCATCCGGGTCAGCTCGTGTGGGGCATCTGGGGGCACCGCGCCGAGGCCGTGCTCCCCGCCGACGCGGTCCGACCCCTGCCCGTCGGGCTGGACCCGCTCGCCGCGGTCTTCGCCCGGCCCGGCGCCATCGCGCTGACCGCCGTGCTCGCCGGCGACCTGCACCTGGGCGACTGGGTCGGCGTCTTCGGGCAGGGCGTCATCGGGCTGCTCGCCACCCGCCTCGCGGCGCTGTCCGGCGCCCGGGTGGTGGCCGTCGACCGGGTGCCCGGCCGGCTGGCCCACGCCACCCACTACGGCGCACGGACCACCGTGGACGCCGAGGTCCGATCCGCCGCCACCGTGCTGCGCGAGGCCACCGGAGGCCGGGGCGCGGACGTCTGCCTGGAGCTGTCCGGGGCGTACCCGGCGCTGCACGAGGCGATCCGCTCCACCGCCCACGCCGGCCGGGTCGTGGCCGCCGGCTTCTACCAGGGCCAGGCCGACGGGCTCGGCCTCGGCGAGGAGTTCCACCACAACCGCATCCAGATGGTGGCCGCCCAGGTCTCCGGGCCCACCCCCGCGCCGGGCATGGCCGGCCGGTGGACCGGTGACCGGGTGGCACAGACCTTCATGGAGCTGGTGGCCGACCGCAGCGTCGACCCGCTGCCGCTGGTCAGCCACATCGTCGACGCCAGCGCGGTCGCCGACGCCCTCGCGCTGCTCGACCGCGGCGCCGGTGACGTCCTCCAAGTGGTGTTGAGGTTCTAGATGACCACCATCGCGCTCGCCTGCCAGGAACAACTCCTGCCGGGCACCAACCTGATCCAGAAGTACGCCCTCGCCACCGCGCTCGGCTACCAGGGCATCGAGCTGCGCGGTCGCGGCGACCTCGCGTTCGCCCGCCGCCTGCCCGAGCTGCGCCGGGCCCGCGCCGCCGGCGTGGTGATGCCCACCGTCTGCGTCGAGATGACCCACTTCATCGGCGACTTCGACCCCGACCGGTCCGCCGACGCGGTCCGCAACCTGCGCTCCCAGCTCTCGGTCATCGCCGAACTGGGCGGCATCGGGGTGATGACCCCGGCCGCGTGGGGGATGTTCTCCCGGCGGCTGCCGCCCTTCGAGCCGCCACGCCCGCCGGCCGGCGACCGGCAGGTGCTCCTGGACACCCTCGGCGAGCTGGGCGAACACGCTCGGGCCGAGGGGGTCACCCTGTTCCTCGAACCCCTCAACCGGTACGAGGACCACATGGTCAACCGGCTCGACGAGGCGGTCGCCCTGTGCGCCGCCCTCGGGCTGCCCTCGGTCCGGGTGGTCGCCGACACCTTCCACATGAACATCGAGGAGGACGACCCGCACCGGGCGCTGCGCGCCGCCGCGCCGTACCTCGGACACGTGCAGGTCAGCGACTCCAACCGGTACCAGCCCGGCGCCGGGCACCTCGACTGGACCGGGCTCGTACGGACCCTGCTGGAGCTGGACTACCGGGGCTGGCTGTCCCTCGAGTGCCGGCTCCGCGGCGACCCCGTCCGCGCCCTCGCTGAGGCCGTCACGGTGTTGCGGCACGCGCTGCCCCGCCGGGCCGCCGCATGACCGCCGACGCCGTACCGGCCCGCATCGGTGGTACGGCCGAGCCGGCCGGACTGAGCCGGCTGGCCGTCGCCACCCTCGACGCGAACTGGGAGCACGACCACACGGTGCCGTCGCGCACGCTCTACCCGCACCAGTGGAGCTGGGACTCGGCGTTCATCGCGATCGGGCTGGCCCACGTCCGGCCCGGGCGGGCCTGGCGGGAGCTGGCGAGTCTGTTCCGGGCGCAGTGGGCCGACGGACGGGTACCGCACATCGTGTTCAATCCGGCGCTGCGGGTCGGCGCGTACTTCCCCGGCCCGGACCTGTGGCGCTCGGCCGACGTGCCGGGCGCACCGGGGGTCGACACCTCCGGCCTGGTCCAGCCGCCGGTGCACGCGCTCGCCGCGCTGCTGGCCTATCGGCGGGCGCCCGACCAGAGTGGACTGGCCGCGCTGCGCCGGCTCTACCCGGCGCTGGTCGCCCAGCAGCGCTATCTGGCCGAGCGGCGGGATGTGGCCGGCGACGGGCTGGTGTGCGTCGTACACCCGTGGGAGTCCGGTCTGGACAACAGCCCCGCCTGGGACGAGCCGATGGCCGCGGTCCACGCCGAGGCGGCCGTCATGCGCGCGTACCGTCGCCACGACACCGCGCACGCCGACGCCGCGCACCGCCCCACGGACCTGGACTACGCGCGCTACCTGGCGATCGTCGCGGCCTACCGCGACCACGGCTACGCCGACCGTCACCTGGCCGACGACCATCCGTTCCTGGTGGAGTGCCCGCTGTTCAACGCCGCGTTCGGCTCCGCCGAGCACGCGCTGGCCGACATCGCCAGGCTGACCGGCTTCGACCCGGGCCCGCACCGGGTCCGCGCGGACCGCGTCACCGAGGCGTTGGTACGACGGCTGTACGACCCGGTCACCGGCACGTTCCAGCCCCGCGACCTGCGCGCCGGCCGGCTCGTCGGCGCGCGTACCGTGCTCGGGCTCGCGCCGTTGCTGCTGCCCAACCTGCCTGCCCGGCAGGTCGACGCGCTCGTCGTCGAGGCGACGTCGGCGCGCTTCGGGGTGGCCGAGCGGATGGATCGGCCGCTGCCCAGCTACGACCGCACCGCGCCCGACTTCGAGCCGCTGCGCTACTGGCGGGGGCCGAGCTGGCTGAACATCGGCTGGCTGGTGCGGCGCGGGCTGACCGTCCACGGTCACCCGGAGCTGGCCGCCGGCCTTCGCCGTTCGATGATCGATCTGGTGGCCGGCGCGGGCTGCCACGAGTACTTCCATCCCGACACGGGGGCCGGGCTGGGCTCACCGGCGTTCGGTTGGACCGCCGCGCTCCTGCTCGACCTGCTCGCCGCGTGAATGTTCCCGCCGGCGTCGGGTGGTAGCGTGCGCGCTCCCAGCGAGGCGGGAGGCGGCGTGCGCGAGATCGACAAGGTGGCGTGGATCCTGATCGAGGACGGGCGGGTGCTGAGCACCCGGTCGCAGGGCAAGGACGTGTGGTACCTGCCCGGCGGCAAGCGCGAGCCCGGGGAGAGCGACCTGGAGACCCTGCGCCGGGAGATCGGTGAGGAGTTGAGCGTCGAGGTGGAGGTGCGCGGGGCGACGCACCTGGGCACGTTCACCGCCCAGGCGCACGGCCACCCGGCCGGCGTCGCGGTGCGGATGACCTGCTACCGGGCCGGATACCGGGGACGGTTGCGGCCGGCCAGCGAGATCGCCGAGATGGCCTGGCTCGGGTACGCCGACCGGCACCGCACCTCCCCGGTCGATCAGCTCATCTTCGACCACCTGTCGGCCGCCGACCTGCTGCGCTGACGGTCGCTGGCCCGCTTGCGGCGCTGTTTGCCCCCGTCGAGCGCGGGTAACCGCCCCGGCGTGACCGACAGCGCGGGCGGCGACGGGTTTGGACACTTCATCGACGCGGTGTCCCGGCGCTCCGGCCTACCGACCGGGCAGGCTGCCGCTCTCGCCCGCGCGGTGCTCACCACGATGGCGGAACGCGTCACCGGTGCCGCGCCCGACCCCGCCGGGCACCTCCCTGACCAGGTCGACGGCTACCTGTACGACTTCGCGCCGGATGCCCACCCGACCGACCCGGTCCCGGCCGTGACGACCGACGGTGACGGGCTCGACGCCGGGGTGGGTCTCGTCGTCGGCGGACCGGCCACGCCGCCGCCCATGGACGCCGGTCCGGTGGACTTCCTGCGCCGGGTGAGCCAGCGTGCCGGAGTGGACGCGGCCACGGCACGGCTGGGCACGGGCGCCGTCTTCGCGACCCTGCGCGAGGCGGTGACCGTACGGGAGTTCCACGAAATGGTGGCCCGACTGCCCCGCGACGGGAGCGAGCCCGATCCCGCCTGGCCGACGAGCGATTGGTGATATCCGGTGCGGATCGACGGCGTCAGCTCTCGGCGTCGGGCAGCTCCTCGGGCTCGGTGACCCAGGCGGAGAAGACCGGCACCCCGTGCCACGGGCCGGTGGTCCCGTCGGCCCTGCTGTCGGTGGCGACGGCCAGCACGGCATACGGGTGGCCGAAGCGCAGCTCGGCAGTACGGGCGACTCCCTCCGGGGGCAGGCTGACCGTGCCGAACATCCCGGTCACCGCCGCCGCCTCGAACCCGTACCGGCCGTATCGGGCCATCGCCACCTGACCCGCCTCGAAGCCCTGGACCGGTTGGCCGAGTGCCCGAGCCAGTGTGCCGGCCGCGGCCTCGAAGCCCAGCGTCGCGGCCATGAGATCGTGCTCGCTCCGCGCCGACCAGCAGGGGAGTACCGCCTGATGCCGCTCCTCGCGGCCGTCGCGCGCGCGGGTCCGGACCCGCTCCTCGCGCAGCGTCCACAGCGGGGTCTCGCCGAGCGGCAGGTCGAACAGTGACCGCCGACCCGTCGGTTGCGCGCCGTCGGCCGCGCCAACGCTGAGTCGGTACGCGGCGGCGAGCACCTCGCCCGCCGGCACGTGCGGCGCGGCGGCCACCGAGAGGACCACCAGCCCCGCGCCGTCGGTTGCCTGGGCGCGGGCGGCGTGCACGATCACGTCGCCGGCCCGCTCGGTCGTGACGATGGCCCCCTGGTGCCCGTGGCTCGGGCTGCGCAACGCCTGACGGAGGTCGCCCGCCCAGGCGCTACCGGGACCCAGCGCGCGGGCGTCGGTGACGTCGAACGGCTCGGCCCACGAGATCCGGGTGGCGAGCGCGCTGGCCAGGGCGAACACCACGTCCGGGCGGACCTTCAGGGGAAACGTCTCGATCAGGCCGTCGGTGTGCTCGCGCGCCCAGGCGTCCAGGCCGGCCTGGTCGGGGAGCGGGCCGACCTCGGTCGTCGCGGGGAGCGTGGCCCGCCATCCGGCCGGCTCGTCGACTCCTCGAACCGCTCGCAGCCACAACGCCGTGGCGGACGCGACCAGCGGGTGCGGCGCGTCCAGCAGCGTGCGGGCCACGTCGGCCGCGCTGGCCAGGTCGGTGCCCAGAGCCGCCGCCAGCCGCTCGCCCGTCGCGTACCGGGCCGCCGCGTCTGACCCGGCTACCGCTTCTGGCCCGCTCGCCGCGTCCGCGTCGGCCGTGTGCAGGCCGGTCGCCTGGGCGGCTTCGGTCGTCGCGGCGCTGACGGCGAGCAGCAGCCAGGCGCCGAGCGGGGAGGCGACGTGGTGCCGATCGCCGATGGCGGCGTGCAGCCGTTCGGCGTACGCGGACAGCGGGCCGTGCAGGTCGGTCGTCATGCCTCCACTCTGCCCGGCGCGACCCGGTCCGGCATCCGCACCGGCCCGGTCACGACCACAGCTCGAACGGCTCGTCGATCCGCTCACCGGCAAGGAGGGGCGTGATCAGCCGGGGGAGCTGACCGGGATAGAAGCGTTCGGCGCTGGTCACCACGTCGGCAAGTGGCCACCAGCGGAAGCCGAAGTAGTCCTCCCGCTCGTAGTCGAGTCGGTCCGTCTCGTCCACGTCCGGGCCGGGACCGGTCAGTCGTACGGCGACGATCACCTCGTCCTGAACGTGGCGCAACTGGCGGTGCAGGAAGCTGGCCCGCCGTCGCCAGGTCGGCGCGCCCACCTGGTCGGCGGTGACGACGATGCCGGTCTCCTCGCGCAGTTCCCGCACCGCGGTCTCGTGGTACGTCTCGCCCGGGTCCATGCCGCCGCCGGGCAGCTCCCACCAGGTGCCGAGCCGAGGGTGGTCCGGGTCGCGGGTGTGGAACAGCAGCACCCGGTCGGAGTCGTCGATGACGACCACGCGCACCGCGCGCCGTTCGAGGATCGGCAGGTCGTCGGGTAGGTGGTCCATCGGCTCAGTCTGCCGCAGCGCTCCGGCTCCGGGGGACCGCGCGGGGGCCGGTAGGCTGCCCGCCGTGGCTGGTCTGTTGAGGAACGTGGCGCAACGCATCTCCCGGGTGGGCGCGGCAATTCCGTCGCCCCGGCGTACCGGGCCGTCACCGGCGCGGGTGGCCCGCCCCCGGCAGGTGAACGCGTTGCAGCGGCGCGAGCTGAGCTACGCGCCGGAGGTCGACGGCCAGGCCGACCCGGGTGAGATCGTCTGGACGTGGGTGCCGTACGAGGACGACCCCCGCCAGGGCAAGGACCGCCCGGTGCTGGTGGTGGGGCGGCACAGCCGGACGCTGTTCGGGCTGATGCTGTCCAGTCAGAGCGAGCGGGACGGGCAGCGGCACTGGTTCGCGCTCGGCCCCGGCGAGTGGGACCGGGACAAGCGGCCGAGCTGGGTCCGGCTGGACCGGGTGCTCACCATGCGCGAGGACAGCATCCGCCGCGAGGGCGCCGTGCTGGATCGGCCCCGGTTCGACCGGGTCGGGCAGGCGCTGCGCGCCGGCTACGGCTGGCGCTGACCGTACCCTCGGCGGCCGGACGGACCGTCAGGCCGGCTCGCGGCTCGGACCGACCGCGGCGCCCTGCGCGTCCGGCGGCGGGTACGGCTGTTCGGCGAGCAACCGGGCCAGGTGGGCGCTGTTGAGCGCCAGGGCCTTGGTGGTGCGGCCGGTGGTGTCGGTCTTGGGGCCGGCGTCGCGGTAGTCCACCTTGTGCAGGGCCTCACCGACCCAGTAGGTCGCTCCGGCGGCGGCGACGGTGAACCCCACCTCGTTGAGCGCTCCCTGCACCTCGGCGATGGTGTGGTGCGCGCCGTCCTCGTTGCCGACGACCGCGACGCCGGCCACCTTGCCGTAGGTGAGCAGTCGTCCCTCGTGGTCGGTCTCGGACAGCTCGGCGTCGAGGCGTTCGAGGACCATCTTGGTGACGCTCGCGGGTTGGCCGAGCCAGATGGGCGTGGCGATGATGAGGATCTGGGCGTCGAGCAGCTTGGCGCGGATGGCGGGCCAACCGTCGCCGTTGCCCTCGTCGGTCGACACCCCGAAGCGCACGTCGTGGTCGACCACCCGGACGATCTCGCCGTCCACGCCCTGACGGGCCAGTTCGGCCAGCACCTCCCGGCCCAGTTGCTCTGAGCTGGAGGGGGCCGGCGACGGCTTGAGGGTGCAGTTGAGTACCAGGGCGCGGACGCTCACCACGAGGGGTTCCTCTCGTCGGTCGTATCGGGCTGTTCTCCCCGTACCCGTGTGTCGGGTCGAATCACGGTCCTGGTCCGGTGAAACCGTTGACAGTCGGCGGTCGAGCTGTAGATTCAACCTGTCGGTTAATTAGCTAGGTGGTTGAAAGCGACATGACAGCGGACCCGGTCAGCGCCGTGTTCGGCGCGCTCGCCGACCCGACCCGCCGCGCCATCCTGGCCCGGCTCGCCACCGGTGAGGCGACGGTCAACGAACTGGCCGCGCCGTTCCCGATCAGCGTCCAGGCCATCTCCAAGCACCTGGGGGTGCTGGAGCGCGCCGGGCTGATCGTGCGGACCCGCGACGCCCAGTGGCGGCGGTGCCGCCTCGATCCGACGCCGCTGCGCACCGTCGCCGAGTGGGTGGACCAGTACCGCCGGCTCTGGGCCGAACGCTACGACGCCCTCGACGACTATCTACACGACCTGAAGGAGACCAGCCATGACCGAGACCCGTGACCTGACGGTCGACGTGTCCTCCGAGCGGGACATCACGACGGTCCGTTCGTTCGACGCCCCGCGAGACCTCGTCTTCGCCGCGCACACCCAGGCCGAGCACCTCAAGCGATGGTGGTGCCGGGGCAATCCGGCGGACGTCGAGATCGACTTCCGCGAGGGTGGCCGCTATCGCATCGTCGAGCACGCTCCGGACGGCAACGACTACGCCTTCCGGGGTGAGTTCCGGCAGATCACCGCGCCGGAGCGGATCGTGCAGACCTTCGAGTTCGAGGGCATGCCCGGCCAGGTGGCGGTGGAGACGCTTGTCTTCGCCGAGCTGGACGGCGGCACGCTGCTGACCAGCACCACTCGCTTCGACACCGCCGCCCAGCGCGACGGCATGGTCGAGGCCGGCATGGCGCAGGGCACCGCCGAGTCGTACGCGGCCCTAGACCGGCACCTGTCCACCCTGCACTGACGGACCGGACCACGTTGATCAAGAGGTTCGCGTCAGAATACGAGCCGATCGTGACGCGAACCTCTTGATCAACACGGGTGGGGTGTGGGGTGTGGGGTGTGGGGGTTGTGGAGTGGGTTCAGGAGGCGTTTGGGCTTCGGTTGTCCGTTGTGGACGAGATCCCGCACGGGGCTGATGTGCGGGCTCGGCTGTGGCGGGGTGGGACGGGCGACGGTGGGCGGTATGCCGTCAAGGTCAGCGGTGGCGGTACGCCGGCCGGCCTGATCGTGGCCGCGCACCTGGCCGAGCGGGGCGTGCCCGGGGTCGCGGCGCCGGTCCGCACCCGTGCCGGGCGGCTGTACGCCGAGCGTGACGGGGTACGCCTCTCCGTGGTCCCGTGGGTGTCCGACCTGCGGGCGCTGGACGGCCCGATGAGCGAGGCGCACTGGCGTGCGTACGGGGAACTGCTGGCCGCCGTACACGCGGTCCCGGTGACCGGTGAACTGGAACGGCTGCTACCGGGCGGCGGTGACGCGTACCCCTCGATTCTGGCCGCGACCAGGGACGTGGCCGGACGGCTCCGTGACCAGGTCGACTCGGGCGATCCGCTGGTCGCCGACCTGGCGGCACGCTGGGCGGCGAACGCCGACCGGGTGTCCACCCTGCTCGCCGGGGTCGAGCGACTCGCCGCCCACCGGTCGGGGTCGGCGGTGGTCTGCCACGGCGATCCCCATCTGGGCAACCTGCTGCTCGGCCCGGACGGCCAGGTCTGGTTGATCGACTGGGACGACGCCGTGCTCGCCCCGCGCGAGTGTGACCTGATGTTCGTCGTGGGCGGGGTGCTCGCTTTCGCGCCGATCACTCCCGGGCAGGAGAGGGCCGTGCTCGCCGGGTACGGCGCGGTCGACATCGACGCGGCGCGGCTGGCCTGGTTCCTCGCGGTGCGCGCGCTCGACGACCTCAGCGACTGGACCCGCCAGGCGTTGGACCCCACCGGCGGCCCCGACGATCGCGCGACGGCCGCCCGGATCGTCCGTGGGCTCGTGTCGCCGGTCGGCCTGGTCACCCTCGCCGACGCCGCGCTGCGTGACCTCGACGAACGGCGCTGAGCGGCCCGGAAACGCGAAACGGCAGGGAGATCCAGCTCCCTGCCACCTCTAACGTATATCGCACCCGGGGTCTTGCGGCAAGACCCCCGTCGTGCCGCAGAATCGTCACCCGAAGCCCAAACCTGGGAAAATCGGGGGAATCGTGATCGATGTCATCATTGCCGGCGGCGGACCGACCGGTCTGATGCTCGCCGGTGAGTTGCGACTGCACGACGTACGCGTTGTCGTGCTGGAAAGGGATGCCGAGCCGACCCGCTTCGTCCGTTCCCTCGGCCTGCACGCGCGCAGCATCGAGATCATGGACCAGCGCGGACTGCTGGAGCGCTTCCTCGCCCTGGGTACGCGGCATCCGCTCGGGGGCTACTTCGCGGCGATCCCCAAGCCACCGCCGGGCGGCCTCGACAGTGCCCACGCGTACGTCCTCGGCATCCCGCAGACCACCACGGACCGCCTGCTGGCGGAGCACGCCGTGGAGGTCGGCGTCGAGGTCCGGCGCGGCAGCGAGGTGGTCGGGTTGCGCCAGGACGACGACGGGGTGACGGTGGAGCTGGCCGACGGGACGCGGTTGCGGTCGCGCTTCGTGGTCGGCTGCGACGGCGGCCGGAGCACGGTCCGTCGGCTGCTCGGCGTCGACTTCCCCGGTGAACCCAGCCGGGTCGACTCGCTGCTGGGCGAGATGGAGGTGGGGGTATCCCCGCAGACGGTGGCGGACGTGGTCGCCGAGGTGCGCAGGACCCACCTCCGCTTCGGTCTCGGGCCACTCGGAGACGGCGTGTACCGGGTCCTCGTGCCCGCCGAGGGAGTGGCCGAGGACCGCGATGTCCCGCCGACCATCGAGGAGTTCCAACAGCAACTGCGGGCGTACGCGGGCACCGACTTCGGCGTGCACTCGCCGCGCTGGCTGTCCCGCTTCGGTGACGCGACCCGGTTGGCCGAGCGTTACCGGGTCGGCCGGGTGCTGCTGGCCGGCGACGCCGCGCACATCCACCCACCGACCGGCGGGCAGGGCCTCAACCTCGGCATCCAGGACGCGGTCAACCTCGGTTGGAAACTGGCCGCCGAGGTCGCCGGCTGGGCGCCCGACGGGCTGCTGGACAGCTACCACGCCGAGCGGCACCCGGTGGCCGCCGACGTCCTCGTCAACACCCGTGCGCAGATGTTCCTGCTGTCACCGGATCCGGGGCCGCAGGCGGTACGCCACCTGTTGGCGGAGCTGATGGACTTCGAGGACGTGAACCGGTACCTGATCGAGAAGGTCACCGCGATCGGGGTCCGCTACGACTTCGGCGCGGGTCACGAGCTGCTGGGGCGGCACCTGCGGGACGTCCGGCTGACCCGGGGACGTCTCTACGAACTGATGCGCGCCGGCCGCGGGCTGCTGCTCGACGCGACCGGTCGCCTCTCGGCCGCCGGTTGGGCGGACCGGGTCGACCACGTCGTCGACGTCGGTGACGGGTTCGACGTACCCGGTGTGCTGCTGCGTCCGGACGGCCACGTGGCGTGGGTCGGTGACGATCAGACCGACCTGGTGGGTCAGCTGCGCCGGTGGTTCGGCGCGAGCGCCACCTGAGCCGCTACTCCACGAAGCGGGCGCTGTCGACGAGCTGTCGCGGCGCCCGCGGGCCGGAGAGGCTCTTCGCCTGGTACATGGCCGCGTCGGCGCGGCTGAGCGCGTCGGTGAGCTGGGCCGGACAGGTCACCGGGGCGAGCCCCACCGACGCGGTGACCCGGACACTGCACCCGGTCAGCCGGATCGGCGCGGCGACGGTCTCGCTGAGGCGTCGGGTGGCGTGCTCGATCCAGCGTCGGTCGACGGTCGGGCTGGCGAGCAGCCCCGCGAACTCGTCGCCGCCGAGGCGGGCGACGAGGTTGTCGCCCGCGAACCCGGCCAGTCGTTCCGCGACGCTGATCAGCACCTGGTCGCCGGCGGCGTGCCCGTACCGGTCGTTGATCTGCTTGAAGTCGTCGAGGTCGAGCACGATGGCGATCAGCGGCTCACCGTCGGCGTTGGTGAGCAGGGCGGCCGCGAGACGGTAGAAGGCGCGGCGGTTGGGCAGCCCGGTGAGCGGGTCGTGGCTGGCGGCGTGGCGTTCGGCGGCCAGCTCGGCCTGGAGGTGCTCGATCTCGGCCTCGGCGCGTACGGCGCGGCGACGCAGTTGCCAGGAGGAGAGCAGGGCACCCGCCGCACAGACGCCGGAGGCAACGCTCATCGGATCCGGCAGGAGACCTCCCATCGCCGCGACCGCCTCCCGCCTCCGGTCTGCGCGGCGCGCCTGCCGCGTCGGTGTCAGTTTTCCCTGGTCATCACCCCGCTCGGGGTAACGCAAAGTGAACGGATAAGCACCGATCACGTGCGTTATCATGCTCGCCATCCGGTGCAGATGCAATAGCAGATGCACGTGCATACGGCCCGACCCCGATACCGCACCCTCGCCGCGTCACCGCTCCTCCCACGGGCACCGGCGGGCTCGTGAGCAGAAAGACGCCTCTCATGCAGCAGCCACCCAATGGCGTTCCGATCCCTCAGTTGCCCCATCTGACCTGGCAGAAGAGCCGCCGTAGCAACCCGAGCGGCAACTGCGTCGAACTCGCCGAACTGCCGGGAGGGGCCGGCATCGCCGTCCGCAACTCGCGTCATCCGGAAGGGCCGGCGCTGATCTACACAGTGGACGAGATCGCCGCCTTCGTGCTCGGCGCCCGCGACGGGGACTTCGACCATCTGATCAACTGAAGGGCCGCGCCGGGCGGTCCCAGCGATGGGACTGAATCGCCGGTCCGGAGGAGTTCACCTCACTGTCGGTCCATGGCATGCTTACACGTCGGTCGGGCTCGGTGCCCGGCCACGTGGTCGGTATCCGGAGGTCCGCACGTGACGATGGTTCCCGCCGAGGGCGGCCCGACAACCGGGCCAACCGTGCTGCGCATGCTGCTCGGCGCCCAGCTTCGTCGGCTGCGGGAGTCCAGCGGGGTGACCCGGGAGGGCGCCGGGTGGGAGATCCGCTCCTCTGAGTCGAAGATCAGCCGGATGGAGCTGGGCCGGGTCGGCTTCAAGGAACGGGACGTCTCCGACCTGCTCACCCTCTACGGCGTCAGCGACGAGGGGGAGCGCGACGCGCTGCTCAAGCTCGCGCGGGACGCCAACAGTCCCGGTTGGTGGCACCGTTACGGCGACGTGCTGCCCAGTTGGTTCCAGTCCTACCTGGGCCTGGAGGCGGCGGCGGCGCTGATCCGCAGCTACGAGGTGCAGTTCGTCCCCGGCCTGTTGCAGACCCGGGAGTACGCCCGGGCGGTCGTGCTGCTCGGGCACGGCGGCGCCGGCGTCGCCGAGATCGACCGCCGGGTGGATCTGCGGATGCAGCGTCAGCAACTGCTGCTCCGGGACAAGCCGCCGCTGCTCTGGGCCGTGGTGGACGAGGCGGCGCTGCGCCGGCCGATCGGCGGTCCAGAGGTGATGCGGGGCCAGCTCACCGCGCTCATCGAGGCGACCAAGTCGCCCACCGTCCGACTTCAGGTCATCCCCTTCGCCGCAGGTGGTCACGCGGCGGCCGGTGGCGCCTTCACCATCCTGCGCTTCGGTGACCAGGAGCTGCCCGACATCGTCTACATCGAACAGTTGACCAGCGCCCTCTACCTGGACAAGCGCGACGACCTCGACTACTACGCCGTGGCCATGGAGCGGCTCTGCGTCGAGGCGGAGCCGCCGGAGCGTACGCCGGAGATCCTGGGCCGGCTGCTGGAGGAGACCTACCCGCGGTGACGGTGCCCTGAGGGGCGCGCGCGGGTTCATTCGCATTGACCGTTGCCGACGTGGCGGGCTAGTCTCTGTATCGATCCAGTCTGAATCGATACAGAGGGGCGTCGAGTGAAGCCGACACTGCAAGCCGTGGCGGACGCCGTCGGTGTCTCCCGCAGCACCGTGTCCAATGCCTACAGTCGCCCCGACCAGCTCTCGTCGGCCCTGCGCGAGCGCATCCTCGCCGCCGCGCGCCAGCTCGGCTACCCGGGACCCAACCCGACCGCCCGCTCCCTGCGCCGTGGCTTCGTCGGCTCGATCGGGGTGCTGTTCACGTCGCAGCTGTCGTACGCCTTCACCGACCCCTTCGCCGTCCGCTTCCTCGCCGGCGTGGGCGTCGCGGCCGAGCGACACGGCACCAGCATGCTGCTCGTGCCCCTGCCGCAGGCGCAGGCCGACGCCCGGCGGGCCGTGGAGAATGCCGCCGTCGACGGCTTCTGCGTGTACTGCGTGGCCGACGAGGAGTGGGCGCTGGACGTCATCCGGGCGCGCGGCCTGCCGTACGTCAGCACGGCCGTACGCGACGACGCCGCCGCCGACGAGCGGTTCGTCGGCATCGACGAGCGGGCCGCCGCGCGCGGCGTCGCGGCGCACGTGGCCGGTCTCGGCCACCGGCGGGTCGCCCTGCTCGTGGACTCCGTCCTGCCCGACGCGCCCGCCGGTCCGGTGACCCTGGCCGGGTTCGAGCACGCCCGGCACCCGACGACCCGTGGCCGGCTCGCCGGCTTCGCCGACGCGTTCGCCGAGGTCGGCGTCGCCTGGTCGGAGCTGATACTGCTCAACGCCCCCGGCAACAGCGGCCACGCCGCGTCGGCCGCCGTCGCCGGGCTCTTCGACCGGCCCGAGCCGCCCACCGCCGTGCTGGCCGGCGCCGACGTGCTCGCCCTCGGCGTGCTCGACGCCCTGGCCCGGCGACCGGGCGGCACCCACCCGCCGGTCTCGGTGACCGGGTTCGACGACGTCCCCGAGGCGGCGGCGGCCGGCCTCACCACCGTCCGGCAGCCGGCGCAGGAGAAGGGCCGGATCGCCGCCGAACTGCTGCTCGACCCACCCACGGACGCTGCCGCGGGTCACGTGCTGCTACCCACCGAACTCGTCGTCCGGGCCTCCACCGGACCTCATGTCAGGAGTTGACCATGGAATTCCCGACCGGATACGTCACCGCCCTGGACGCGATGAACCGCCACGTCACCTCGGCCCGACCGGACGCCCCGGTCGTCGTCGAGCGCGCCCGTCGGCCGCTGCTCGCCCCGACCCGGCAGTTGACCGCCGTCGCCCTGCGCCGGCTCGCCGACCGGATCCAGCCCCGGCCGGTGCCCCGCTGCTCCTGATCACCGCCCATTCCGGCACTCCGGGGACGAACGGTGCCGGTCCGGACACGTAGGGTGGTCGATCGCGCACTCGCCGGGCAGACTGGTCTGGCCATGTCACCCTTCACCCCCACCCTCCGCCTCCACGACCGCTACGTGCTGCGCGAGCGGATCGGTCTCGGCGGCATGTCCGAGGTGTGGCGGGCCGACGACGACGTGCTCGGCCGGCCGGTGGCGATCAAGGTACTCGCCGGCCAGCTCGCCGCCGACCCGCACCTGCGGGCCACCATCCGGCGCGAGGCCCGCGCGGCCGCCCGGCTGACCCACCCGCACGTCACCCAGGTGTACGACTACGCCGAGGCGACCCTGGCCAGCGGCGTCGTCGTCCCGTACCTGGTGATGGAGCTGGTCGAGGGCCACAACCTCGCCGACCGGCTGCGCTCCGGCCCGCTGCCCTGGCCGGAGGCGGTCCGGGTGGCCGGGCACATCGCCGCCGCGCTGGCCGCCGCGCACCGCATCGGGGTGGTACACCGCGACGTGAAGCCGGCCAACGTCATGCTCACCGACACCGGGGCCAAGGTGCTCGACTTTGGCATCGCCGCGCTCGGTGGGCTCGACAGCCAGTCCGGCGAGCCGGTGATGGGCACACCCGCGTACTTCGCCCCGGAGCGCCTCGCCGCCGGTCCGCCCGACCCGGCCAGCGACGTGTACGCCCTCGGCGCGGTGCTCTACCGCATGCTCACCGGCGCGGCGCCGCTGCCCGTACAGAGCTGGGAGGACGCCATCGAGGTGCACCAGCGGGGCACACCGGTGCCTCCGCTGCGAGTGCCCGGCCTACCCGCCGACATCGCCGAGCTGACCCTCGCCTGCCTCGCCGCCGACCCGGCCCGGCGGCCCAGCGCCGCACAGCTCGCCCGACGGTTCGGCGCCGGCCAGCCGGTCGAGCCCCCCACCGAGCTGCTCCGGATCGTCCCGGCCGCCCACCCGCCCACCCTGATCGACCGCTCGGCCGCCCGGCCAGCGCCGGTCGTGTCCGCGCCGGTCCGACGCCGTCCGCGCCGGCCCGTGGCGCTCGCCGTCGCGGCCGGCCTCGCCGTGCTGGTCGGCCTCGGCGCGCTGCTCACCCAGGGCATCGGCGCACCCGACACGTCCGGCCCCGGGCCGGTGGCCGGCCCGTCGTCGCCCTCCACCACGGCGCCCCCGCCCCGGACGCAGTCGCCGAAGCCGGCGACGTCGGCCTCCCCGTCGCCCCGCCCCAGCAGCGCCGTGCCGTCGTCCGTCGGGCAGGGGTTGCCGGTCAGCTTCCGGCAGGTCAGCGACGAGTTCGACCAGGTGCTCGCCGCGGCGGTGGCCCGTGGCGACGTCGACCGCAGAACCGCCGAGGACCTGCGCGACGACCTCGCCGACGTGAACCGGCGGACCCGGGACCGCGAGCGGCGCATCGCCGACCTGCGGGACACCATCGCCGAACTGGTGGACCGTGACCGGTTGCCCCGGCAGACCGCCGTCCAGCTCGACGCGCTGCTGGCCCAGACCCGTGAGCTACCCGCCGATCGCGCCAACGACTGAGTAGTCTCACCGGCATGACGACGACGCAGACGCACCGCCTCGCCGTACCCGGCGCTGACCTGGTCTACGACGTCCGAGGTCCACTGCCTCCGACCGGCGGGCGTCGCGCGTTGCTTCTGATCGGCCAGCCGATGACGGCGGAGGGCTTCGGCGCGCTCGCCCCGCACCTCACCGACCGGACCGTCATCACGTACGACCCGCGCGGGCTCGGTCGCAGCACCCGTAGCGACGGCCGGTCCGACCAGACGCCACAGCAGCAGTCGGCCGATCTGCACCTGCTCATCGAGGCCCTCGACGCCGGTCCGGTGGACGTGTTCGCCAGCAGCGGTGGCGCGGTGACCGCGCTCGAACTCGTCGCGACCCACCCCGACGACGTCGTCACGCTGGTGGCGCACGAGCCGCCGATCAACGCGGTGCTCCCGGACGCCGCCGCAGCCGAGCGCGCTCGGAACGCCTTCTACGAGGCGTACCAGGCCAACGGATTCGGCGCCGGCATGGCCGCCTTCATCGCGATGACGTCGTGGCAGGGCGAGTTCACCGACGCCTACTTCGCCCAGCCCGCCCCCGACCCCGCGATGGTCGGCCTGCCGACCGAGGACGACGGCAGCCGCGACGATCCGCTGCTGTCCAACAGCTCATGGGCGATCACCGACTACCGCCCCGACGCGGCCGTCCTCACCGCCGCGTCGAGCCGCATCGTGATCGCGGTCGGCGCGGAGTCGACCGGCACCTACACCGCGCGTACGGCCCTCGGCACGGCGGCGCTCCTCGGCCAGGAGGCCGTGGTGTTCCCGAGTCACCACGGCGGCTTCCTCGGCGACGAGCACGGATACGCGGGCAAGCCGGCGGAGTTCGCCGCGCGGCTGCGCGAGGTCCTGGACGCCGACTGACGCCATCGTCCGTCCGGACGGCTGATCTATCCGCGGACGTCGCTGGCATGATGGGCCGATGCGAACACGGCTGATCTTCGTGCGTCACGGTGAGTCGGTCCATCAGGTCGACGGGATCGTGGGCGGCCCGCACGGGTGCCGGGGGCTGACGTCGCTCGGCTACGACCAGGCCGACCGGCTGGCCAAGCGACTCGTGGACGACTACGCCGTCGAGGGGCCGGTGGCGGTGTACTCGTCGGTGCTGCGCCGCGCCGTCGAGACCGCGCAGCCCATCGCCGCGGCGTTCGGCGTCCGGCCGTTGGCCGACTGCGGCCTCTGCACCTGGCACACCCCGCCGTACGCCGACGGGCTGCCGGTCGCCCGCTTCCGGACCGAGCACGCGGTGCCCGGTGGGGGAGTTTTCCGCCCGTTCGAGGACGGCAACGAGAGCTGGGCCGAGTTGGTCGTCCGCGTCAGCCGCGCCGTCATGGAGATCGCGCACCGGCACCGGGGCGGCACCGTGGTCCTGGTCGGCCACAGCGAGACCGTGGAGGGCGCCTTCCACGCGCTCGCCGCGCAGCCGATCTTCCGGGCGTTCGATCTGGAGGTGCCCCCGGCGTCGATCAGCGAGTGGGTCACCGACCACGACACCGGCGGCTGGCCGCCGGCCCGCTGGACCCTGCGGCGCTTCGGGGACACCGTCCCGGGTCGGCTGGCGCTCTGACCCGTCCACGTCGGACGGTCGGCGCGTCAGTCGCGCAGGATCTGCTCGCGCAGGATCTCCGCGTGCCCGCAGTGCTGCGCCAACTCTCGCAGGACGTGCAGGTACATCCAGCGCAGTGGCAGCGGGCCGCGCCGGTTGCCGTGCAGCACGTCGTCCAGACCCAGCGAGGCCGTCGCGCGGCGCGACGCCTCGCACGCTTCGCGGTGGGCCTGCTGGATGCTGGCGATGGTGTCGCCGTCGTCGAGGATGAACGACTCGTCCGGCGTCGCCGGGATGCCGATCTCGGCACGCGACCGGCATGTGATCGCCTCGTCGAACCAGACCTTCTCCACGAAGGCCGCGTGCTTCACCAGACCCAGCAGTGTCGTTCGCGACGGCACCAGCGAGCGTCGTGCCTGCTCCTCGGTCAGCCCGTCCAGGGCCTCGTTGAGCGCGCGGCGATGCTCGTCGATGAACGCCTCGATCTGCGTCTGGGCTGGCTGGTCGACGACGTCGTCGGCGAAGGTGGGCGGGAAAACGGTCATGGACCGAAGCATGTCAAGGGCGTCGCCCGGGATCAACCACGGCACGGCTCACCCGCCGAACGAGACGAGCGCGCCGCGTTCGTCGAAGACCGCCGTACCCGCCCAGGCGATCTCCCACCGGTTGCCCTCCGGGTCGGCGATGTAGGCCGAGCGGCCACCCCACGAACGGTCGGTCGGCGCTGCCACGACCGACGCCCCCACCGCGACAGCCGCCTCGAAGGCCGCGTCGACCCCCGCGCGGTCGTCGACGTTGCAGGCCAGCGTCACGCCGGACCAGCCACCGGCCGGATCGGCGACACCCGGTGCCGCCTCGGCCGCCAGCTCGGGCAGCGGGTAGAGGGCGAGCAGAACGCCTCCGAGCAGGAACGCCGACCAGCCGTCGTCGCTGGCGGGCAGCTCCGGCCAGCCCAGGGATCGGTAGAAGGATCGCAGCCGGCCCAGGTCGCGGGCGCCCAGGGTGATCACGGACAGTCGAGGGGGAATCGCGCTCATCGCCCGATCCTGTCGTACCGGTACGACAGGAAACGCCGGTGTGCTCAGTGGATTGAGGTCGCGGCCCACTCGCCCGGTGTCGTGCCCACCCGCGCGGCCTCATCACCGTGCGGTGTCCAGATGGCCGAGCGGCCGGCCGCCTCGCGGTAACCGCCGCCGGTCGACCCGGCGAAGCTCGCCATCGCCACCCAGACCCGGTGCGTCGTGACGATCCGCTGCGCCCGCACGTCCGGCACAGCGGCGTCCCGGGCCGACTCCAGCACGCCCGCCGCGTACACGTCGATCCCCAGGGCCGCCGTCGCCTGCGCGTGCCCGGCGACACCGGTGTCCTTGCAGACCGCCAGCCCGATCCGCCATCCGTCCACGTCGAGCACGCCCGGTGCGTCGCCCGGCCGGAACCGCCGCGCCTCCACGCCGCCCAGCCACATCTTCCGGTACGCCACCGTCACCCCGTCACCGGTCACCGCCAGCACTCCGATGTGGTCTCCGGGCACCGGCGCGCCGGCCAACGCCACCGTGCCAACCTCGGCGCACGCGTCGACAAGTGGCGTCAACCGCCGGTCGTCCATCGGCACGACCGGCCCCTGCAACTCGTACCCCGTCAGGGACAGCTCCGGGAAGACCACCACCCGGGCGCGCGCCGCGCGGACCGCGTCGGCGTGCGCCCGCGCGTTCTCCCCGACATCCAGGGGTACGCACAGCGGCTGCGCCACCGCGAGCCGCAACGGAGCGCGGGCCGGCCCGTCCGTGGCTGCCTGCGAGGTCTCCGCCTCACGGTTGGCTCTCAGGATCGCTTCGTAACGTGTGGGCATGCTTCGAACGTCGCACGCCGTCCTCGCCACCGGAACCCCCGCCGCCGCGGCCGAACCGCCGCAGGGCGGGATCGTCGGGTACGTCAGCGATCTGGTGGAACGGCTCGGCGGGCCCGGCGCGGGTCTGGCGGTGGCGTTGGAGAACCTGTTTCCGCCGATCCCCAGCGAGGTCATCCTGCCGCTGGCCGGCTTCGTGGCCGCGCAGGGTCGGATCAGCCTGGTCGGCGCGATCTTCTGGACCACGCTGGGTTCGGTGCTGGGCGCGCTGGCGCTCTATCTGATCGGCGCGTCCCTGGGCCGCGACCGGATGCGTGCCATCGTGGCCCGACTACCGTTGGTGAAGCTCAGCGACGTCGACCGGACCGAGGCGTGGTTCCTGCGGCACGGCGTGAAGGCGGTGTTCTTCGGCCGGATGATCCCGATCTTCCGGAGCCTGATCTCCATCCCGGCCGGGGTGGAGCGGATGCCGGTGCGGACCTTCCTGCTCTACACGACGCTGGGCAGCCTGATCTGGAACACCACCTTCGTGCTCGCCGGCTATCTGCTCGGTGACAACTGGCACCTCGTCGAGGGCTACGTCGGCACCCTCCAGAACGTCGTGATCGTCGTCTGCGTCGCGGCCGTCGCCTGGTTCGTCGGCTCGCGGGTGCTCAAGGCCCGCCGCGCCGCCCGAAACCCCGAATCGGACCCGGCTCTGTCTCGCCGCGGTGCGCCCCCGGCGGGAACGCCGGATCCCGACGGTCGGGGCACCCTCTACCGGGGCGCCTCCTGGGCCTCGGACGAGCGCTAGCCTATCGCCGCCCGCACGATGTGTCCGGTGCGGTGCGGTGCGGTCCGGTGCGGTGCGGTCCGGTGCGGTGCGGTGCGGTGCGGTGCGGTGCGGTGCGGTGCGGTGCGGTGCGGTGCGGTGCGGTGCGGTGCGGTGCGGTGCGGTGCGGTGCGGTGCGGTG
>NZ_JBFAOC010000047.1:46149-47362 GCF_040675055.1 Micromonospora sp. NPDC049662
TGCGGTCCGGTCCGGTCCGGTCCGGTCCGGTCCGGTCCGGTCCGGTCCGGTCCGGTCCGGTGCAGTGCGGTGCGGTGCGGACCCGGCAGCTTTCGATGCCAGGGGCGGCGACCACTCCTGCGGCCTTGATGCCGGTGAGTCATCTTGATGACTCACCGGCATCACAGCCCACAACCGCCATGCCCCGCCGCAGCCGCCCCGACGGACAGCGGAACAGCGGAAGGGGACGCCAGGTGGACAGGGTGACGGCGGACCGGCCCATGGCCACGCTCACCTGCGGCTGCCGGTGGGCGTCGCCGTGGGCGGCCCGACGGCGAGCGCCGGGTGGTGCGCCTTGGGCGTGATGTCCGATTCCGGGTGGCGATGGGGTGTGACCGGGTGCATCCCCGGGCCGGAATCGTGGCCGACCCGGGGTCGTTACACACCCTGACGATCGCAGGACCACGGCCACCCCGCCCGGGGAATGGTCGGCCGGACCGGGTCGTTGCAGACCCCCGAACGACCGCAGGACGGCCCCGGGTCCGCTTCCGGATCCACGGCTGAGGGCCCGGGAATGACTCCGGACCGGCGGTCGTTACACACGGTCCCGGCGCCCACGAGCGACTTCCCTCGCCCGTCGGACGCCGCCCCGGCACCGCTCCGCTTGGTGCCGCACCCGAGACCCCCCGTTTGTGCAGCGCCGGACGAGGTGCGCACATCCGCGTCGCCGTTTCCCTGTGGTGAGGCGGGTGTTTCCTACCCCCGAAGGAGCTACCCCCATGAACACGATCTTCCGTAAGAGCATGCTGTCCGTTGCCGGTCTCGCGTTCGCCGGTGGTGTCTTCGCCGGCCCGATCGCCCATGTCGCCGCCCCGAGCACCGACCCCCGGCCGGTCGCCGTGGTGCAGGCCGACAAGCCCGACGCGAGCAAGCTGATCCCGCACGGCACCCAGGGCGCGCAGTCGCACATCGACCTGAACGGCGAGCAGACCGGCAACGCCAAGGCCATCATCGCGGCCACCAAGAAGGCGGGTCTGCCCGAGCGGGCTGCGGTCATCTCGATCGCGACGAGCCTGCAGGAGTCGAAGCTGGAGAACCTGGGTCACCTCGGCGAGATGAACGACCACGACTCGCTGGGTCTGTTCCAGCAGCGCCCGTCGAGCGGTTGGGGCACGCCGGAGCAGATCACCGACCCGGAGTACTCGACGACGGCGTTCCTCAAGGGCCTGCGTCA
>NZ_JBFAOC010000048.1:0-45128 GCF_040675055.1 Micromonospora sp. NPDC049662
TTTTTGTGGTCGTCTTCTTGGTGGCGTTTTCTTCCCCCCCCCCTTTGCCCCCCGGGGGGGGGGGGGGGGGGGGGGGGGGGGGGTGGGGTTGGGGTTAGGGGAGGTGGGTGGTGGCTTGGCGGCCGGCGGCTGCTGCTGCCAGGAAGTAGGCGTGGTCGGCGTCCAGGGGGCGGCCCATGGTGGACAGGGGGACGGGGCTGGCGCGCAGCGCGGCGTCGAGGCCGGCGGTGGGCACCTGCACGATCCGGTGCCGGGCCGCCAGCGGCGCCAGGGCGGCGTCGACCTCGGCGGCCAGGGCCGGGTCCAGGCCGTCGGGCACCACCAACTCCGCCGGGGCGAGCGCCACCCGGCCGTACGCGGTGAGGCTGTGGTGCGACACCCCGTTGTGCCGGGGGCGGGGGTCGGCGTCGGAGATGCGCAGCGAGCCGACCGGCCGCCCGCCGAGCGTGGCGATCGCGTTGACCGCCTCACCGACGGCGACACCGGAGAAGCCCCACCGGGTGCCGGTGCCCAGGTTGCCGGGGCCCTGCGCCACGATCGCCACGTCGGCGCGCAGCACGTGGTGGGCGGCGAGCAGACCGCCGTGCAGGGTGGTGGCCTCGAGGTCACCGCCGAACGCCTGCCCGACGGTGATCGTCCCGACCAGCTCGTCGCGCAGCCCGGCCAGGGTGCGGGAGAACCAGGCCGGCAGCGCGCCACCGTCGGTGAGCAGGTACGCGACCCGCGCCCGAGGGGCGTCGGCCCGGATGCCGGCCAGGATCGCCGGCAACGCCGAGTGCAGGTCGGCGGTGACCACGGGCAGGCCGCCCAGGTCGTCGGCGTCGGCCAGCATGGCCCGGTGCGGGGACGCCTCCTCGTCGACACCGAGCAGGATCGGCTGCAACGGCGTGTAGCGGGCCTTGACCAGGTGCCCGGCGTCGCGGGTGTCGCCGGCGTCCGGCGGGTCCGGGGGCAGCCGGTCCGGCACCGCCACCACGAGGGCGTACCCGCCGGTGCCCAGCCCCATCAGCAGCGCGCCGGCGTTGAGCAGCACCCGGTCGCCGGGCTCGGGCGTGCCGACCAGCTCGGGATAGGCCAGCGCCCGCATGCGCGTGCCGTCGGGCAGGTCGACGTCGAGTTCCACCGCCCCGGTCCACTGCCGTCGCAGCGCCGCCACCGTCCCCGTACGCCATCGCACCATGACGGGCACGCTAGCCGCGCGGGCGCGGCGGACCGCGACCGGGTGCGACGCCGCTCGGGTTCAGGTCCGCTCGTCGCCGGGGGAGGCGGGCGGCGCGGCCTGGGTGTGGCGGGCGGTGCCGGTGGCGCCCGGCAGTGAGCGGGTCGGGTCGAGGAAGACGAACCGGATCTCCGGGTAGCGCTCGGTGAGCCGCCGCTCGGCCTCGTCGGCCGTGGTCTCGATCTGCGCGCCGGTGGCCTCGTCGCGGAAGTCGACCTTCGCGGCGACGAGGATGTCGTCCGGGCCGAGCTGCATGGTCAGCAGGGTGTCGATGCGTTCCACCTCGGGCAGGCCGGCCAGTTCCTGCTCGATCTCGCGACGCAGCCGCTCCGGGACGGCCCGGCCGACCAGCAGCGACAGGTTGTTGCTGGCGAGGATCCCGGCGACGGTCAGCAGCAGCAGGCCGATGAGGATCGACGCGACGCCGTCCCACACCTCGTCGCCGGTGGCGTGCGACAGGCCGACGCCGAGCCCCGCGAGCACCAGGCCGATCAGGGCCGCGCTGTCCTCCAGGAAGACGGCCTTGACGGTGGTGTCGGCGGTGAGCCGCAGGAACCGTCGCGGGGTGGTCTGCCAGCGCTCGGACTCGCGCCGGACCTGCCGCACGGCCCGGGCCAGCGAGATCGACTCGATGACGAACGAGACCGCCAGCACGATGTACGACACGAGGTAGTCGCCGCTGTGCTCGTGCACGAGGATCGTGGTGACGCCGTGGGTGACGGCGAAACCGGCGCCGGCCACGAAGGTGAACATCGCGGCGAAGAACGCCCAGACGTAGCTCTCCTTGCCGTACCCGAAGGGGTGCCGTTTGTCGGCCGGCCGGGCGCCCCGGCGCAGCGCCTGAAACAGCAGCACCTCGGTGGTGGTGTCGGCGACCGAGTGCGCCGCCTCGGACAGCATCGCGGCCGACCCCGAGATCAGCCCGGCGACCAGCTTGGCGACCGCGATGGCGAGGTTGGCGACGCCCGCGACGACCACGGTGCCGACGCTCTCGCTCTCGGTCTTCATCCCGGCTTGCGACATGAGGGAAACCCTATGGCGGTGAGCGGCGGCGCGCCGGGGGAGGACCCGATCCGAACAAGTGTGCGGCACGCCCCGCGTGGGTGCACGATGTGGGCGCGTCGGCTGCTAGCGTCTACCGCGTGTCGCGGACCCGCACCGAACGCCTGGTCAACCTGGTGATCTGCCTGCTGTCCACGCGACGGTTCCTGACCGCCGCGCAGATCGCCGCGACCGTGCCCGGCTACGAGCACGATCCCGACGACGCGCGCGACCACGAGGCGTTCCAGCGCAAGTTCGAGCGGGACAAGGCCGAGCTGCGCGAGTTGGGCGTCCCCCTGGAGACCGGCACGGCCAGCGTCTTCGACGCCGAGCCCGGCTACCGCATCGCCCACCGCGAGTACGCGCTGCCCGACATCCCCCTCGAACCGGACGAGGCCGCCGCCGTCGGCATCGCCGCCCGGCTGTGGCAGCACGCCGGGCTGGCCGCCGCCGCGTCCTCCGGGCTGGCCAAGCTGCGCGCCGCCGGGGTGGACGTCGACCCGCAGGCCACCCTCGGCCTGGAGCCGATGGTCACCGTCGACCCGGCGTTCGCGCCGCTGACCGCCGCCGCCCGGGACCGCCGGGAGGTGGGCTTCGACTACCGGGTACCCGACCGGGACGCCCCCAGCCGCCGCCGGCTCCAACCGTGGGGCGTGGTCTGCTGGCGGGGCCGGTGGTACGTGGTCGGCCACGACCTGGACCGGGACGCCACCCGCTGCTTCCGCCTCTCCCGGGTGGTCGGCGCCGTCCGGGTGACCGGCGCGTCCGGCGCCTACGAGCCGCCGCTGGGAGAAGACCTGATCAGTCACGTGGCCCGCTGGTCCGGGCCGGTGGAGCGCACCGGCCGGGCGACCGTGCTGGCCGCGCCCGGCCGGGCCGCCGGGCTGCGTCGGTGGGCGGTCGAGGTGACCGCCGGGCCGGACGGCGACCGCCTGGTCCTGCCGTACGCCGACCCGGACGGTCTGGCCGGCCACCTTGTCGGGTACGGGCCGGACGTCCGCGTGCTCGACCCGCCGGAGGTCCGCGAGGCGGTCATCCAGCGGCTCAAGGAGATCGCGGTCCGCCACGACGAGCTGGCGGTTTCCGGGGGTGCCCGGTGACCCGCCCGGCCGCCCGCGGCGGTTCCAAGACCTCCGCCGACCGGTTGGCGCGCCTGCTCAACCTGGTGCCCTACCTGCTGGCCCGACCGGGCATCGAGGTCGCCGAGGCGGCCGGTGACCTGGGTGTCACCGAACGACAGCTCCGGGAGGACCTGGAGCTGCTGTGGGTGTGCGGGCTGCCCGGTTACGGCCCCGGTGATCTGATCGACATGGCGTTCGACGGCGACCGGGTGACCATCACCTACGACGCCGGCATCGACCGGCCGCTGCGGCTCACCCCCGACGAGGCCCTCGCGCTCGTGGTGGCGCTGCGGATGCTCGCCGAGACCCCCGGCGTCGCCAACCGGGACGCCATCGAACGGGCCCTCGCCAAGATCGAGGACGCCGCCGGTGACCTGGTGGGCGCGCCGGTCGCGGTCCGGCTCCCCGGGGACACCCGGCGGGTCGAGGCGCTGCGCGCCGCCGTGGAGGGCGGCCGAGCGCTGCGGATCACCTACTACACGGCGGCCCGGGACGAGACCACCGAGCGGGTGATCGACCCGCTGCGGATGCTGATGGTCGGCGGTCGGGCGTACGTGGAGGCGTGGTGCCGGCGCGCGGAGGCGGTGCGGCTGTTCCGCGCCGACCGGATCGACGCGATAACCGAGCTGGACGAGCCGGCCGCCGTTCCGCCGCAGGCCGTCCCGCACGATCGCACCGAGGGGGTCTTCCGGCCGTCGCCCGACCTGCCGCTGATCACCCTGCGGATCGGGCGCGGCGAACGGTGGATCACCGAGTACTACCCGTGCGAGCGGGTCGAGGCCGGCGACGGTGACCAGTGGCTCGTCTCGCTGCGCGTGACCGACCTGGGGTGGGCGCGACGGTTCGTGCTCGGCCTCGGCCCGGACGTCACCGTGGTCGCCCCCGTCGAGCTGGCCGAGCAGGTCCGGGCGACCGCGTCCGCCGCGCTCGACGCGTACGCGGTGCCCGCGCCGGTGACGCGGCTGCCCGACGACGACCGCACGGCCGCGGCCCCCGGAGCGCCGTCGGGCGATCCGGCGGTGGCCGGCCGCACCCAGTAGGCTGGCCGGCGTGCTGATCTGGATCGTGCTCGCGCTGGTGCTGCTCCCGCTCGTGGCGCTCGCGCTGGCCGTACGCCCGGTGCTGGCCCGGCTGCCCAAGCTGCGCCGCGCCGCCGAGGCGTTGCAGCGCCGGGCCGGTGAGGCGGAGGCGCTGCGGGAGACCGCCGAGGCGTTGCAGCAGCGCGCCGAGGGCGTCCAACGTCAGCTCGACACCGCCCAGCAGCGCCTTGAGCTGATCAAGGCCAAGCGCGGCTGACCGCGCCGTCGGCCCAGGTGGTTGACGGATCATCGCGCGTTGGTCAAGACTTCACCGGCCGGGCCGATCCATCACCACCCGGCGGGTGGCATCGCACCGATCCGCACGTACGATGGGCTGCGTACCACCCCCCGGACACAGAGCGACTGGAGCTTCTCATGGGTGCCCTCAAGCCGTGGCACATCGCCGTTCTCGTGGTTGTGCTGATCCTGCTCTTCGGTGCGAAGCGGCTTCCGGACGCGGCCCGTTCGCTGGGTCGCTCGCTGCGGATCATCAAGGCCGAGACCAAGAGCCTGCAGGACGACGACCGCGACCTGGCCGAGAAGGCCGACGCGCAGGCCGGCTACCAGCCGTTGCCGCCGCACGCCGGGCAGCAGGCGCCGTACGCCGGGCAGCCGCAGCAGCCGCCGTACCAGCAGGCGCCGGCGCAGCAGCCGGTCGTCGACCCGGTGCACCGCGTCCGCGACAACTGACCGAAGGGCCTTCGCACCGTGGCCTTCGCCCTGCGTAAGCGCGGCCCGAGCACGTTCGAGCGGGCCGCCGACGGCTCGATGACGCTCATCGAGCACGTCCGTGAGCTGCGCAACCGTCTGTTCCGCGCCTCGCTGGCGATCCTGGTCGGTTTCGGCTTCGGCATCTGGCTGGCCGAGCCGGTGCGGCATTTGCTGTCGCAGCCGTACTGCGACCTGCCGGGGTCGAAGGACGCGTCCGGCAAGTGCCTGTTCGTCCAGCTCGGCCCGGCGGACCTCTTCCTGCTGAACCTGAAGATCGGCCTCTGGGTGGGCCTGATCATCGCGGCGCCGATCTGGCTCTACCAGCTCTGGGCGTTCATCGCGCCCGGGTTGCACCGGCACGAGCGGCGCTACGCGTACGCGTTCACGGCCCTGGCGGCGCCGCTGTTCGCCGCCGGCGCGGTGTTGGCCTTCTTCGTCACCGCCAAGGGCCTCGAGTTCCTGATGAACGTGTCCGGCGATGACATCTCGACCACGCTGGAAGTCACCCGGTACATCTCCTTCGTCACCAACCTGATCCTGCTGTTCGGGGTGGCGTTCGAGTTCCCGCTGATCGTGCTGATGCTCAACTTCGTCGGCCTGGCCAGCGCGAAGCGGCTGCTGAGCTGGTGGCGGGTGGCGATCTTCGTGTTCTTCGCGTTCTCCGCCGTGGTCACCCCCACCCCCGACCCGTTCGGGATGACCGCCCTGGCGGTCTGCCTCTCCGCGCTCTACTTCGGCGCGGTGGGCATCGCGTTCATCAACGACCGGCGGCGGGGTCGCGGCAAGGAGGTCTACGCCGGTCTCGACGACGACGAGGTCTCGCCGCTGGAGTTCGACCCGGACCCGGTCGTGGCCGGGCAGCGGGTCGACGCGACCGCGCCGATCGGCGCTCCGGAGCCGATCGCGAAGCCGGCGCCGATCGAACGCCGTTACGACGACATGACCTGACGGCCCCGCGCCGCCAGAGCCAGCCGACGCCGTCCCCGCCAGGTGGGGGCGGCGTCGCTGTGTCCGCCGTCGACCGATTCGAGCCGCCCGGTGGGTTGGGAGCGCTACCTCCGCACGATGAACATCAGATGTACGACGAGTACGGTGCTGGCCGTGACCGTGAAAGAGTTTCGGCCCGGACCGGCGGAGGACGCCGCGTCGGCCGCCGGCCCGGTGGCCGTGCTCGCCAACCCGACGGCCGGCCGGGGACGGCGGCGGGCCCTGCTGCCCCGACTGCTGGACGGGCTGTCCGCCGCCGGCCGGCCGGTGACGGTGCTGTCGGCGTCCACCCCCGATGAGGCGGAGGTGGCCTGTCGGACGGCGGTCGCCGAGGGCGCGGGCGCGCTGGTCGCGATCGGCGGAGACGGCACCGTGCACCGGGCGCTGCAGGCCGTGGCCGGCACCGACATCCCGTTCGGACCGGTGCCCGCCGGCACCGGCAACGACTTCGCGATCGACACCGGTTTTCCCGCCGATCCGGTCGCCGCCGTGGAGGTGATCGCCGAGGCGCTGCGTACCGGCCGGAGCCGCGAGGTCGACCTGGCCCGGATGACGGGCGTCGATGGCGCGCAACGCTGGTACGGCGCGGTCCTCGCGGCGGGCTTCGACGCGATCGTCAACGAGCGGGCCAACCGGATGCGGTGGCCGCGCGGCCCCCGCCGGTACGACCTGGCGATCCTGATCGAGATGGCCCGCCTGAAGCCGCGGCGCTACACGATGCGCCTCGACGGGGTGGTGCACGACATGGACGCGGTGCTGGTGGCGGTGGGCAACTGCCCGTCGTACGGCGGTGGGATGCGGATCTGCCCCGACGCCGACCCGACCGACGGGCTGCTGGACGTGGTGGTGGCCGGTCGGGCGGACCGGCGCACGATGATCCGGGTGAAGCCGCACATCTACCAGGGCACCCACGTCGAGCACCCGGTGGTGAGCAGCTACCGGGCCCGTACGGTGGAGTTGGCCGCCGACGGGATCGTCACGTACGCCGACGGGGAACGCTCGCTCGGCCTCCCGGTGACGATCACCGCAGTGCCCGGGGCCCTGCGACTGCTGCGCTGACCCGTACCGCGCCGATGCTGGCGGCGATGACCAACACGATGGCGACGCACTCCGACACGGTCAGCGCCTGGCGCAGCACCAGCCAGCCGGCGAGGGTGGCGACGGCTGGGCCGAGACTCATCAGCACCGCGAAGGTGGCGGTGGGCATCCGGCGCAGCGCCAGCAGTTCCAGGGTGTACGGCAGGCCGGAGGCGAGCACCGCGAGGGCCGCGCCGAACGCGAGCACCTGCGGGTCGAGCAGGACCGCGCCGCCGTCGACGATGCCCAGCGGCAGGGTGACCAGCGCGGCCAGGGTGAGCGCGAGGGCGAGCCCGTCCGCGCCGGGGAACCGGCCGCCGACGCGGGCGCTGAGCACGATGTACGCGGCCCACATCGTGCCCGCGCCGAACGCGAACGCCACGCCGGCCGGATTGAGCCGGTCGAAGCCGCCCTGCCCGAGCAGCGCCACCCCGGCCAGCGCGAGTCCCGCCCAGCACCAGCTCGCCAGCCGGCGGGCGGTGAACACCGACAGGGCGAGGGGACCGAGCACCTCAAGCGTCACCGTCGGTCCGAGCGGGATGCGTTCGATGGCCTGGTAGAACAGCGAGTTCATGCCGGCCAGGGCCAGCCCGAACGCGCCGACGGCGAGCCAGGCCGAGCGGTCGTGTCCGCGCAGTCGCGGCCGGCACACGACGAGCAGCAACACCGCCGAGATCGTCAGCCGCAGGGTGACCGCCCCGGCCACGCCGGTACGCGGAAAGAGCAGCGCGGCGACGGCGGAGCCGAACTGGACCGACAGCGCCCCGCCGAGCACCAGCCCCACGGCGAGGACACCACCGTGCCGCTGTGGGGGCGCGTCGGTCGGTGTCGACGCAGGCAGGAGGGTGTCCGTCACGGCCCTGACGCTAGGCGGTGGGCTCCGGGGACGCGCGGGCGGCCTCGACGCGGATCAGCCCGGGGTCAGGCGGGCAGGGCCAGGTCGAGGACCGCGCCCAGCCCGTTCTCCCGGCCCGGCTCGGCGGCCGGCAGCACCAGCACCGCGCAGCCGGCGGCCACCGCGCCCGCGTCGGCCGGGCTGTCGCCGACCATCAACGTCTGCTCCGGGTCGACGCCCAGCATCCCGCAGGCGCGCCAGAAGATCGCCGGGTCGGGCTTGCAGCGCCCCACCTCGTACGACAGCACGAACGCGTCGACGAGGTCGGTCAACCCCCAGGCGTCGAAGTGCGGGCGCAGGTCGAAACCGATGTTGCTGACCACCGCGACGCGTACGCCGGCGTCGCGCAGCGCGGCCAGCGTGGGGGCCGTGTCCGGGTAGGGCACCCAGCCCTCGGCGATCAGCAGCCGCTCGTAGAGCGCGTCGGGCAAGCCCTCGATGCCGGCGTCCACGGTCTCGGCCAGCCCGGTGTACGCCCCCCGGTGGGCGTGCGGGTAGAGGTCCCGGTCGGCCCACAGCTCGGCCAGCCGGGGCGGCACCCGGGCCGGTAGCGGGCCGCCCGCGCGGCCGGCGGTCAGCAGGCGGTCGGCCAGCGAGGTGGCGCGGACCCGGTCCAGGGTGACCCCGCACGCCGCCGCGGCCTCCAGCACCCACTGCCGAGGCTCCTCCACCTGGGCCAGGGTGCCGTGGAAGTCGAAGAGCACCGCCTTCACGGGCCGTCGGGACGTCCGGCGGGCGGTGGCGCTGCCCGGCGGAGTGGTCTGGGGCGGTTCGGCATGGTCCGGCACGCCGTGCACCCTACCGACCCTCGCCGACAGCCCTGCCGGACGGCCTTGTGGGGTGCACTGTGCCGGCACGCACTAATCTTGGTGCCATGTCGAGCCCCGCCGAGCGGTACGCCGCGGCGCGCCGCCGGACCGCGCAGGCCTCCGAGTTTCCGGCGTTGGACGAGTTCGCCCTGGACCTGGGGTTCGACCTCGACGACTTCCAGCGCGAGGCGTGTCAGTCGTTGGAGCGGGGCAGCGGTGTGCTGGTGTGCGCCCCGACCGGCGCCGGCAAGACCGTGGTCGGCGAGTTCGCCGTACACCTGGCTCTGCGGGGGCGGCCCGACGACCCGGCGGCGGCCGGCGGCGCGACGCCGCCGACGACCCGGCGCAAGTGCTTCTACACGACGCCGATCAAGGCGCTGTCCAACCAGAAGTACCACGACCTCGTCGACCGGTACGGCGCCGAGCAGGTTGGCCTGTTGACCGGCGACAACGCGATCAACGGCGACGCGCCCGTGGTGGTGATGACCACCGAGGTGCTGCGCAACATGCTCTACGCGGGCTCCAGCACGTTGCAGGGGCTCGCCTACGTGGTGATGGACGAGGTGCACTACCTCGCCGACCGGTTCCGCGGCGGCGTGTGGGAAGAGGTGATCATCCACCTGCCGGAGTCGGTCACCCTGGTCTCGTTGTCGGCGACCGTGTCGAACGCCGAGGAGTTCGCCGACTGGCTGGTCACCGTGCGCGGCGAGACCGCCGTGGTGGTCAGCGAGCACCGGCCGGTGCCGCTGTGGCAGCACATGCTGGTCGGCAAGCGGATGTTCGACCTGTTCCACGACGCCGACGCCGCCCGCAAGCACGACGTGCACCCGGAGCTGCTGCGCTACACCCGCGACACGATGCGCCGGCTGGAGCTGGGCGAGGGGCGCAGCGCCGGGCCGGGCTCCGGACGCCGAGGTCCGCGCTGGCGCGGCCCGATCCGCCCGGACATCGTGGACCGGCTGGACCGGGAGGGTCTGCTGCCGGCCATCCTGTTCATCTTCAGCCGCGCGGGCTGCGCCGCCGCCGTGCAGCAGTGCCTGGCCGCCGGGCTGCGGCTCACCTCGCCCGAGGAGCGCGCCGAGATCCGCCGGGTGGTCGAGTCCCGGGTCACCGCCATCCCCGGCGAGGACCTGACGGTGCTGGGCTACTGGGAGTGGCTGGACGGCCTGGAGCGCGGCCTCGCCGCCCACCACGCCGGCATGCTGCCGGTGTTCAAGGAGGTCGTCGAGGAGCTGTTCGTCCGGGGCCTGGTCAAGGCGGTCTTCGCCACCGAGACCCTTGCGCTGGGCATCAACATGCCGGCGCGCTGTGTGGTGCTGGAACGCCTCGTCAAGTACAACGGCGAGGCGCACGTCGACCTGACCCCGGGGGAGTACACGCAGCTCACCGGCCGCGCCGGCCGGCGGGGCATCGACGTCGAGGGGCACGCCGTGGTGGTGTGGTCCCCGGAGACCGACCCGCGGCACGTGGCCGGGCTCGCCTCCACCCGCACCTATCCGCTGCGGTCCAGCTTCCGCCCGTCGTACAACATGGCGGTGAACCTGGTCGGCTCGGTCGGCGCGGAGCCCGCCCGGGCGCTGCTGGAGTCGTCGTTCGCCCAGTTCCAGGCCGACCGGTCGGTGGTCGGTCTGGCGCGGCAGGTGCAGCGCAACACCGAGACCATCGAGGCGTACGGCGCGGAGGCCGCCTGCCACCACGGCGACTTCGACGAGTACTTCGCGCTGCGGGTGGCGATCGCCGACCGGGAGAAGGCCATCGCCCGGCAGGGGCAGACCCAGCGCAAGGCCGCGGCCGTGGCGTCGCTGGAGCGGCTGCGTATCGGCGACGTGATCCGTGTTCCGTCGGGCCGGCGGGCCGGTCTGGCCGTCGTGCTGGACCCGGCGACCGGCGGGTTCGGCGAACCTCGTCCGCTGGTGCTCACCCAGGACCGCTGGGCGGGGCGGGTCAGCCCGGGGGACTTCACCACGCCCGCCGAGGTGTTGGCCCGGATCCGGGTGCCCAAGCACTTCAACCACCGCTCGCCGGGGGCCCGGCGGGACCTCGCCGCCGAGGTCAGCGGCACCGGCCTGGACCGGCACGGTGGCCGCCGAGGTGGCCGCTCCCGGCAGGCGCCCGGCGAGGACCACCGGCTCAGCCAGCTCCGCACCGAGCTGCGTAACCACCCCTGTCACGCCTGCCCGGAGCGGGAGGAGCACGCCCGCTGGGCGGAGCGTCGCCGTCGTCTCGAACGGGACACCGACGAGCTGCGTGAGCGGGTGTCCGGGCGTACCGGGTCCCTCGCCCGGACGTTCGACCGGATCGTCGCGCTGCTGACCGAGCGTGGATACCTCGGCCGCGACGGCGCGGTCACCGACGCCGGTCGGATGCTTGGCCGGATCTGGACCGAGGCGGATCTGCTGGTCGCCGAGTGTCTGCGTCGACGCGTGTGGGACGGGCTCTCCCCGGCCGAGCTGGCCGCCGCGGTGTCCGTGGTGGTCTTCGAGGCGCGCCGCGACGTCGACGAGCGGGCCTCCCTGCCGCGCGGCCCGGTCTCCGACGCCGTGGACGAGACGCTGAAGCTGTGGGGCGAGATCGAGGCCGACGAGGCCGCCCGTGGGCTGGCCGCTACCCGCGAGCCGGATCTGGGCTTCGCCTGGCCGGTCTACCGGTGGGCCCGGGGCGAGGCCCTGGCGAAGGTGCTCGGCAGCGGGCACGAGATTGACGGCGAGATGCCGGCCGGCGACTTCGTCCGGTGGGCGCGGCAGGTGGTCGACCTTCTTGGTCAACTTTCCGACTCGGGCGGCGCGTCGCCGGAGCTGCGTGCCACGGCCCGGCAGGCCATAGCGGCCATCAACCGGGGAGTGCTCGCGTACCACACCTCCGCCTGATGATCACTTTCGGTCAACCGGGTCGGTGAATCGACGCATCGGACGGTCACCGTGACGGCACCCCACGAATAGCCCGGGGGTGCTATTGCGCCTGCTCGGAGCACCCCTGATCATTGCCCGGGCGCTGTGCATACGCGCCGGTAACGAGTGGGGAGAAACATCGCCGTGGCGGACATCAATCACTTTGAGTACGGGTGGATCACGCCCGCGCTGAGCTACGCGCTGTCGGTGCTCGGGTCGGTCCTGGGGCTCGTCTGCGCCGGCCGCATCCGCACGGCCCGTACCGCCCGCCAGCGCGCCTGGTGGGGCCTGCTGGCCGCCTGGGCGCTCGGCGGCACCGCCATCTGGGCCATGCACTTCATGGCCATGCTCGGCTTCGCCGTCGACGGCACCCGCATCCGGTATGACGTGCCACTGACCGCCGCCAGCACCGCCATCGCGGTGGTCGCCGTCGGCATCGGCCTGGCGATCGTCGGCACCGGCCGGCTGAACCCGGTACGCCTCATCGCCGGCGGCGTGTTCACCGGCGCCGGGGTCGCCGCCATGCACTACACCGGCATGGCGGCGATGCGCCTCAATGGCAGCCTCGGCTACGACACCATCCGGGTCGTCCTCTCCGTGGTCATCGCGGTCGTCGCCGCGACCGTGGCCCTGTGGCTCGCGATGACCGTCCGGCGCGGCCTGGCGATCTTCGCCTCCGCTCTGGTCATGGGCGTCGCGGTGAACGGCATGCACTTCACCGGCATGAGCGCCCTCTCGGTGCACCTGCACGAGCGCTCGGGCGGAGTGACCGGTGCCGGGGTGAGCGCCCTGCTGGTGCCGATCGTCGTGGCGGTGATCTTCGGCGTGGTCGGGCTGCTCTACGCCCTGCTCGCCGCCCCCACCGACGACGACCTGGCCGCCGCCGCGTACCTGGACGCGCGCCGGACCCCGGAGCCCACCCCGGCCGCGCCGGCAGCCGCCCCGGACCCGGTCGGGCTGCGCGCCCGCTCCACCCTCGGGCAGCCCGGCACCCCGTTCCCCTCCCGCCGGGACACCCCGCCGCGCTGACGCCGGCCGGTGCCGTCCGGCGCTGAGGCGACCCGGACCACATGATCCACACGACATCAGCGATGTGGGGGTGACCTGTTCTTGGGTCACCCCCACATCGGCGATCCGATGTCGATCGTCGCGCCACCCGGCCGACGCGGCGCGGTGGCCGCGTCCCAGTCCGCCGACCGAGGTGATCCCGCTGTGCGGGCGGCGAGGCGTGTCGGTGTTGAATGCGGTGGTGTCCGCCACCCCCCGCGATTCAGCCGGACACAGAGGAGGGTGAGATGAACTTCCAGCGCCTCGGCCCGAGCGGCCAGGAGATCCCGGTCGTCCAGCACGACGGTACGGCCTTCGACCTGCGGCCACTCACCGCCGACCTGGACGGGGCGTTCTGGGCGTCAGACGGGATCGCCCGGACGCGCGGCGCGCTCGACCGGGGCGAGCTGACCGAGCTGCCCGGGGCCGCGTCGCTGCGGGTGGGCGCTCCGGTGGCGCGTCCAGCGAAGATCGTCTGCATCGGACTCAACTACCGCGACCACGCCGCGGAGACCGGCGCGGCGCTGCCCGCCGAGCCGGTGGTCTTCATGAAGGACCCGATGACCATCGTCGGGCCGTACGACGACGTGCTCGTTCCCCGTGGCTCGACCAAGACCGACTGGGAGGTCGAACTCGCGGTCGTCGTCGGGACGACCATCCGCTACGCCGACACTCCGGAGCAGGCGTTGCGGCACGTCGCCGGGTACGCGGTGTCGCACGACGTCTCCGAGCGCGCCTTCCAGTTGGAGCGCGGCGGCCAGTGGGACAAGGGCAAGAGCTGCGAGACCTTCAACCCGCTGGGGCCGGGTCTCGTGCCGGCCGACGAGGTCAAGGACCCGCAGTCGCTCGCGCTGCGTCTGTGGGTCAACGGCGTGCTCCGCCAGGACGGGTCCACCGCCAACATGATCTTCCCGGTGGCGCACGTGCTCTGGTACCTGAGCCAGTTCATGGTCCTGTACCCGGGCGACGTCATCAACACGGGAACGCCGGCCGGGGTGGCGCTGGGTCTTCCGGATCACCCGTACCTGCGCGCCGGTGACGTCGTGGAGCTGGAGGTCGCCGGCCTGGGCCGGGCACGCCAGACGCTGGTGGCGGCATGACCGCGGAGTTCGCCGGGCTGGCCGCGATCGTCACGGGCGGCTCGTCCGGCATCGGACGCGCCACCGCCGTGGAGTTGCGCGCTCGGGGCGCCCGGGTGGCGGTTCTCGACCTCGACCCGAGCGGGCTTGACGACGGCATCGCGGGCATCACCGCCGACGTGTCGAGCCGGCCATCGGTGGACGCGGCGGTCGCCGAGGCGGCCACCGTGCTCGGCGGCCTCGACGTGGTGGTCAACAACGCCGGCATCGGCGCGACCGGCACCGTCGCCGACCAGGGCGACGACGAGTGGCACCGGGTGCTCGACGTCAACGTGGTCGGCATGGCCCGGGTGGTCAGCGCCGCGCTGCCCTGGCTGCGCCGCTCGGAGCACGCGTCGGTCGTCAACATCTCGTCCATCGCGGCGCTCAACGGGCTGCCGGGCCGCGCGCTCTACTCGGCCAGCAAGGGCGCCGTGCTGTCGCTGACCCTCGCCATGGCCACCGACCATGTCCGCGAGGGCATCCGGTTCAACTGCGTCTGCCCCGGCACGGCCGACACGCCGTGGGTGGGACGACTGCTCGCGCAGGCGGGCGACCCGGCGGCCGAGCGCGCGGCGCTGCGGGCCCGCCAACCCATCGGACGGCTGGTCACCCCGGAGGAGGTCGCCAACGCGATCCTCTACCTCGCGTCACCCCGATCGGCGTCGACCACGGGTACGGTGTTGGACGTCGACGGTGGGGTCACCCACCTGCGGGTCCGACCGTGACGACGGGCGGGGGTGTGCCGTGCGGATCGCGCTCTTCGTGACCTGCCTGGCCGACACCATGTTCCCGCAGGCGGCCACGGCGACCGTACGGCTGCTGGAACGGCTCGGCCACGAGGTCGTCTTCCCGACCGAGCAGACCTGCTGCGGGCAGATGCACGTCAACACCGGCTACCGGCGCGAGGCCGTGCCGCTGGTCCGCCGCCACGTGCGTACCTTCGATCCGTACGACGTGATCGTCGCGCCGTCGGGCTCCTGCGTCGGGTCGGTCCGGCACCAGCACGCGATGGTGGCCCGGCAGGCGGGCGACGAGGGCCTGGCCGACCGGGCCGAGTCGGTGGCCGCGCGGACGTACGAGTTGTCGGAGCTGCTCGTGGACGTGCTCGGCGTGACCGACGTCGGCGCGTACTACCCGCGCCGGGTCACCTACCACCCGACCTGCCACTCGCTGCGGATGCTGCGGGTGGGCGACCGGCCGCGACAGCTGCTGCGCGAGGTGCGCGGCCTCGACCTGGTCGAGTTGCCGGCGGCGGAGCAGTGCTGCGGCTTCGGTGGCACGTTCGCCGTGAAGAACCCGGAGACGTCCACGGCCATGCTGGCGGACAAGATGCGCCACGTGCTGGACACTGGCGCCGACGTGTGCGCCGCCGGTGACGTGTCCTGCCTCATGCACATCGGCGGTGGACTGTCCCGGCTGCGCACCGGGGTGCGTACCGTGCACCTCGCCGAGATCCTGGCGTCGACGGAGACCAGCGGCGCAGCGGCGGCCCGGTCGTGACCCGCCGCACGTTCCTCGGCATGCCGGCGACCGCGCCGCCCGGCGTGGGGCACCTGCGCGGCGACGAGTCGTTCCCGACCGCAGCGCGGCGCAGCCTGGCCGACCCGCAACTGCGGCGGAACCTGCGGCACGCGACGACGACGATCCGGACCAAGTCCGGGTCAGTGATCGCCGAGCAGGCCGACTGGGAGCAGTTGCGCGCGGCCGGCGCGGCCATCAAGACCGACACCCTGCACCGCCTTCCCGAGCTGCTGGAACAGCTCGAGACGAAGGTCGCGGCGGCCGGCGGTGTGGTGCACTGGGCGACGGACGCGATCGAGGCCAACCGCATCGTCACCGACCTCGTCCAGGCGGCCGGCGCGGACCGCGTCATCAAGGTCAAGTCGATGGCGACCCAGGAGATCGGCCTCAACGAGGCCCTGGAGGCGGCCGGGATCACCGCCGTCGAGACCGACCTCGCGGAGCTGATCGTGCAGCTCGGCGATGACCGGCCGAGCCACATCCTGGTACCCGCGATCCACCGCAACCGCGCCGAGATCCGTGAGATCTTCCTGCGCGAGATGCCCGGCGTCGACCCCGCGCTCACCGACGACCCGACCGCCCTGGCAGCCGCCGCGCGCCGGTTCCTGCGCCAGACCTTCCTGAGTACGCCGGTGGCGGTGTCCGGCGCGAACTTCGCCGTCGCCGAGACCGGCACCCTCGCCGTGGTGGAGTCCGAGGGCAACGGCCGGATGTGCCTCACCCTGCCGGAAACCCTCATCACCGTCATGGGCGTGGAGAAGGTGGTGCCCACCTGGCGCGATCTGGAGGTTTTCCTCCAACTCCTGCCGCGCGCGTCGACGGGGGAGCGGATGAACCCGTACACCTCGATGTGGACGGGCGTCACCCCCGGCGACGGGCCGCAGGCGTTTCACCTGGTCCTGCTGGACAACGGGCGCAGCGCGGTGCTCGCCGACGAGCTGGGTCGGCAGGCGCTGCGGTGCATCCGCTGCTCGGCGTGCCTCAACGTGTGCCCGGTGTACGAGCGCGCGGGCGGGCACGCGTACGGATCGGTGTATCCCGGGCCCATCGGGGCGGTGCTGTCTCCCCAGCTCACCGGCATCGAGGACAATGCTTCCCTGCCGTACGCGTCGACGCTCTGCGGCGCCTGCTACGACGCCTGCCCGGTGAAGATCAACATCCCGGAGTTGCTGGTGCACCTGCGCGCCGAGGCCGTCGAGGCGCGGCAGCGACCCACGGCCGAGTCGATCGCGATGGCCGCCGCCGCGTACACGATGGACCGACCCCGGTTGTACGCGGCCGGGCAGCGCGCGGCCCGGCTGAGCCGGCTCGCCGGTCGGCGGGGTCGGGGCCTGCCCCCGCCGCTGAACGGCTGGACCGCCAGCCGCGACCTGCCCGACCCGCCGGAGCAGACGTTCCGCGAATGGTGGGCCGATCGGTGACGTCCCGCGACCTCGTCCTCGGCCGGCTGCGTGCCGCGCTCGCCGGCAGTCCCGCCGATCCGGTGCCGGTGCCGCGCGACTACCGGCGGGCCGCCGACGCGGACCTCGACCAGTTGGCGCAGCGGCTGACCGACTACCGGGCCCACGTACACCGGATTCCCGAGGCCGCCGTCGCCGACACGATCGCCGACATTCTGCCGGCGGGCGGCACGGTCGTCGTACCCCCGGGTCTGGCCCCCGCCTGGCTGCCGGCGACGGTGACCGCGCTGCCCGACGACGGCCTCGACCACGCGCGGATCGGCGCGGCGGACGGGGTCGTCACCGCCGCTGCGGTCGCGATCGCCGAGACCGGGACGGTGGTCCTCGACGGCTCGCCCGACCAGGGACGCCGCGTGCTCAGCCTCCTGCCGGACCTGCACATCTGCGTGGTCCGCGCCGACCAGGTGGTGGCCACCGTTCCCGAGGCCCTGGCCCGGCTGACGCCGCAGCGCCCGCTGACCTGGATCAGCGGGCCGTCGGCGACCAGCGACATCGAGCTGATCCGCGTCGAGGGCGTGCACGGCCCGCGTCGCCTGCACGTCCTCCTGTTGCCCTGACCCACGACTGTCACGGTGTGTGACGGCACTCATGTGGGCTCCCTTAATCGAACGGACTAGTCTGTTCGATTAAGGGAGGGGTCATGGCTACGAAGATCAGGAAGACCACCACCGAGGAGCGGATCCTCAACACCGCCGCCGAGCTGTTCTACGCCCACGGACTGCGGGGTGTCGGCATCGAGCAGGTCATCGCCGAGAGCGGGGTGGCCAAGTCGACCCTGTACGTCCACTTCCGTACCAAGAACGACCTTGTGGCCGCCTACCTGCGCCGCACCGACGACTCGTGGATGGCGCAGTTGCAGCGGGCCGCCGAGCGCGCCGGCGCTCGGCCGGCGGACCAGCTCGTCGGTCTCTTCGACGCCCTCCTGGACGCGTTCGACCGACACGGCTTTTTCGGATGCCCCTTCGTCAGCGCTGCCGTGGAGGCATCGTTGGACTCGGAAGCCCGCGCCATCACCATCCGGCACACCGAGCGGCGCCAGACGTGGCTCACCGAGTTGACCAGGCAGGCCGGTGCGAGCGATCCGGCCGGCCTCGCCCGCCAGATCGGGCTCCTGATCGACGGCGCGTTGGCCTCGGGTCGCCTCCTGCAGGACCGGGTGGTCGTGCACGAGGCGAAGAACGCCGCCCGGTCGCTGGTCGCTCACCAGACGACATGACAAAGACCAACAATGTGCTCATCAGCAGTGGAAAGGGTGAGGTAGCGCCATGCGCGCGGTAGTGCTCAACGAGTTCGGCGGCCCGCTCGTCGTCGAGGAGGTCGACACGCCGGTCCCCGGCGCGGGGCAGGTGCTCGTCCGAATCGCGGCCAGTGGCGTCAACCCCCTGGACGCCAAGATCCGGGAGGGGAAGGCGCCGCACGCCCGGAACCATCCGCCCGTCGTCCTCGGCCTGGACCTGGCCGGAGTCGTGGCGGAGGTCGGGCCGGGTGTCGTCGGCTTCGCCGAGGGTGACGAGGTGTACGGCCTCACCGGCGGAGTCGGTGATGTTCAGGGGTCGCTCGCCGAGTACGCGGCCGTCGACGCCCGGCTGCTGGCCCGCACCGCGAAGGCATGGAGCCTGCGCGAGGCGGCGGCGCTGCCGCTGGCCGTCATCACCAGTTGGGAGGCGCTGGTGCACCGAGCGCAGGTGCGCGCCGGCCAGCGGGTCCTGGTGCACGGCGGCGCGGGTGGCGTCGGACAGGCCGCCATCCAGATCGCCCGCGCCCGGGGCGCGGAGGTCTTCGCCACCGGTTCACCCCGGAACCTGGAGACCATCGCACGGCTCGGCGCGACGCCGATCGACTACAACGCCACCGAGGTCGCGGACTACGTGGCCGCGCACACCGGCGGCGAGGGCTTCGACGTCGTCTTCGACACCGTCGGCGGCGCCACCCTGGACAAGTCCTTCACCGCCGTGCGCACCTACACCGGCCGCGTGGTGAGCGCGCTCGGTTGGGGTACGCACAGCCTGGCACCGTTGTCGTTCCGGGGTGCCACCTACTCCGGCGTCTTCACCCTGCTGCCACTGCTGACCGGTCAGGGGCGCGACGCGCACGGCGAGATCCTGCGCGAGGCCAGCGCCCTCGGCGACGCGGGCGCGCTGCGGCCGATCGTCGACCCCCGACGGTTCACGCTGGACACCGTCGCGGACGCCCACGCTCTCGTGGAAGCCGGCGCCAGCACCGGCAAGATCGTCATCGACGTGCCCTGAGCAGGCGGGGCCTGTTAATCGGATTGCTCCGCTTCAGCCACGTAGAGACCCTTACCGGGATGTCCCTCGACCAACCCGCGATCCTTCAGGATCGTCGTGACCCGGTTGATCGGGGAGATGTGCACGCCGTGCTGTCCGGCCAGTTCCCGCGTGGACGGTAGCTTCTCGCCCGGCGCAAGCTCGCCGGACTTGATCCTTCCTGCTATCTCGTTCGCTATGCGCCGGTAGTCCACTCGCTCGGTCGGCATCAACCGCTCACCGTGGGTCGGAGTTGGCTCAGGACGGTGGGGTCGGTGATGCGGTCGTCGGCGGCCAGCATGATCGCCTTGGACAGGATCGTGGCGAGCATGGGGTCGTCGTCGAACGGCAGGTGCAGGCGACCGGTCTGGGTGCGCGCGGCGACGATGCAGAGGTACCTGTCATCGGGCTCCATCATGATGTTGCCCGACCCGAGGTGGATGCGGTACGCGCGCAGGTTGCCCCGCACCCGCAGGTACCGCTCCGTGAGGTCCACCCGGTCCGCGATGGCCATCCGGGGCAGCAGCCGGGCGAGCGCGTCCCGACGTACCTGCGCGGACGGAGTCAGCTCGGCCACCGCTGTCCGGTGCCAGTAGACGGAGAAGCGGTCCTCACCACGGTCGGCCCACTGCGGGTCGGTGGCGATCGAGGTGACGCCGACGAACAGGTCCACGTCGCGCATGGCCTCGGTGAACACCAGCGGTGGCACGTCGATGATCCGCGCGGGTTGCCACGTCTTGCCGTCGTGCCGGGCGAAGCGCACCTGGTCGGTCGAGCAGTACTCGACGTCGTGGCGGCGCTCGTGCGGGTCGTCGACGAGCGCGTGGTGGAAGGACGCTTGCCACGCGCCGCCGCCGAAGACCTTGGTGGCCTCGCTGTCGTACCCGCCGTCCCACGTGCCCAGGTAGCCCGCCTGCCAGCCGCGGGCGCGCAGCAGGGCGTTGGCCTGCCGGTAGCGCAGGATGTGCGCGGCGAAGCGGTTCGAGTAGGTCTCCGTCTTCTCCTCCGCCGGCGTGCGCAGGTAGACCTCGCGGAACGCCTGTTTGAACGGCTGCGTCAGGCCGGCGGCGACCAGGTGCGCGCGCCAGGCCAGCACCTCGGCCGTGTCCGCGCGGGCCGGATGCCACAACCGGACCGATCCCTGGGCGAGGGCGTGGCCGTCCCGATCGACGATCGCCCACCCGTCGCCGTTGCGCCGGGGCAGACCGGCCGTCCAGCGCCGGCCGTCGGCGCTGGTCTCCCACAGCAGACGCCGCCCGTAGGTCGCGGTCACCGGGTGGTCGAGCAAGCGCGACGACCAGTCGGGGTACGACCAGACGCGCTCCTCGGACAGCAGCCCCTCGACCCGCTGACGTTCGCTGACCAGCGTCGCGCCGATCCGCTTGACCAGGCCCCGCAGCTCGGCGAGGTCGTCCTCGTGGGACTGCTTCACCTGGGCCGGAACGCCCTTCATGTCGACCCCGTCGCGGGCGAAGACCAGGCGCGCCCGTTCGCCCACGATCTCGACCGTCGCCTCGTACGGGCCGACCGTCCTGCGCAGCCGCCCGTCCGGTCCGAGCCCGTGGTCGTCGACGGCCAGTTCCATGACCTCGCTGAGCGACCAGCCACGCCGGGCCCCGAGCTGGGTCAGCGCGCTCTGGACCCGGCTCCGTACGGCCTTGTTGCGGACCGTCACCGCGAGGCGGGCCAGCGTGCGCAGCGGCACGTCACCGTCCCGGTCGGCCAGCAGCCGTACCGCCGCGATGGCGGTCCGCGAGGCGTACGGGAATCCGGCGGCCTGGCGTGGCGCGGACGCCGCGCTCGTGGTGGCCCGGGCCAGCAGCTCCGTCGCCCGCTCGTCGCGCTCGCGGGACAGCGCCCAGACCAGCCCGCGCAGGAGGCGGTCCGTGTCGTCGTGCACGCTCCGCCCGTGGGCGGCGAACGCCTCGAGGAGCCGGCGGACGACCTGCCGGCCGCCGTGCGCGGCCACGAGCAGTTCGTCGAGGCGACGCAGCCACTTCGCGGTCGCCGCCGGTTTCTCCAACGCGGCGCAGTGCTCCAGCAGCTCCGGCACGCCGGGTGCGGCGAGGTCGGCGTCCAGGTCGGCGCGGACGGCGGGCCCGAAGCTGTCCCCGTGGTGCAGCAACCACGCCGGCAGGCGGCTGCCGGTGGCGCGGTCGATGGCCTGGCCGAGCAGCGTGACGGTACGCCGTCGGGTCGCCGCCGTGACGAAGTAGTCGTCGAGCAGCTCGCTGTTCAGGGCGGACAGCGCCGGCACCAGGTCGGCCAGCTCGGCGGCCGTCAGGCGCGGCGCGATCAGGGCGGGTAGTTCCAGGTCGGTGCCGTCGTCGACGCCGCCTCGGCGAGCGACCACGTCCAGGCACCACAGCAGGTCCGCCCGCGTGAAGGGGACATCCTCGGTGGCGAGATCGGGCATCACCCCGCTCATCCCGGACGCCGACTCCCGGTGCAGGGCCAGGGCAGCGCGGCGGCGCTCCCCGGCCGACCACGACTCCACCGTGGACCACTCGGGCACGTTCGTCACCGAGGATCCCCAGTAGTAGGTGCTGGCGATGCGCAGCACCGCGCGGATCCGTTCGTCGGCCTCGGCGAGACCGGTCTCCACCTGCCGCCGGTCCGCGTCGCTCAGGTGGGGGAGCAGTGCCGTCCAGTCACCCATGTCAGCCGCCCACCAGCGCGACGAGCCGGACGAACGCCACGTCGAGGTCGGATCGCAGGTCGATCTCCTCGTCGAGGTCGTCGACCTGGTGGTCGCCGACCAGCAGCAGGAAACCGTTGTGGGAGAACGCGGCACAGGCCCGGTCCGCCTGCGCCTCCCAGTCGAGTCGCCGGCCCGGGGCGACCCGGTAGCCGTTCAGGGTGGCCTCCGTGTCGGTCGGCTGCACCAGGCCCCGGAAGTGCCGCGGCCGCGCGGCGTTGAACCGCGCCACCTCCTCGCGGACCCGCAGCCGGACCAACTCCCGCGCGGAGATGCGCTCCGGCAGGCCCGTCAACGGCCAACTGTCGACGGCTCTGCCGGTCGCCGTCTCGTCCCGAACCATCACCGTGACCATGCGTTGCGCTCCTCGCCCTGAAGGTGAGCGGCAGCATGGCACGACCGTCCGACGAAAACGCGCCCCCAGCGCGTCGGGCCAGCCGCTAGGGTGCAGCCGATCGGATCACGGGAGAGGGCGGTTGTGAGCTACACCTTCCACGTCGACCTGCGCGGCATCGTCGACCTGCTCAGTCACCACCTGTACGCCAGCCCACGCGTCTACGTCCGCGAGCTGATGCAGAACGCCGTCGACGCGATCACCGCCCGTCGGGCGGGCGAGCCCGGCGCGCCGGGCTCGATCCGGATCTACCCACCGGAGTCCACCGGGGACGGCACGCTGCGCGTCGAGGACACCGGCGTCGGTCTGACCGAGGCGCAGGTGCACGAACTGCTCGCCACGATCGGCCGCAGCTCCAAGCGGGACGAGCTGGGATTCGCCCGACACGAGTTCCTCGGCCAGTTCGGCATCGGGCTGCTCTCCTGCTTCCTGGTCGCCGACGAGATCCGGGTGTCCACCCGTGCGGCCGACTCGCCGACCGTCGAGTGGATCGGCTACGGCGACGGGCGCTACGAGCTGCACATCGCCCCGGCCGAGCGGGAACGCCCCGCGCAGGGCACCACGGTGACCCTGGTGCCCCGGCGCGGCGCCGAGCACTGGCTGCGCAGGGACACCGTCGTCGAGATCGCCGCGCTGTACGGGTCGCTGCTGCCGATCGACGTCCACGTCGAGCACGAGGCCATCACCACCGGCCTCGCCCCCTGGGAGAACGACCCGGCCGAGCCGGCGGCGGCACGGCGGGAGCGTCTCGACGCGTACGCCCAGGAGGTCTTCGGTTTTCCGCCCTTCGACGTGATCGACCTGGCGGTTCCCGCGGCGGGCCTGCGCGGGGTGGCGTTCGTGCTGCCCATGCCGGCCAACCCGACGTCGCGGGTGGCCCACCGGGTCTACCTCAAACAGATGCTCCTCTCCGAGGACATCGAACGGCTGCTGCCGGAGTGGGCCTTCTTCGTCCGGTGCGTGGTCGACACCACCGAGTTGCGCCCGACCGCGAGTCGGGAGGCGCTCTACGAGGACGCGCTGCTCGACGAGGTCCGCGACGCGCTGGGCGACACCCTGCGCGGCTGGATGACCCGGCTCGGACGCACCGACCCGCGTCGCCTCCAGGCCTTCCTGCGGGTGCACCACCTGGGCGTCAAGGCCCTGGCGGTGCACGACGACGAGATGCTGCGCCTGGTCGAGCAGTGGTGGCCGTTCGAGACGAACATGGGCCCACTGACGCTCGCCGAGTTCCGGGATCGGCACGGCGTGGTGCGGTACACGCCGTCGGTGGACGAGTTCCGGCAGCTCGCCGCGGTCGCCGCCGCCCAGGGGATCGCCGTGGTCAACGCGGGCTACGTGTACGACGCCGAGTTGCTGCGTCGGCTGCCCGACGTGGACAGCGGCGTCGTCACCGAGATCCTCACGGCGAGTGACCTGGCGACCCGGCTGGAACCGCTCGACCCGGACGTCGAGCTGGCCGTGCGGCCCTTCCTCGTCCTGGCGCAGCGGACCCTCGACCGGCTCGGCGTGCAGGTGCTGGTGCGTGCCTTCGAACCGGCCAGCATGCCGGCGCTGCACCTGCTCGACGGCGACACCGCCCTGGCGGTGGACCTGCGTCAGGGGCAGGAGCAGGCCGACGAACTGTGGTCGTCGATCCTCGGCACCTTCACGCAGGGCCGCGACGAGCGACCGCAGCTCGTGTTCAACCACCGCAACCCCCTCGTCCGGCAGGCCATCGCCGCCGGCGACGACGAGCTGACGACGCTGGCGATCGAGGGCCTGTACGTGCAGGCGCTGCTGCTGGGCCACCAGCCGCTGCGGCCCGCCGACACGGCCGCGTTGAACCAGTCGTTCCTCGGTCTGCTCGCCCGCGCCATGGAGGGAACCCGATGACCACCTCCGAGCAGGAGCTGCGGGACCGCCTGGCGCAGGCGTACGCGCTGCCACGTGGTCCGGCCCGCTTCGCCGCGCTGGACGCGGTCTTCCGGCACGCGGACGCGGCCGGCGACGTGCCGTTCGCCTTCTCGGCCCGGATGAACGCCATCAGCGACTTCCACCACGGCGGCGACCCGACCCGGGCGTTCCTCGCCTTCTCCTGGTGCCTGGCGACGGCCGACCGGCAGCCCGAGGTGGTCGAGGCCTACCACACCCGCACGTTGCTGTGGGACTTCAAGTGGATCGTCTGGGCGCTGCCCCAGTTCCCGGACATCCCGCTGGAGCGCACCAGGGCGGTGCTTGACGACATGCAGCGCCGCTACCGGCTCGCCGGGCACAGCCTGCACGCGGTCCACCAGCACCGCTGGCTCGTGGCGCACCACGTGGGGGACATGGATGCCGCCCAGGAGGCGTACGACCGGATGGCCACCGCCAAGCGCGACTCGATGTCGGACTGCCAGGCGTGTGTTCCGTCGGGGCAGGTCCGGCACCTCACGTCGCTCGGCAGGTTCGACGAGGCCATCACCATCGGGGAGCCGTACAAGCGCGGCGGCTGCACCGAACAGCCACAGTGGATGCTCAGCGAGCTGCTCACGCCGTACCTGCGGACGGGCCGTTACGACGAGGCCGTCGAGGCCCACCGGGACGGCTACCGCCGCATCCGCGACGACCGTCACCACCTCGACAACCTCGCCCAGCACGTGCTGTTCTGCGGGCTGACCGGCAACGAGGCGCGGGGCCTGGAGCTGGTGGAGCGGCACCTGAGCTGGCTGGAGCGCCCCTCGTCGCCGTACGCGGCGATGGAGTTCGCCGCGTCCGCCGCGCTGGTGCTCGGCCGGCTGCGCGCGGCGGGCCACGCCGACCTGGTGGTGTCCCGCCGCTCGGACGACGGCACCCGCCGCTGGGAGGCGACGGTCGCCGAGGTCCACGACGAGGTGGCCGCGCAGGCCCGCGCGATCGCCGCCCGGTTCGACGTCCGCAACGGCAACCGGCACCAGAGCGAGCGGGTCGAGGCGCGGATGGCGGCGACGCCGGTGGCGCGGCACGTGCCGCTCACCGTCCTCGCCGGGCGGGTCACCACGTCCGAGCGGGCAGCCGACCCGGCGCTGGCCGCGCTCGTCGAACGGGTCGCCGCGCTCACCGCGGCCGGCGACCAGGCCGGCGCCGCGCGGACCCGGCTCGACGTGGCGCACACCCTGCGCAACGCGGGCCGGCAGGAGGACGCGATCGAGGCCGCCGAGGAGGCGGTCCGCAGCCTCGACCGGGTCGGTCTGCGCGACGACGCGCTGCGCTGCCGCCACCTGCTGTGGGAGCTGTACCGCCGGGGCTACCACCACCGCGATGCCGCGCGGGTGGTGCTGGCCGAGCTGATCCGGGCCGGGGAGCTGCCCGACGGGCTGCCGCCGCTGGCGGCTGTCCTGGAGGACGCCGCCGACCTGCTCCACGGTACGGAGGGGTTCACGCACCTGGTCACGGCCGCCGACCGGCACCGGGCCAACGGTGACGCCGACGCCGAGCTGCGGGTGCTGCGCAAGGCGCTGGGCCGGCTCGCCAACCGGCCGCCGGACGACGTCGCCTGGGCGGTGCTGGCGCGCGTCGACGCCCTCGGCGCGGCAGCGCGGCCCACCTCCGCCGAGCTGTCGGGCCGGGACCAGGTGGCCGCCGCGCAGTTGCTGGACCGCGCCGGCCGTACCGGCGAGGCGCTCGACCGGCTCGACAGGGCCGTCACCCTGTTCGACGGCGACGAGCTGGCGGACGGTCGTCGCTCGGCCCGGCTGCACCGGGCACGGTTGCGGTTGCGCCTCGGCGAGCCGGCCCGCGCCGAGGCGGAGGCCCGGGAGGTGCTGGCCGAGGACCCCGACGAGTACGGCTACGAGGCCACCGCGGTGCTGACCCTCGCGCTGCGGGCGCAGGGTCGCGCCGACGAGGCCGAGAAGACGCTGGCCGCGCAGGACATGGACGAGGAGGACCTCGACTACTACGAGCAGGACCTCGAACCGGACGACGACGAGGACTGACGGGCCGGGCGGGCGCAGCCGACGACGAGGGTGGCCAACAGGGCGGGGTGATCGGTCGCCCCGTCCAGGTCCACCGACCGGGCGCAGCACATGCTGATGTCGTCGCTGGCCACGATGTGCTGCACCGCCCCGTCACCGACGCGGGGATGACCGGGCGGCACGCAGGACCCGACGTCGCCGGGGCGCAGGTTGAAATCGCCGCTCAGCACCGTTGGGGCGTACCCGGCGCTGCGGGCGATGGCGGGCAGGATCCCGTCGATCAGGTGGCCGCACTGGGTGAGCGCGACGCTGCGGCTGGTGGCCGCCAGGTGGGTGGTGCAGGCGTTGAACCCGCCCTCGACGTGCACGCACAGCCAGGGTCGTTCCTCGGGGTCGGCGAGGTCCTGCGCCGGGTGGATCCCACCGTGCACCGTGTACCGGCTGACCGTCGTCGGCAGTCGGGCCAGCAGACCGATGCCGTACGCCCGGCCGTTGCGGCACCGGGTGTCGGCGCCGCTGGGCCGGTCGCCGGCAGCCTGGAAGGCGGACGTGACTCTCGCGCGGCCGTGGACCGTCGCGAACACCGCCTCCAGCGTGGGCACGTCGTCCTGGCAGATCTCGTTGAGGGTGACCAGATCGGGCCGCTCGGTCCTGATCAGTTCGGCGGCCCTGGGCACCGCCCGGCCGGCGTAGCAGGCGGCGCGACCGCTGTCGCACAGGTTCATCTGCGCCACCCACAGGGTCGTGGGCCCGGGGGAGGCGGGGACGGGCCGGGCCGGCACAGCGGCGACGACGACGAGACAGCCGACGGCGAGGGCCCGGCGAATCGCGCGGAACGGGCCGTTCGCGCGCCGACCAGGGACGGTCGTGCCCCGGCGGCGGTCGGTGTCGCCGGGCGGATCGTCGGACATGCGGACTCCGGCAGCAGGGCGGCACTCTTCGCCGAGGTGTCCGCGATCCTACTGCCGGCCGCCCGGAGCTCTATGGTGGACCGATGATCACCTGCGTCGTGCACTACACCATCGACCCCGCGCAGATCGAGGCGTTCGAACGGTTCGCCCGCGCGTGGATGCGGCTCGTGGCCCGGCACGGCGGCGTGCACCACGGCTACTTTCTGCCCGCCGAGGGCGCCAGCGACCGGGCCGAGGCGTTGTTCAGCTTCGACAGCCTCGCGGCGTACGAGCGGTACCGCGCACGGTTCGGCCAGGACCCGGAGTTCGTCGCGGCCGAGGCGATCCGTGACGAGTCGGGTTGCGTGGTGCGCTACGAGCGGACGTTCATGCGTCCGCTCCTGCCCGATGACGACATGACGGTGGCCCGCTGACACGGGCCGTGCGGGGAGGGTGGACCCCGCACGACCCGTGCCGGTTCAGCGGTGCGGCCGGGGCGCGACGCGCGGCAGGACGTACGGCGGGCCGGCGAAGATCAGATCCGACTTCAGCTCCTGGTACGCCCGTTTGGGCTGGTAGTTCTCGTCGTAGATGGTGGCCAGGCCCTCGGGCGGGTCGTTGAACCAGTCCGGCACCCACGAGTACTTGTCGCTGAAACCCCAGACGGTGTACGACAGGCAGTCGCGTACGGCGAGGCACGCCTTCATCAGCACGCTGAAGTTGGCGGCCGACGCCTGCAACCGGGGATTGATCTCCTCGGAGTTGCCGGCCCGGACGCCCTCGGTCAGCTGGCTCCGGACGTCGACCTCGGTGAACGCGGTGGCCAGGCCGAGCGCGGAGAAGCGCTTCAGGGCGGCGGTCACCTGCAGGGTGTCGAAGTTGCCGTACTGGGTGCCCAGGTGGCCCTGCGAGCCGACGCCGTCGATCGGGACGCCCTTGGCGCGTAGGCCCTTGGCCATGTCGTAGACGAACTGCGTCTTGTCGTCGGCCGGGTTGCCCGAGCCGAACGCCTCGATGTTGTAGTCGTTGTAGAACAGCAGCGCCTTCGGGTCGGCGGCGCGGGCCCAGCGGAACGCGTCGGCGATGTAGTCCGGGCCCAGGTTCTGCGCCCAGAAACCCTTGTAGTGCAGCGTCGACGGGGTGTCCCAGGGGTCGCTGACCGCCTCGTTGACGACGTCCCACTGCCAGATCTTGCCCTTGAAGTGGTCGACGACGGTGGTGATGTGCTTGCGCAGCAGCTCGCGCAGCTCCTGCTTGCTGATGGTGCCGTCGGCGACGCCGCTGGTGAGCCAGGCGGGCAGTTGGTTGTGCCAGACCAGCACGTGGCCCCGGACGCTCTGGTGGTTGCGCTGGGCGAACTGGATGAGCTGGTCGGCGGCCGTCCAGTCGTAGGTGCCCCGGGTGGGCTCCAGGCTCTCCCACTTCATCGCGTTCTCGGCGGTGACCGAGGAGAACTCTGAGGCGGCGAGCTGGCGGTAGCGCGGGTCGTTGGCGTCGTTGAGGGCCTCTGCGTTGACCGCGGTGCCGATCTTCAGGCCGTGGCGCTGGCCGAGGGCCGCGAGCGTCTGGCTGGTCGGGTCGTACGGCCGGCTCGCGGTGGCCGGAACCGCGTTCAACGCCGCAGCGGTCGCGACGGCGACGACGCCGGCGCTGATCCACCGTCTTGGCTTCATCTGCCTACCTCTCGATAATGATCGACAAGTGTCGATCTTTGAAGGAAGGGTGCGGCCCGGGATGAAAGGGCGCGGGGAGTGGCTTCGAAGGACCGGAAACTCGTTCGAAACATTATGGCCGTCGATGGGCCCCGTCAACTCTGAAAACTTCCGGAAAATAGTCGGGTGAGCTGCGCGACTGTGGATAGTCATCGGATGAAAGTTTCGCCGCTGCGCCGAGCGGCAGGGCGTCAACGACAGCGGGGACGGCACCGACCCGGATGGGTCGGCGCCGTCCCCACTCAGCGGGACCGGCGGCGGATCAAGCGTTCAGCCGCGCCTCGATCGCCTCGATGACGCGCGGACGCAGCTCCGCGGCGCGGATGACGGCGTCCACCGAGCCGACCTCGACGGCCCGTTGGATGTTGTGCACCCGGTCGAACTCGGTAGCCACCTCGCCGAGCTTCTCCGCCCGCACCGAGGACCGCAGCTCGTCGAGCTCGGCCGTCAACGCGGCGCGCTCGGTGCCGGACGCGGCGGCGACACGGGCCTCCAGGGCGCGTACCCGCTCGTCGGCGGCCGTCCGGGCGTTGACGTCGGCGGAGAACACCACCGCGGCGGCGGGAGCGCCACCGAGCACCGAGGCGAACGACCCTTCCAACGCGAGCACCGTCATGCTCGGGTTCAGCGCCTTCGAGAACACCACGAACGCGCCGCCGTGGTACCGCGAGATCACGCAGAACACGATCGGGCCCTGGAAGTTGACGATCGCCCGGCCGATCTCCGCGCCGTACTCCAGTTGCAGCTTGCGCATCGACTCGGGCGAGCCGTCGAAGCCCGACAGGTTGGCCAGCACGACCAGCGGCCGGTTGCCGCTGGCCGCGTTGATGGCCCGCGCGGCCTTCTTCGACGAGCGGGGGAAGAGCGTGCCCGCCGTGTAGGTGTCCGGGCCGTCGGTGGGCGGGAACCCCCGACGCGGCACCGACCGGGACTCGATACCGAGCAGGCACACCGGGATGCCGCCCAGGTGGGCGTCCTGCACGACCGCCGTGTCGGCGTCGGCCATGCCCGCCCACCGCTCCAGCACCGGGCGGTCCTGGTCGGCGATGGCCCGCAGCACCGTCCGGATGTCGAACGGCTTCTTGCGGTCCGGGTTGGCCTCGGCGGAGAAGATCTCGCCGACCGTACGGAACGGGCTGCCCGCCACGTCGTGCGGGAACTCCGAGATGTCCCGGTCCACCGGGTCGGTGGTGGTCGCGCGACGCGGCGCGTCCTCGCCGGGCGCGACGTACGTGTGGTCGTAGTGGGCCATCAGCACGTCCCGCGCGGCGGTCAGGTTCGGCGCCCAGTACTGCGCCTGCCCGTTCGGACCCATCACCCGGTCGTACCCGCCGATGCCGAAGTTGTCCTCGGCGGAGACGCCGCCGGAGAAGTCCAACGACTGCTTGCCGGTGAGCACCATCGCCGAGTCCGGGGTCATCACCAGGACACCCTTGGTGTGCATGAGCATCGTGGCCTCGGCGTTCCAGTACGGCTGCGCGCCCACGTTGATGCCCGCGACCACGATGTTGATCTCACCGCCGGCCTGGGTGAACTCGACGATGCGCTTGAGCGCCGCCGCCACCCAGTCCATGTTCTCGGTACCCGAGGTCATCGAGATCCTGGCCCCGGCCGACAGCGCCCACCACTCCAGCGGCACCCGCATCCGCTCCGCCAGGTCCAGGGCGGCGATCACCCGCCGGCACTCCGGCTCGGACAGCGCGCCCAACGACTTCGTCGGGTCGCCGAGCAGCACGACCCGGGTCACGCCCTGCGGGTGTCGCTCGGTGGGCGCGGTGACGACACCGGCGACGATGGCGGCGCGGTTGCGCCCCTTGGGCCGGTCCACCGGCACCAGCACGTGCGCGTCGTCGAGGTCGTGCTCGACGAACTCACCGAGCCGACCGGTCAGCTCGTACGGGTACACCGTGTTGCGGCTGCTGGCCCGCAGCACCTTCAGCCGGTACTCGTCGAGCGGCTCGACGGGCTCGGCCGGCGGCTCGCCGACGGTCAGCTCCGCGCCGCCCTGGGCGTCGAACGAGATCCGTACGGCGATCTTGGTCAGCTCGCCGGTGCGGCGGTCGCGCTGACGCGCGATGAACAGGATCTCCTCCAGGCCGGCGCCCACCGTCGTCGGGCGCACCCGCCCGGCGATCATCTCCATCTCCTCGCGGGTCAGCTCGCTCGGCGGCCACACGTAGACGACGATCCGGTTGGTGGTGAAGCGCGTCTTCGACGGCCGGCGCGACTGGGCCCGGCGGATCGAGTCGAGGCAGGCCGCCACCGCGTCCTCGGCGGTGGGCAGCGCCACCAGCCGGCCGTCCTGCTCGCGCAGCTCGGTCAGGTCACGCACCTGGGCGAACGCCACCAGGCGCTCGTCGGCCGGGTTCTCCCGCGCCACGCACTGGAAGAGGTAGACCTCCTCGTCCGACGACGGCAGCCGGGTCAGGTCGAACTTGTGCAGCCGCTCCAACTGCATCCGCTGCGCGATGTACGGGTGCAGACCGCGGATCAGCCGGTCCTCGACCATCCCGGCGTCCGACGGGCGGAAGGTGAAGTGGTGGTGCATGACCGCCCCGCCGCGACCCGCGACGGTGGCGGTGAGCCGACGGACCCGCGCCGGCAACGGATGGGCGGCGAGCACGTCGCGCAGCGCGGCGGCCATCGCGTCGAAGTCCTCCGGCTGGTTCTCCCAGCCGAGGTAGATGTCGGCGTCGACGGAATCCTCGGCGCCGGCCAGCTCGGCGAGCCCGCGCAGCGCGTCGCCCAGCCCGTCGAAGCGGACGGCCGCGGAGACCACGGTGGAGTCCGCGCGCTCGGCGACCACGAAGGAGCAGTCGGCGACCTCGCGGGTCCGCACCCGGTTGAGCGCCTTGTTGCCGTAGTAGCGGCGGGTGAGCACCTCCAGCATGACCGTGTTGTCCAGGTGGTGCCGCACGAGGCGCTGGCCCAGCAGTCGGACCAGTGGCTCGGTGCTGCGGACCATCTCGGCGACGCGCTCGGCGCGGTCGGGCGAATCCGGGTGGGCGTCCAGGTGTCGCAGGTGGGCCCGTACCTGCGCGTAGACGCGGGCGCGGTTGCGGCGCAGCAGCGGCTGCGCGAACCAGGCGAACACCACGCCCCGGGCCAGGTCGGCGATCGCGGGGAAGCGGACCTGCGTCGCGGCCACCAGCCGCTCCAACGCCAGACCGGCGGGCTCGCGCAGCGACTCGTCCGGCGGCGTCTCGCGCAGCCACTCCCGCAGCAGCGACGCCACGACGGTGGCGTCGACGGACGCGCGCTGCTGGGCCAGGAAGATCCGGAACACCGCGGCTTCCAGGCCGGGGGAGCGCTCCAGGTCGGTCACGCCGTAGTGGCTGAGCGCCTTGGCGAGCTTGGCCTGGAAGGCGTCCGGCAGACCGGCCCGCTCCACGTCGAGGCTCTGCAGGTAGGTGTGCAGGTACTCCCGGTCGCTGCGCGCGTGCGCGCCGCCGTCCTCGCCGGTCGGCCGGTTGCGGCTCAGCTCGGCCAGGTCGGCGAACGCGTCGACGAGGTCCAGCTCGGCGGCCAGCGGCCGGTGCCCGTCCTCGGCCGCCAACCGGCGTACGACGAGATAGTCGTCGAGCACCCGCCGGTCGTCGTGCGGGTCGACGTCGAAGCCGAGCAGCAGGCCGCGCAGGTCCTCCTGACCGCGCCGGCTGCGCTCGTACGCCGACAGGCCGGCGTCGGCGGCGGGCAGGTCCAGCTCGACGGTGGGGCCGCTCGGGGCGGCCACGGTGTCGGCGGCCTCGTCGGCGACCGGCTCCAGCCGCAGCAGCGGCGCACCGGCCTCCACCTGGCTGCCCACCGAGACGGCGCACTCCTTGAGTCGGGCCCGGAACGGCGCGCGCAGCACCGTCTCCATCTTCATGGCCTCCAGCACCAGCACCGGCGCGCCCGCCTCGACCTCGGCGCCCACCTCCAGCGGGGTGGCGACGACGAGCGCGGGCATGGGGGAGCGCAGGACGCCGCCCTCGTCGCGGCTGACCCGGTGCGTCACGCCGTCCACCTCGACGAGGTGGGTCGGGCCGTGCGTGCCGGTGAGCAGCCGGTACCGGATGCCGTTGACGGCGATCTGGCCGGTGTGCCGGTCGAAGCGGTCCAGCTCGACGTCGGCCGTGCGGACGTCGCCGCCCGCCTCGATGCCGACACGGAACCGGTGCGCGCCGATCCGGGCCACCCGCAGCCGGTAGGTGACGCCGCGCAGCTTGAGGTCCAGCGGTCGGCCGCTGGCGTGCTGCACCTGCGGACGCCCACCGGCGGCGGTCGACAGGAGCCGCTGCCGCTCGGCGTGCTCCTCCTCCTCGTACGACTCGATCGCGGCGGCGGCCAGCGCGACCGCGGAGTGCCGGTGCGTGACGAGCCGGCCCTCGCCCCGGACCCGGTCGATCCAGCCGGTGTCGGCGCTGGCGTCGATGACCTCCGGCTGGTCGAGCAGGTCGAGCACGAAGCTCTTGTTCGTCGCGCCACCGTCGATGATGACGGTGGTGTCGGCCATCGCCCGCCGTAGCTTGCCCAGCGCCTCGTCCCGGTTCCGCCCGTACGCGATGATCTTCGCGATCATCGAGTCGAAGTCGGCCGGGATGGTGTCGCCCTCGCTGACGCCGGTGTCCACCCGGATGCCCGGCCCGGCGGGCAGGTCGAGCCGCGCGATCCGCCCCGGCGACGGCGCGAAGTCACGGTCGGGGTCCTCGGCGTTGAGTCGGGCCTCGATGGCGTGCCCGCGCTCCACCGGCGGGTCACCCACGAGCCGGCCGCCCGACGCGACGTGCAGCTGCGCCTTGACCAGGTCGAATCCGGTGGTCAGCTCGGTGATCGGGTGCTCGACCTGCAGGCGGGTGTTGACCTCCAGGAACGCGAACAGCCGGTCGCCGGGGTGGTAGAGGAACTCGACGGTCGCCGCGCCCCGGTAGCCGACCGCCACGGCGAGCCGCTCCGCCGACGTCTTCAGCTCGGCGGCCTGCGCCTTGTCGAGCACCGGCGAGGCCGACTCCTCGATGACCTTCTGGTTGCGCCGCTGCACCGAGCAGTCCCGCACGCCCAGCGCCCACGCGGTGCCCTGACCGTCGGCGATCACCTGGACCTCGACGTGCCGGGCACCGGTGACCAGGCGCTCCAGGAACACGATGCCGCTGCCGAACGCCCGCGCCGCCTCCTGGCTGGTGCGCTCGTACGCGTCGGCGAGTTCGGCGTCGCTGGTGACCACGCGGATGCCGCGCCCGCCGCCGCCGGCCGTCGCCTTGAGCATCAGCGGGTAGCCGATCTCGGCCGCTGCCGCCGTCGCGGCCTCCAGGCTCTCGACGGCGCCGCGGCTCCACGGCGCGACCGGCACGCCGACCTGCTCGGCGATCAGCTTCGCGCCGATCTTGTCGCCGAGCTGGCGCATGGCCTCCGGGCTCGGTCCGACGAAGGTGATCCCGATCTTCTCGCACAGCTCGGCGAAGGCGGGATCCTCGGCGACGAAGCCCCAGCCGACCCACGCGGCGTCGGCACCGGTCTCGGTCAGGGCGCGCTCGAGCGTCGCGAGGTTCAGGTACGGGCGCGCCGACGCGGGCCCGAGGTCGTAGGCGATGTCGGCCTCGCGCACGAAGGTGGCCGTGCGGTCGACGTCGGTGTGGAGGGCGACCGTCTCGATCCGGCTGCCCGTCTCCGCGGCCAGCTCCCGGACCGCGTGGATGAGCCGCATGGCGGCCTCACCACGGTTGACGATGGCGACGCGGTTGAACACCCGACTGACCCCTTTGGTAGACCATCTGTACGTGCCGAGACACGACGGCTCCCGGCAGTGATCACTTTTCCGGCTCGGAGCGGACGGCGCCATGGTGCAACGGCCGAACCAACCGCCGCTGAGTTGTAGAGACCCCACAAAACTTTTTGGCTGTCAGCGGCCGGGTGCCGGATAGATGTCCCCTCTTCGCGATGAACGCCCCGACATCACCTTTCGGCTCCTTCGCCCCATTGCGCCCGCCCTGGGCACCGCCCTCACCATCACCCGACCGCCGACCGCCGACCGCCGACCGCCGACCGCCGACCGCCGACCGCCGACCGCCGACCGCCGACCGCCCGCCCGACCCTGGGACGGAAAACGGCCCGCGCCCTACGCGGGCGCGGGCCGGGCGAACCGCCTTCGTCCTACTTGGACGGCTCGGGCAGCTTGCAGTCGATCTTGGGATTGGCCCCGATGTAGTTCAACGGTCCGGCCACGATCGTGACCAGGATCGTGCCCGCCTCGGCGCAGTTGGTGTCGTCGCCGCTGTAGTAGCCCCGCTGGCCGGCGGCGACCGCGCCGATCACCAGCCAGATAACGACGATGACTCCGAGTATCGAGGTGCCGCGCATCGCTGCCTCCTGAAGGAATGTGGTGGAGCTGAGGTGCACGCGTTGTACCCAATCGGGTCGCGCCGCTAACGGTGGACGCGTCGTACCCCCGCCGCATCGTCCGTCCGGCCGATGCCGGCATCGGCCGCCCGCACGAGGTCTCCGCGCGCGGCTATCGGATCGCCGACCGACCCGGCCGCCGCGCGGGGCATCGGACGTAGAACTGCCTCACGGCCCGCCGAGGAGGACCCATGGACGTCCCGACACCATCGCTCTACGTCGACCGCCCCCACGACGTCGCGGTCGCTGCCCGCGCGCTCGCCGGAGGCGCGGTCGTCGCGGTGGCGTTCGCCAACGTCTACGCCCTCGTCGCCCGCCCGGACCCGGCCACCGTCCGTCGGGTGAACCTGGCCAAGGGTCGGGCCGTCGACCAGGTCGGCAGCATCACCACCGCGATCGGACGTATCCCGGGGATGTTCGACTGGTCCCGCATCTCACCCCGGTTGCCGGTCGGCCGGGTGCGGGCCCTGATGGACGCCCTCTACGGTGCCGGGCCGTTCGGCTTCCGGGGTCCGGCCGCCGACCGGTTGCCCGACCACCTCACCCAGGTCGACTGCGGACTGCGGACCGCCCAGGTCATCGCTCCCGGCCTCACCTGTCCGTCCAACACGTTCTTCGAGCGGGCGCTCGCCGAGACCGGCACCGACCACCTCTACATCACGTCGGCGAACCGGTCCCGGCACCACACCGGCGCCGCCGACGAGCCGGCCCACTGGAAGGCCGGCGCGCTCGCGGCCGACTTCGCTCACCTGCGCGACCTGGTGGTGCTCGCCCACCCGGACGAGGCGGTGGCCCGCGCTGCCTACCCGGGCTACCTCACCACCTCGGTGACCCTGCTCTCCTTCCACGCGCCGGTCGGCGAGCTGGAGGAGCCGCCGGTGCTGACCGTGGACCGGCACGGCTCGCTGCACGTGGACGACGTCCGCCGGGCCGCCGTGCCGCTGGGCCTCCAGGTGCGCCTCGGCAACACCGCCGGGCAGCGGCTACAGGCCCGGGGGTACGCGGGCGCGCTGGTGTGACCGCCCGCCGGCCGGCGGCTGGTTCAGTGCGGCGGTGCGGGGGGCTCCGGCGGTTTGCCGTGGCTGCGGAGGTGGTCCGCGTAGGCGACCCCGGCCAGCACCAGCAGCGCGCCGAACGAGGCGGCCAGCGGTGGCAGGTACATCACCACGGGCGCGATCGTGAGCAACGCGAGGAGCCCACCGGGGCGGGACGGCGACACCCGACTGAACACCTCGTACTCGAACGAGGACCGGCCGACCAGGAACAGTGCCGGGCCGCCGAGGATCACCGCCACCCAGGCCGGCGGCGTACGTCCCGGGTGGTCGTGCAGCACCAGGTCGAACCCGGCGGCCGTGGTCACCACTCCGGCGATCATCAGCAGGTGGGTGTACGGGGCGGTGAACAGGAACTTGGCCGGCGCGCCGGACATCTTGATGGCCGTCGGCAGCAGCTGGCCGGACTTGTGGACGTAGATCCGCCAGAGCAGCAGCGTGGTCCCGAACGCCACCGCGAACGAGGCGATGTTCTGGGCCTCGGTGTGCGCCAGGTTGAACATGGTGCCGATGGTCAGGATGGCGTCGCCGAGCGCGATGATGAAGAACTGCTGGTACCGCTCGGACAGGTGCTCGGCCGTGACGTTGCGCTGCGGCTCCGGCACCACCCCCAGCCCCGGCACCGGGTACGCGAGCCGGAAGCCGGTGTAGTCGATGGCCAGCGCGATGGCCCAGCACGCCAGCCGGGCGTCACCGGCGACGAACGCGCCGATGATCCAGGGGATCGCCGACACGACGAACCAGGTGAAGATGCGCAACGCCCGGCGCTGGGTCTGTGGTTGGCGACGCACGGCCGGCATCAGGAACAGCCCGCGCCCCAGGTGGATGGCCACGTACGTGCCGGCGAAGACGATCCCGCGCGCGTTGAACGCCTCGGGGATCGCGGTGGTCATCAGCAGCGCGCCGAACATGACCGAGGCGATCAGCAGCTTGATCTCGGTCCGTTCCGGGTCGTACAGGTCGGTGACGAGGGTGGTGATCGCCCACGTCCACCAGACGGCGGCCAGCAGGATCAACGCCTGTCCGGCGCGGTGCCAGTCGAGCTGGTCGACCATGCCGCGTGAGATGAGCGCGAGCGCGACCACGAACACCAGGTCGAAGAAGAGTTCGAGCAGAGTCACCCGGCGGGGGGAATCCGGGTCGCGTACCGGTGGTCGCGTCCTGCCAGGCCCGGGCTCCGGCGCGGAGAACTGCACGCTCGCTCCTGCGGTGCCGGTCGACGTGGCGGACCGTCCGGCCCACCCCGACCGACGCTAGCCAGCGGCCCACCCCGCCACCTCGGGATTCGTCCCACCGTCCCCCGACCGGGCGGTTGGTCGACCCGCGTCCCGGCCTCCGTCGGGCGCGCTCGGAACGAGCGAACCCCCGGACGTCCGCGCGGACGTCCGGGGGTTCACGGTGGTGCGTCAGCCCTGGTCGCCGCCGGGCAGGACGGCGCTCGCCGCGTCGCCGGCGCCGGCCAGCACCCGAGCCTGCTGGGGCCAGGTGGCCAGCGCGGGCGCGGCGCGCAGGCCGGCGGTCCGGATCAGGTCGCGCAGCGCCGGCTCGTCCAGCTCGCCGAGCTGGCGGTAGGTGCGCACGCCGGCCGCCTGCAACGCGGCCGCCATCTTCGGCCCCACACCCTGGATCCGACGGAAGTCGTCCGCCGGGCCCGTCGGGTCGGTGTCCGCCGGGCCCGTCGGGTCGGTGTCCGCCGTGGCCGCCGGGATCGGCGGGGCGTCCGTCGCGCGGACCGGCGGCGTGGCCCGCGCCGGCTCGGCCTCGTCGACGTCCACCGCCGGCAGACCGGCCGCGACCGCCGGGGTCGTGTCGGCCGGCGTCGTCCCGGTGTACGCGCTCTCGGCGGGAACGGCCTCGGCCTGCTCGTCCGGCGCGGCCGGGACGGTCTCGGCCGGGGTGGCGTCGATCGGCTCGGCCGGGGTGGCGTCGGCCGGGGTGGCGTCGACCGGCTCGGCCGGCGTGGTGTCGACCGGCGTGGCGTCGATCGGCTCGTCGGACGGAGTGTCGTTGCGGTCGTCCAGCGGCTGACGTGGGGCGACCACCGTCGCCGGGGCGGGCTGCTCGTCGACCGTGCCCGGCTCGTCGAACGCGGCGGTCCGGTCGTCGGCCGGAACGGCCGGCGGGGCTTCGGTGAGGGCCATGTCGCCGGGGTCGACGGCGTCCGGCGCGGAATCGTCCGACGTGGTCACGGTGGCCGGCGCGCTGACCGTGTCGACCGGGGCCGGCTCGTCGGCGACCGCCGCGGGCGGGGAGTCGATGCTCGCCGCCGGCCGGGCCTCGTCGGTCATGGCCGGTGGCTCCGGGCTGGTGACCACGGCCAGACCGGCGACGGGATCGCCGTCCACGATGGGCCGTGCGGCGGCCCCCGCGCCCTGCCGGCCGCGCAGCAACCATCCGGCGGCCAGGCCCAGCAACACCGCCACGACCACTATCAGCGAGTGTCCGATAGACCACTCCACGGCGAACCTCCCTCTCACCTCGTCGAGAAAGTCACGAGAAAAACTCGCCGCAGCTTCGCACACGCGATCGGACGACGACAGACAGGACCGGTCGTACGGCGCGCGCCGACGCCCACCACCTCGCGGGGTGCCCGACGGGTGACGCAGCGTCGCGCCCACCAGCGCCGACGTCGCGACCGGCGCCCGCCGGGCACGAGGCGACCCGGGTACGACGCTCGCACGTCGTACCCGGGTCGGTGGGTGCCGCGGTCAGTCCTCGTCGCCCTCGTAGGTGTGGAAGTCGTCGACGAAACGGCGTCGCAGTGGGGGCACCCGACTGGTCACTCCGAAGTAGCCGCGCGCGCCGAGCAGGGCGAGACGGCCCACCACCGGGCGGTACATCCGGTCCTCGCCGTTGGTGCCGCTGCGGTTCAGTGATTCGGCGACCCGTGCGAAGCCGTACGGCACCATGGCGGCTTCGTAGTCCGCCACGGCCTGCACGAGCGTCTTGTCCCCGGCGACGGCGCTGGTGAGGTGCTGGCAGAGCAGGCGGGCGTCGCGCAGCGCGGTGTTCGCCCCCACCCCGCGCCCGGGGGTCATCGTGTGGATGGCGTCCCCGAGCAGGGTGACGGTGCTGCTCTTCCAGGGTGGCGTCGGCTCGGACGTGCTCACCCTGATCGGCAGGACACTGCCCGGGTCGCTGACCCGCAACAGTTCCCGCAGGTCTGGGTGCCAGTTCGGGGTCAGGTCCAGCGCGACCCGCTTCAGGTCCTCGCCCCGGCGCTCCAGGACGTCGGACGGGAACCGACGGGCGGTGCTCCAGATGATGAGGTTGATGTAGTCGGCGCTGGTCTGCTCGGACAGGCCGGACCAGGCCCGCAGCAGGGCGGCGTCGTCGTCGCCGACCCCGGGCTTGATCGTCCGGTTCGCGTCCCACTTGAACTCCATCACGTGCAGCACGCCCATCGTGCCGCCGACGCCGAAGATCAGCGAGATGCCCTTGGCGACGCGCTCGGGCACGAGACCGCGGGTCTGCGCGGTCAGCGGGATGCGCGTGGCGATGTTGATCGTCCCGGCGTCCCGGATGACCGCGTGCGGCAGGTACTGGTGGCGGACCGCCGAGTGCGTGCCGTCCGCCGCCACCAGCAGGTCGCCGGTGGCGGTGGTCCCGTCGGCGAAGTGGGCGGTGACCGTGCCGTCGTCGTGCTGCTCGTACCGGACGAAGGTCTTGTCGAAGTGCACCACGTCGGCCAGGCCGGTCAACAGCACCTGGCGCAGCACCATCCGGGCCACCGAGTGTTCCGTCCGCACGGGATCGACGGCCGGCCGCAGCTCGAACGACGCGGTCTCGCGCAGCCGCTGGGTGACGACGTTGAAGTAGCTCGGCGGCCGGGCGCAGGTTGCCAGGAACGTGGCGAACAGTTGAGGTGGCAGGCAGTCGCGCAGTGCCCGGCTGCCGGTCGGACCGATGCCCACGCGGTATCCGAGCAGCCCTTCTCCGCTGTGCCGATGCCGCTCGTAGACGGCGACGCTGATGCCGGCGCGGCGCAGCCCGTGCGCCAGGCACAGGCCGCCGGTGCCGGCGCCGATGACCAGGACGTGCGGTCCCGTGGTGGACATGTCAGCCGGCCGGGTGAGGCGCCGCCGCGTCGGCCGCGTCCCAGCGGTAGAAGCACTCGGCGATGGCGTCCTTCGGGGAGCGCCAGGTCGACAGGTACGGCGAGGTGTGCGCCGCGAGCCTTTCGTTGACCTGCTGGAACAGCGGATGGTTACGGGCGGCGGCGAGGGCGCCCGGATTGACGTCCGAGGTCTCGATGACGTGCACGAACACGTCGTGCAGGCCGTACAGGGACCGGTGCGTGACGCCGGTGAGGCCGGGCAGTTCGGTGGCGTCGGACTCGGCGAAGATCTGGGCGACCCGCCCCTCCGCGCCTGGGATGATCCGGCTGACGATCAGTAGACGACTCATGGGACCCCTTCCGCCGGTGGCCGATCCCGACCCGCAGGCCGGTGGTCACGTGCTTGATGCGGTCACCGTGCCGCAGGCCGTGTCACGTCACCGTCACGTGTGCCGACCGGCCGGTGACGGCCGTACGGCGGTGTCCCGGCCGGCGGCGGGGCGGGTGGCCGCCCGGATCGGGGCGAGCGTGTCGTCGAGCAGGGCGCTCATCGCCGGGCTGGGTTCGAGGCGCAGCTCGCGGCGCAGCAGGTCCCGGTAGACGTAGAAGGCGTGCACGGCCTCGAACGCGTTGCCCTCCGCGAGGTGGATGCGGACCACCAGCCGGTGCGGTGTCTCGCGCAGCGGTTCGGCGGCCATCGCTTCCAACGCTGCCTCCAACGCCTCGCCGTGCCGCCCCGCGGCGAGGTGCTGGGCGGACACCTGCTCCAGCATGTGCAGACGCAGTTGCCGCAGCCGTTCCCGGTCCAGCAACACCCAGTCGTCGTACCAGCCGGGCAGCAGGTCGTGCCGGCCGGCGGCGAGCGCCCCGGCGGTGGTCCGCGGGTCGTCGCCGTTGCGGACGCGCTCGGCCGTCCCGACGAGGTCGTCGACGTCGAGGCGGACGGCCGGGGCCAGCCGGACGGTGTCGCCGGCCACGACCATCGGGCAGCACGGGTCCTGCCGCAGCCGCCACAGCGCGGTCCGTAGCGACGACAGCGCCCGCTCCTCGGACACGTCGGGCCAGAGCAGCCCGGCGAGTTGGCTGCGGGTGGCGCCGGGGCGCAGCCCGATCAGGGCGATCACCCGTTGCAGTCCGCGCGGCACCACGATGTGCGCGGTGGCGTGCAGGAGGCGGAAGCCGCCGAGCAGGTGCAGCGCGAGGTCACCCTCGCCGGGGCCTTCGGCGGTCGGCACGGACGGATCAGCGGCCACGGCGGCACCCCTCTGTGGAACGCTCGTCCCGACTGTCTGCTGTGTCCCGGATCGGCTGCCCGCGTCGCCACCGTCGGCTCCGTCGATGGAATCCGACCACGGCTGTCCACGCGCGGCGTCACCCGCCGGAGCCGCCGGGCTGACCACCGTGAAGATTATCAATTACGGTCACGGTGAGTCAACGCCCATGTTGGCCCAATCTCGCCCATGAAATCGGTTCTGAACTGCAAAAACATCGATCATTCGAGGCGGGCTGCACATGGGACGCATAGCTCATACACAGGTTGCGTCAACGCAGCGTCACCGTTTGGCGTCGCCGGTCGATCCGTCGCGGTGACGCCGCCGTGACGACGACTGCCGCATCGTGGCGGCAGTCGTCCAGCGCGTCCCCGGGGCTCATCCGGCCGACCCGGACGCCGTGGGGGGAGGCCCAGCCATGGACCGATCGCTGATCATCGCGAAGGTCGTACCGACCGCGCAGGAGCAGGTCGCCGAAATCTTCGCCGAGTCGGACGCGACCGAGCTACCGCGCCTGGTCGGCGTCCGGCACCGCGCGCTGTACCGGCTGCACGACCTCTACGTGCACCTGCTCGAGACCGAGCAGCCGGCGCAGCCGGCGGTCGAGGCCGCCCGGGGCCACCCCGAGTTCATCCGGGTCAGCGACCGGCTCCGGCCGTACGTCTCGCCGTACCTGCCGACCTGGCGCTCCCCGCGCGACGCGATGGCGCGCTGCTTCTACCGGTTCGACGCCGGAGGGCGCTCGTGACCGCCGCCGCGGGGCAGGAGGAGCAGCTCTGGTCCCGCTGCGCCGGCTGCGCGAGCCTGCTCTACCGCAAGCGGCTACGCCGCAACCTGGACGTGTGCCCGGAGTGCGGGGAGCACTCCCGCCTCGGCGCGCCGGAGCGGCTGCGGCAGCTCGTCGACCCGGGCTCGCTGCGCCTGCTGCCCGACCGGATACCCGAGGCGGACCCGCTGAACTTCGTCGACGTGCTCCCGTACCCGCACCGGCTCACCGCCGCGCGGGCCGCCACCGGCCTGCCCGAGGCTGTTCTCTGTGGCACCGCCACCATCGGCGGGCACCCGGCCGCCCTGGCGGTGATGGACTTCCGCTTCCTCGGCGGCAGCCTCGGCGCCGCGGTGGGCGAGCTGATCACCCGCACCGCCGAGCGGGCGCTCGACGACCGGGTGCCGCTCATCCTGGTCACCGCGTCCGGCGGCGCCCGGATGCAGGAGGGCGCCCTGTCGCTGATGCAGATGGCCACGGTCAGCCAGGCGATCGCCGCCCTGCGCGAGGCGGGCCTGCTCACCGTCAGCGTGCTCACCGACCCGACCTACGGCGGCGTGGCGGCATCCTTCGCCACCAACACCGACCTGGTGCTCGCCGAGAGCGGCGCCCGGATGGGCTTCGCCGGTCCACGGGTGATCCGTCAGATCACCGGTCGCGCCCTGCCGGAGGGGTTCCAGACCGCTGACTTCCTGCTGCGTCACGGGCAGGTCGACATGGTGGTGCAGCGCCGGTCGTTGCGCGGTCGGCTGGCGGCGCTGCTGGCCGCGGCCCGCACCGGCCGTCCGGCGCGGGCGTCCGTACCCCGTCAGGAGCCGGCGCGACACCACGAGCGTCTGGTGGACGCGGTCCCGCCGGCGGTGGCCGACGGGCAGCGACCGCCCACGGCGGCGGCCGACGACGGCACGCAGCCGGCGGTACGCGACGCGTGGGACACCGTGCGCACGGCCCGCCACCCCGGCCGACCCACCACCCTGGACTACCTGGACTCGGTCTTCGACGGGTTCGTCGAGTTGCACGGCGACCGGCTCGGCGGGGACTGCCCGGCCATCGTGGGCGGGATCGCCCGCCTGGCCGGGCGGCACGTGATGGTGATCGGCCACCAGAAGGGGCACACCACCGCCGACCTGGTCGCCCGCAACTTCGGCATGGCCAGCCCGGCCGGGCATCGCAAGGCGTTGCGGCTGATGCGTCTCGCCGCGCGACTCGGCCTGCCGGTGGTCACCCTCATCGACACGCCCGGCGCGGACCCGGGGATCAGCGCCGAGGAGCAGGGGCAGGCGGCGGCGATCGCGGAGAACATCCTCACCCTCACCGTGCTGCCGACCCCCGTCGTCACGGTGATCACCGGCGAGGGCGGCAGCGGCGGCGCGCTGGCCCTCGGCGTCGCCGACCGGGTGCTGATGCTCCAACACGCCGTCTACTCGGTGATCAGCCCGGAGGGCTGCGCCGCCATCCTCTGGCCGGACCGCTCCGCCGCCCCACAGGCGGCCCGCGCGCTGCGGCTGACCGCGCCCGACCTGTGTCGCCTCGGCGTCGTCGACGAGATCGTCTCCGAGCCCGCGACGGCCGCCCACGACGACCCGGCGGAGACCGCCCGGCGGCTGCGCGCCGCCCTGCTGGCCAATCTGTTGCCGCTGCTGGACGTTCCGCCCGCGATGCTGGTCCGCCTGCGACGGCAGCGCTTCCGTCGGTTCGGCGCCACCCGCGCCGGCAACCAGGCGGGTGCCCGATGACGGCCGGCGCGACGGTGTCCACCGCCGACGGCCCGAACGGCCGGGCGGACGTCGACGGGCGCGTCCGGGCGGACGGATCCCAGGGATCCGACACGGACGGCGAGGAGGTGCTGGCCGGGCTACGCCGACAGGCCCGGCACCTGCTCGCCGAGCTGGCCGGGCCGGTACGCCGGATCCGGCTGCGCAGCGGGGCGACCGTGCTCGAGATCGAGTGGCATCCGGACGAGCCGGTCGGCGGCTCGGGCGTACCTGCGGCCCTGCCGGTGGCCGCCGCCACGCCGCCGCCGACCGCGGCCGCGCCCGGTCCGCCGGCCGCGCTGATCCGCCCCCCGGTTCCGGGCCGCGCCGCGATCCGGGCGCCGATCGTCGGCACGTTCTATCGCGCGCCGGAGCCGGGCGCTGGGCCGTTCGTCGCGGTCGGCGACCTGGTCCGTCCCGGTCAGCCGGTGGCGATCGTCGAGGCCATGAAGTTGATGAACGAGGTGAGCGCCGACCGGGCCGGCCGGGTGGTCGCGATCCTCGTCGAGGACGGTCAGCCGGTGGAGTACGACCAGCCACTGGTCGAGCTGGATCCGGCCTGACGGCGGGGGTGGCGATGTTCGAGACCGTTCTGATCGCCAACCGGGGCGAGATCGCCCTGCGGGTGCTGCGGGCCTGCCGGGAACTCGGCGTCCGCACGGCGGTGGTCTACTCCGCCGCCGACGCGGACTCCGCAGCCGTCCGCCTCGCCGACCAGGCCGTCCGGATCGGACCGGCGTCCAGCCGGCGCAGCTACCTCAACGCCGCCGCGATCGTGGAGGCCGCCCGCCAGGTGGGCGCGCAGGCCGTCCACCCCGGATACGGGTTCCTCTCCGAGGACGCCGACTTCGCCGAGATCTGCGCGGACAACGGGCTGACGTTCATCGGGCCGCCGCCGGCGGTGATGGCGGCGCTGGCCGACAAGTCCTCGGCCCGGGCCCTGATGAGCCGGGCCGGACTGCCGCTGCCGGCGGGCAGCGTCGCGCCGGTGGCCACCGCCGC
>NZ_JBFAOC010000049.1:0-44473 GCF_040675055.1 Micromonospora sp. NPDC049662
GTCGAGCGGGCGAAGATCCGCGCAACTTCCCTGTTGTTGCTGCTTCAGGGCCGGCGGAAGCAGCAACAACAGGGAAGTTGCTGCCCCCATGCCGCCTCACCCCATCAAGATCGTGCTCGATCGTGGAAGTAGTGGCCTCCGGGGCACGGCGATGCCACTACTTCCTGGATCGAGCACGATCTTGCGCCCGCACCCGCGCCCGCTTGCGCCGGGAACGCCGCTGGCCCGGCGTCCGAGGTGACGGACGACGGGCCAGCGTGGGGGCCGGGCGTGATCGGCCCGGTGGTCGACTCGGAGCGGGTCAGCTCCGGGCCGAGGACCAGCGGCGGGTGTCAGCGGGCGGGCCGAGGACCAGCGGGCGGGCCGAGGACCGGCGATGGGTCAGTGGCCCGGGACGGTGTCGGCGGGTTCAGCGGCCGGCGCGGGCGGCGACCGCCGTGTCCGGGTGGTCGCTGAAGACGCCGTCCAACCCGAGGCCGAAGAACAGTTCGTACTCGGCCGTGATGTCGCCGCGCGCGTTCGGGTCGGTGCCGATGCGGAAGTCGACGGGGAGGAACTGGTTCTCCGCGCGGAACGTCCAGGAGTGCACGAGCAGCCGTTCGCGGTGCGCGTCACGGACCACGTTCGTCGGGGCGAGCAGGTTGCCGGCGGCGTCGCGGGGCACGATCAGGTTCTTGTTCGCGCCGATGCCGTCGGCGTACCCGGCGATCCACTTCAGGCCGGCGGCCGTGGCGAGGTCCTGGTAGGTGCGGGTGTCACCGGCGGCGGTGAAGTCGTACGGGCGGCCGGTCGCGTCGAGGAGCTGGATCAGCTTCACCTCGGTCAGCCGGCTCAGGCGGCGCAGGTTGGCCGTCTCGAACGACTGGATGAAGACCGGCGAGTTCTTCCGGTCCAGCTTGTTCTGCCGCAGCACCGCCAGCAGCGGCTCCTCCAGCGGCTTGCCGATGGACGTGAAGTAGCTCGGGTGCTTGGTCTCCGGGTAGATGCCGATGGTGCGGCCCCGTGCCCGCCCCTCGGTCCGGGCGAGGTCGATGACCTCCTGGAGGGTGGGCACCTCGAAGCGGCCGTCGAAGGCGGTGTTCGCCACGCGTACCTGCGGCAGCCGCTCCTTGGCCCGCAGCGTCTTCAGCTCGGCGAGGGTGAAGTCCTCGGTGAACCAGCCGGTCACGGCGACGCCGTCGATGGTCTTCGTCGCCTTGCGGGCCGCGAACTCCGGGTGGGCCGCGACGTCGGTGGTGCCGGAGATTTCGTTCTCGTGCCGGGCGACCAGCACGCCGTCGGAGGTGGACACCAGGTCCGGCTCGATGTAGTCGGCCCCCATCCGGATCGCCAGCCGGTACGCCTCAAGGGTGTGCTCCGGCCGGTAACCGCTGGCCCCACGGTGACCGATGACGATCGGCCGGTCGGTGGGCCGGGCGCGGTCCGCGTCGGACGAGGGGCCGGCGGCGGCCATGGTGGGCACGGCCACGGCGGCGGCGAACAGCGCGCCGGCCACACCGAGGGTCGAGAGGGTACGTCGCAACGCCGTCTCCTGTCATCGAGGGTGTCGCAGACAGCAGACCCGGTGCGATTGGCCGGGAGTTGGTCGATGTCTGACCGGCAGGTGAATCTCCGGAATGGGCGTTCCGACTCCGGCGGTCGTACGGAAAAGGAAGATTGTCTGGTGCGTCGGTTACTCCGCAACCCCGTGCGGCTCGTGCCGTTGGGGTTCCTGGTGCCGATCCTGTTCGGCGCCGGGCTGCTGATGACGCGCTGGTCGACCGTTCAGCACCAGCGACCGCCCCTGGTCACCGCGCTGTTCACCGCCACCTCGGCGGTGTCCGTCACCGGCATGGCGGTCACCGACACCCCGAACTACTGGTCCGGCGGGGGCCTGGTGGTGATCACTCTGCTCACGCAGCTCGGCGGTCTCGGCATCCTCACCGTCGCGGCGCTTGTCATCCTGGTGGTCTCCCGTCAGCTCGGCCTGCGCAACCGGCTGCTGGTGCAGGCCGAGACGGCGGAGTTCGGCGTTGGAGACGTGACCCGGCTGCTGAGCCGGATCGCGGTGACCGTCTTCGCCTGCGAGGCGGTGATGACGGCGCTGGTCGCCGGCCGCCTCTGGTGGGCGTACGACTACCCGCCCGGCCGGGCCCTCTGGTCGGGGGTGTTCCACTCCGTCCAGGCGTTCAACAACGGTGGGTTCGCGCTCTACTCGGACGGCCTGCTGGCCTTCGACCGTGACCCGTGGGTGTCGCTGCCGTTGGCGTTCGGCGCCATCGTCGGCGGTCTCGGGTTCCCCGCCCTGTTCGAGGCGGTGCGCGAGTGGCGCAGGCCAGCGGGCTGGGCGGTCGCCACCAAGCTGACGATCTGGGGCAGCGCGGCGCTGCTGCTGCTCGGCTTCGTCGGCCTGCTCGCCGCCGAGTGGACCAACGCCAGCACCATCGGCCCGTACGACGCCGCCGGAAAGACGCTCGCGTCGTTCACGCAGATCGCGTTGAGCCGGACCGGCGGGTTCAGTGTCCTGCACATCGCCGACCTGCAGGAGGAGAGCTACCCGCTGCTCATCGTCCTGATGTTCATCGGTGGCGGGAGCGCCAGCACGGCCGGCGGCATCAAGGTGTCCACGTTCTTCCTGCTGGCGTTCACCATCTGGGCGGAGCTGCGTGGGGAGCCCGACGTGACGGTCGGGCACCGCCGGGTGGCCACCGCCAGCCAACGGCAGGCCGTCACCGTCGCTCTGCTGAGCGTCGCGCTGGTCACCGCCGGGACGATGCTCCTGCTGCTGCTCACCGAGGGCGTGCGGTTCGTCGCGGTGCTGTTCGAGGTCACCTCCGCGTTCAGCACCACCGGGCTGACCATCGGCCTGGCCGGCGAACTGCCGAGCAGTGGTCAGGTGGTGCTGACGGTGTTGATGTTCATCGGTCGGGTCGGGCCGCTCACCCTCGGGTCGGCGATCGCCCTGAACACCCGACGCAGGCTCTACCGCTATCCCCAGGAACAGCCGATTGTCGGCTAGCGACGAGGAGGTCGAGGTGTCGACGAGACGAGCGGACGGCGGTGGCGTCGTCGTGATCGGGCTGGGCCGGTTCGGCTGCCACCTGGCCGGGTCCCTCGCCCGGATGGAACGCGAGGTGTTGGCCGTCGACCGCAATCCGGACCAGGTGCAGCGCTTCTCGGCCCAGCTCGACCGGGTGGTGCAGGCGGACGCGACCGAGGAGGGGGCGTTGCGGCAGCTCGGCGTGGCGAGCTTCGGCCGGGCCGTGGTGGCCATCGGGGCGTCGGTGGAGGCGAGCGTGCTCACCGTGCTGGCGCTTGTCGAGCTGGGTCTGCCGCAGATCTGGGCCCGCGCCACGTCGCAGAAGCACGCCAAGATCCTGTCGTCCGTCGGCGCGCACCACGTGATCTTCCCGGAGGCGGAGACCGGTGACGGGTGGCGCACCTGATCGTCAGTCGGTTGCTCGATTTCATCGAGTTCGACGACGACTTCGCGATCGCCACCGTCCGGGTTCCGCCGTCCCTGGTCGGTCGGACGCTGCACGACCTGCGTCCGCACGAGCGTGACGGGGTCCGGGTGATCGGCGCGAAGGTGCCGGGCGAGCGCTTCCGGTATGCCTCGGACGACACCGCGCTCGTAGACGGCGGAGTGCTGGTCGTGGAGGGCGGGATCGACCAGGTGCAGCGGTTCGCGGGGCGGCGCTGACACCTCACTTCGGGTGACGCGCGTGCCCCTCAGGCGCTGTCACCCTTTTCCCGGACCACCCGGCCCCTTGCCCTCGGACGGCTTCTTCGGCGCCTTCGGCTGCTCGGGCGCCTTCGGCTGGGTCGGCGCCTTGGGCGCGACCTTGGTGGTGGTCTTCGTCGTCTTCTTCGGTGCGGCCTTGGTCGGGGCGACCTTGACGGCCGGGGCGGTGGACGGGACCGACCCGGCCACCCCGGAAACGCGTACCCCGCAGGTCGCGTCGCCGAGCCGGAACTCCACCGGCAGCGGGTTCGCCCCGGTGTACGTACCGGCCAGGGTCAGCTTCTCGGCCGCGCCGGGTGCCAGCGTCGTCCGCTGCGCTGCGGGGCGGATCTGCACCGCGCCGCCCTGCTGCTGCGCCGGGGCGGGCTCGGCCTTGGTCACCTTCTGCTGGCCGGGGAACGTGAAGCTCATCGTCCAGTCGCTCAGCGCCCGGTCGCCGGTGTTGGTCAGGGTCAGCTCCGCGGTGAAGTCCTTGCCGGAGTCGGTGCGCAGCGCGTACGCCACCTCGCAGGGCGCCTTCTCCGGCAGACCCATCCGCGCCTCGGTGGTGGGCCGGTCCTGGCCGCTGGCCGGGCTGCGGGAGGTGAGCCCCCACATCGCCCCGGTGACCGCGATCAACCCGACGGCCGCCACCCCGGCCTCCACCCGCCGACGCCGGTTCGCCTGCCGGATGCGGCCTCGCCGGGTCCGCGACAGCGGAAGAGCGTCCGTCTCCGCCGACCAGGGCAGGATCGTGGTGCCCGCGTTGGCCAGCTCGGCGGGGTCCAGCGGACCGCCGGCCGGTGAGACCGGTACCGCCGCCAGCATTCCGGCCGCCTCGGCGAGGGTCCGGGCCAACTCGGCGGTGGCCGGCCGGTCGGCGGGTCGCTTGGCGAGGCAGCGCCGGACCAGGTCGGTCACCTCGTCGGGCAGCCCGGGCACCGGGGGCATCGGCTCCGGGTCGCTGTACATGTGCGCCCGCAGCATCTGGGTGGTCGTGGTCGCCTCCCAGGGCAACCGACCGGTGAGCATCCGGTAGAGCAGCAGCCCCACGGCGTACACGTCGGTGGCCGGGGAGACCTGGCCGTTGTCCAGCCGCTCCGGCGCGAGGTACGCGGGCGTGCCCAGCAACGCGCCGTCCGGCCCCTTCTCGCTCTCCCCCACCAACGCGGAGATGCCGAAGTCGACCACCTTCACCCCGGTCGAGGTGAGCATGACGTTGCCCGGGGTGACGTCGCGGTGCACGACCCCACGGCCGTGCGCGGTGGCCAGCGCCGAGCTGACCTCCGCGCCGATCGTCACCGCCTCACGCCACGGCAGCCGCAGTTCGCGGCCGAGCCGGGTCGCCAGCGAACCGCCGTCGACCAGTTCCATCACGACGTACGGCACGGTCAGGCCGACCTGGTGGGACTCGCCGTAGTCGTACACGTTGGTGATGTTGGGATGGCAGAGCCGCGCGGCGGCCTGGGCCTCGACGCGGATGCGGTGCCGGAAGGCCCGGTCGGTGGCCAGCCGTGACGCCAACACCTTCACCGCGACCTGGCGGCCCAGCACCTCGTCGTAACCGCGCCAGACCACCGACATGCCACCCGCGCCGAGCTGCTCGACGAGCCGATACCGCTCGTCGAGGAGTTGCGCGCCGTTACGGTCCCCACCGCCCATGGTGACCGTTGTTGCCCAGCGCGGACCGGTCTACACCTGAAGGATCGGAATCGGTCAGGAATTTCACCCGATCAGGCGGTCGCCAGCAGTTGGTCCACCGGCGCGTAGTCGTCGGTCAGCACCATCGCCGTGCCGACGAAATCCGTGAGGTCCGCGCCGGAGAGCAGGCTGACGCTCGGGTCGACCACGTCGAGGCGGGCGCGGACGGCGGCCAGCGGCAGCGGCGCGTCCGAGGCGACGATGAGGAAGTTGCTGCCCCGCTCCTCGGCGAGGGCCTCCGGCGGGGCGATCAGCGCGACGTTGGTGAACTCGGCGGCGACCGTGGCCAGCTCGGCGCGGATGAACCGCAGCGGCGGGTAGTCGATGACGTTCTGCACGTACACCCCGCCGGGGCGGGTCACCCGCCGGATCTCGGCGGCCATCTCCCGGGTCGCCAGGTGCCAGGGCACCACCAGGTGGCCGAACGCGTCGCCGACGACCAGGTCGCGGCTGTCCGCCGGCTCACCGGCGACCAGCATCCGGGCGTCGCCCACGACCGTCCGCAGCCCTGGGCCCGGGCGTACGCCGAGTTCCCGTTCGCCCAGCTCGACCAGCCCACCGTCGATCTCGAACACCACGTTGTCGGTGCCCGGCCGGGTGGCGGTCAGGTACGTCGGCACGGTGAAGCCGCCGCCGCCCAGGTGCAGGGCGTCCAACCGCTGCCCGGCCGGCGCGGCCACGTCGGCGACCGCGCCGATCCACTTCGTGTACGCGTACTCCAGGTGCCTCGGGTCGGCCAGATCGACGTACGAGTGCTGGGCCGAGTTGAGCAGCAGCATCCGGCCGCTGGGCCGGTTCGGGTCGGTGGTGACACGGGCGCAGTGGTACGCCGTCTCGATGTCGCACGGGTTCGGCGCGATGGTGCTCAGTCCCGCCCCGAGCAGGCCGAGGACGGCCAGCGCTGCGCGGGCGCGGGCCCGACCGGGCAGGTCGGTACGCGTCTGACGGCGCAGGTACCAGCCGAGACCGATACCGACCAGGCCGAGGGAGATCGCCAGCGCCAGCAGGATGACCGTGCTGGGCAGCGCGGCGACCAGCACGAAGCCGGTGAGCAGGGTGGCGGTGATGCCGCCCAGGGTGCCGATGCCGGACAGCCGGCCGACCACCTGGCCGGTCCGGCGCAGGTCGGCGAGCTGGAGCTTCACCACCAGCGGGGTGACCGCCGCCAGCAGCGCCGCCGGCACGAACACGGCGAGTGCCACGAGCAGCAGGATGGCGCTGGCCGCCCCGCCACGGAGCACCTCGCCGGCGTAGCGCACCACGGGCAGGGTGATCGCGGTGGCGATCCCGGCCAGCACGAGGGCGGGTGCCAGCAGGCCACGCGGGTCGCGCCGGTCGGCCAACCAGCCGCCGGACCACGCGCCGTAGGCGATCGCGGCGAGCGCGATGCCGATGACCGAACTGGTCACCTGGAGGGTCACTCCGACGTACGGGCCGACCAGGCGCAGCGCGACCGTCTCCAGCACCAGCACAGCACCGCTGGCGAAGAAGACCAGGAAGGCGGCCAGGCCGTTGGGCAGCGCCCCGCCGGTGACCGGCACGGGCGGAGCTTCGGGAGCCGCTACGTCGGACGATGGGAAACTCATCGTCGCGATGGTACGCAGCGAAGCTGCCGCTCCGGGTCAGTACATCGAGAGATGAACATGGTTCGTGTGCGATGCGGCGGGACTGCCGCTGCCACTGTAGGCACGCCACCCGGTGCCGGGATGCCAGATCTGCCGGTACCAGATCACGTAGAGCACACCCAGACGCTCGGCGTTGCGGACGTGCCAGGCGGCCAGGCTGTCCCCGTACGCCTTGTCGCCGCCGGTCGCGTTCTTGTCCTCGAAGCCGTTCGTGGCGGCCGAGAAGTCGCAGGCCCGACCCTTCGGATGCTCGCCACCGCCACCGCTGCGCTTGCAGGAGACGTGCCGTTTGTAGCCGGCCGCCTGGGTCTCCTTGAGCGCGTGCAGGGTGCGCGGGGTGATGCATCCCGAGGTCGTCGGGTCCTTCACCGAGCAGGACTCCGACGGCCACGAGCCGTCGGAGTTCCGTGGCGCCGGCTTCGCCGAGGACGAGCTGCCGCCGCTGAACCCGCTGCTGCCGCCCGAGCTGACCTCGGCCAGCGCCGCCTCGGCCTCCTTCTTCTTCTTGGCCATGACGGCGAGCTGCTTCTGCTGCTCACGGACCTCGGTGTCGATAGCGATCTTGGCCTGTTGGGCCTGCTGCCGGGCCTCGGTGAGATCACGCAACCGCTTGCTGTCCCGCTGGGCCATCAGGTCCAGGTCGGCCGCCCGTTGCAGGAACGCCTGCGGAGTCGCCGTGTTGAGCAGCATCGCCGTCGGGGTGAGCCGACCCGCCCGGTACGACTGCGCGGCCACCTCGCCGACCTGGGCGGTCAACCCGACCAGGCGAACCTCGACGGCCTTCAGCTCGCCGTTCAACGCCGTCTGCCGCCGCTTGGAGTTGTCCAGCTTGGCCTTGGCCTCGATGTGGCCCTTGGCGGTCAGTTCCAGCGCGTCCCGCAACTTCTTGGTGCCGCCCTCGTCCGGCTCCGCCGATGCGGGCACACCTGGAGCGAGCACCAGTGCCAGGGCGGCGAGCAGAGGGAGCAGTACGCGGCGAACGCGCGGCTGACTGAGCCTGGTGGTGGGCACGAAAGCGTCCTTCCGTCGACCGCCGGCCCCCGGTGAACTCTGCGCGGCGGCGTCCCCGCCGGCGCCGGGCGGCGGCCTGCTGGCGGAGACCGCCGGTCACGATACCGGAACGCGCGCCGGTGACCAGTCCCGCGACCGCCCACCGGCCCCGGTGTCGACGCAGCGTGCCGGCGTCGTAGCGCGCCGCACGCGAGGGCTCCGGTTCAGGAGCTGAGCAACGCCTCGTGGACCTGGGCCCAGACCTGTTCGTTGGCCGCGACGAGCAACCCGCGACCCTCGTCGGCCGGGTGGTAGTCCACGCCGTCGAACCGGCGCGCCACGCCACCGGCCGCGCGCACCAGCAGGCTGCCCGGGGCATGGTCCCAGGGCAGGGTGCGCCAGAAGAGGGCGAACTGCTGCTCGCCGGTGAGGATGTCCAGGTACTCCCGGCCGGCGCAGTGCTGGCCGGGCAGCAGCTCGCCGAGCCGTCGACCACCGGCACGGACCCGGTCGCGGGCCTCCGGCGGCAGGAAATGCGTCATCGCCACGCCGCGAATGTCGCCCAGGGACGGCACGACGTCGGCGGTGCCGACCGGCTGGCCGTTGAGCAGGGTGCCCTCGTCGGCAAGGCCGGCGGCAAGCGTCCCCGCCATCGGGTCGAGGATCCAGCCCGCCTTCGGCCGCCCGTCGGTCAGCAGGGCGACCATCAGGGCGAACGGTCGGCGGCCGGCGGCGAAGTTGGCCGTGCCGTCGACCGGGTCGACCAGCCACACGTCCCCGGTGTCGCGCAGGTGGCCCAGCAGCTCCGGGTCGTCGGCGACGCCCTCCTCACCCACCACCACCGAGCCCGGCCGAAGCCGACGCAGCCCGGCGGAGATCAGCTCCTCGGCGCGACGGTCGGCGACGGTGACCACCTCGCCGGGCGCCTTCTCCGACACGTCGTCGTCGTCGAGCTTGCGGAACAGCGGCAGCACGACCTGGTCGGCGGCCTCCGAGAGGAGGTCGCCGACGTCGTCGAGCAGGGTGTCAGCCACGCGGCGGCAACTTGACCACGCTGACGAAGAACTCGTCGATCTGCCGGACCACCGAGATGAAGCGCTCGAAGTCGACCGGCTTGGTCACGTAGGCGTTGGCGTGCAGCTGGTAGCTGCGCAGGATGTCCTCGTCGGCCTGGGAGGTGGTGAGGACGACCACCGGGATCCGGCGCAGTTCCTCGTCCTTCTTGATCTCTTCCAGCACCTCCCGCCCGTCCCGGCGCGGCAGGTTGAGGTCGAGCAGGATCAGGTCGGGCGCCACGGCGTCCGCGTACTGACCCTCGCGCCGCAGGTAGGCCAGCGCCTCGGCACCGTCGGAGACGACGGTCAGCCGGTTGCGCAGCTTGTGCTCCTCGAACGCCTCCTGGGTCATCAACACGTCACCCGGGTCGTCCTCGACCAGCAGGACCTCGATCGGGCTCTTGCCGTCCGCCGGCGCGGTCATCCCACCGTCTCCCTCATGTCACCCGTTCTACCGCCTTCCGGCGGCCCGTCGGCCCGGTCCGGCTGGTCCGCCCCGGCGGAGTGCTCCGACAGCGCGGGAGAAGCCCCGTCCGCGGGCGTCACGTCGCCCGCCGAGCCCTCCTGCGGTTCCTCGACCGGTTCGCCGGCGGCAGCCGCCTCCACGTCCTCCGGACGCGCCGGGAGCGTGAACCGGATGGCGGTGCCCTCCGGCACGTCGGTGTCCACCCACACCCGCCCGCCGTGATATTCCACGATCTTCTTGACGATCGCCAACCCGATGCCGGTGCCCGGGTACGCGTCCTTCGAGTGCAGCCGCTGGAAGATCACGAAGATCTTGTCGGCGAACTCCGGCTCGATACCGATGCCGTTGTCCTGGCAGCTGATCTCCCACTCGGCGTCGACCAACCGAGCCGAGATGTGCACCTTCGGCGGCAGGTCCGGACGGCGGAACTTGATCGAGTTGCTGACCAGGTTGGCCAGCAGGTTCGTGAGCAGCGGCTCCTCGCCACGGATCACCGGCAACCCGGTCCAGGTCAGCTCCGCGTCCGCGTACTGCCGGGCAGCCTCGGTCTGGCCGGCCACGTCGCCCATCACCTTGTTCAGGTCGACGTCCACGAAGCCGGTGGTGAGCCGGCCGATCCGGGAGAACGCGAGCAGGTCGTTGATCAGTCGCTGCATCCGCTGCGCGCCGTCCACCGCGAAGGCGATGTACTGGTCGGCCCGCTCGTCGAGCTGCCCGGCGTAGCGGCGCTGGAGCAACTGGCAGAAGCTGGCCACCTTGCGCAGCGGCTCCTGCAGGTCGTGGGACGCCACGTACGCGAACTGCTCCAGGTCACGGTTGGACCGGGTCAGCTCCTCGGCCTGCTTCTGGAGCTGGCTGTTGACCCACTCGATGCGTTCGCGGGCCTCCCGCACCTCGGCCAGGTCGGAGGCGATCTTCTGGCGCATCGCGTCCACGTCGTCGCCGAGCTGGATGAACTCTGGTGGGCCGACGGTGGCGACGCGGTGCTGGTAGTCGCCCGCGGCGACCTCGCGAACCTGGTCGGCGAGGCCGGTCAGGGGCCGGACCACCATCCGGTCCAGCGAGAGCAGCAGCACCGCGCCGGCCACGACGACCACCAGGGCCGCAATGATCAGCAGTACGACGAGCACGTTGCTGCTGTTGCGGACGTCCGCGGCGGACTGCTCCCGAGCGTCCAGGATCTCCTTCTGCAGGTCGTCGACGGCCGACCTGACCTGGTCGAACCGCTGCCGGGCCTGCTCGGTGACGAGCGCCTGACCGGCCCGGGTGCCCTCGCGCTCCGTCGTGGTGATCACCGGCTCGGCGACGGTCTCCCGCCACTGCGCCGAACGCTCCTCAACGGTCCGCAGCTCCTGACCGATCTGCGGGTAGTCGTGCAGCAGGGCCCGCATCCCGGCGACGGTGACCTTCTCCTGTTCGAGGCCCGCGTCGTACGGACCCAGGTCGGCCGGGTCACCGCTGACCGCGTACCCGCGCACCGCCGTCTCCTGGTCGAGCACGGCGTTGAGCAGTTCCTGCGACTGCACCCGCAGCGGCCCGGTCTGGTTCAGGATCGCGTCGATCTGGGTGCGGTTGCGGGCGGCCATGGCGGCCTCCGCGACGGCCAGGCCGATCAGCAGCACACCCACGACGGTGAGCAGCGTGATGACCCGGCGGCGCAGACTCCAGCCGCCGACCATCGGCGTCACCGGCCACCACCGCGGCTGACCAGCAGCATCGCCACGTCGTCGGCGAGCGGGCCACCGTTGATCTGCTCGGCCCGGCCCACCAGCCAGGCGGGCAGCTCGGGCAGCGACACCTCCCGGTTGGCGGGCTCGTCGAGCAGCCCACTCAGGCCCGGCACGTCGAGCCGTTCGTTGCCCGTGCCCACCCGTCCCTCGATCAGGCCGTCCGTGTACATCAGCAGGGACCAGTCATCGGTGTCGAACTCCAGGTCGAAGGCGATCGGCCGGCGGGGTCGTACGCCCAGCAGCAGGCCGCCGGGGGCGGGCACCGGGACGACCCGGCCGCCGGAGAGCAGCAGCGGCGGCGGGTGCCCGGCGAGTCGGACGGTGGCCCGGTTGGCGTCCAGGTCGAGTCGGGTGGTGGCCACCGTCGCGAAGATCTCCTGAAGGCGGCGCTCACTCATCAGCACCTGTTCCAGGGCGGGCAGCACCTCGTCGTCCGGCACCCCGGCGAGCACGAGGGCCCGCCAGGCCACCCGCAGTTCCACACCGAGCGCGGCCTCGTCCACCCCGTGCCCGCAGACGTCCCCGACGATCAGGTCGAGCCGGTCCGGACGGGTCTGCACCACGTCGAAGAAGTCCCCGCCGATCAGCGCGGCGTGCCGGCCCGGCCGGTAGAAGGTGTGTACCGCCACCTGGTCGGTCGTCATCAGCGGCTGCGGCAGCAGGCCGCGTTCGAGGCGGGCCGACTCGGCCTGGCGCAGCTCGACCTCGCGCAGCCGGCGGGCGTTCTCGTCGGCGCGCTTACGCTCGACCGCGTAGCGCAGCGCCCGGGTCAGCAGCACCCCGTCCACCTGGCCCTTGACCAGGTAGTCCTGTGCGCCCTCGGCGACCGCCACGACGCCCAGGTGCTCGTCCGAACGGCCGGTCAGGACGCAGACCGCCGCGCCGCTGGACATCTCCAGCACCTGACGCAGCCCGTCCAGCCCCTGGGCGTCCGGCAGGCCCAGGTCGAGCAGGACGCAGTCCACGTCGCCGATCCGCTGCCGTGCCTCCCGGAGGCTGGTGGCGACCAGCAGGTCGATCATCGAGTTCGTCTCGGCGAGCAGCTCACCGACCAGGAAGGCGTCGCCCTCGTCGTCCTCCACCAGCAGCACCCGCAGCCGCTCGCCGGGCGGCAGGTTGCCGTGCCGCGCCAGCCCGCCGTGCGGGTACGGCACGACAGGGGAGCCGGCCAGGCCGCCTCCCCGGTGGGGCCGGGTCACCGCCGCGAGACGCGGGAGTTCGCTGGTGATGTCGGGCTCCTTCCGAGTGCCCTGCTGATCCTGTATTAGACAACGGTCGCACACAACACGATGGCCGCGGCACGGGGCGGGGATGGGCAGGATCACTGCCGTCGGGGGAATCGGGGACCGAGCGGACGCGACGATCCGGGTACGCCCGGCCATCCCCCTCCCACCCGCCGACCGGCAGGATGGTGCCACCCCCAGGCCCCACCACCTTCGAGGAGTTCGGATGGGCGCACCCCCCACCCCCGTCACGGCGGACGTACCGCTCAAGGCACCTCCGGGCGTACCCCCTGCCGACCGCGCGCTGACCCGACCGCGACGGCGCCTTGCGGCCGCCGCGGCGGCGCTGGTCGCGCTGGCGGCCGTCGGCGCCGGCAGCCTGCTCGACCTGCGGACCCCGGCGCCACGGCCGGCGGACGCGCCGACGGGCGAGTTCAGCGCCGCCCGGGCGTACGCGGACGTCCAGGTGATCGCGGCCCGGTCGCACGTCGCCGGGAGCCCCGCCAACGAGCAGGTTCGCGCGCACGTCGAGCAGAAGCTGCGCGGCCTGGGCCTGGAGACGCAGGTGCAGGACACCGTCGCGCCGGAGGCCGGCCAGCTCAGTGGGGCGGCCGGCGGCGCGACCTTCGCCCGGGTCCGCAACGTGGTGGCCCGGCTGCCCGGGACGGATCCGACGGGTCGGGTGTTCCTGGTCGCCCACTACGACTCGGTGCAGACCGGACCGGGCGGCAACGACGACGCGGCCGGCACCTCGGCCATCCTCGAGGTGGCCCGCGCGCTGTCCACCGGCCCACGGCCCCGCAACGACGTCGTCTTCGTGCTGACGGACGCCGAGGAGGCGTGCCTCTGCGGCGCGGCGGCGTTCGCCGCGAGCAACCCGCTCGCCGCCGACGGCGGCGTGGTGCTCAACCTCGAGGCGCGCGGTTCCACCGGTCCGGTGATCATGTTCGAGACCTCGAAGAACAACGCGAAGCTGGTGGACGTCTTCGGTCGGGCCGCACCCCACCCGGTGGGCACCTCGTTCGCGGTGGAGATCTATCGGGCGCTGCCCAACGACACCGACTTCACCGCCTTCCTCGACCAGAAGTTCGTCGGGTTGAACTCGGCCTACATCGACGGCGGCGCGATCTACCACACGCCGCTGGACACGCCGGCCGCCATGGACCGGGGCAGCCTCCAGCAGCACGGGGACAACGCGCTGGGCCTGGCCCGGGAGTTCGGCGCGGTCGACCTGACCGACCTGCGCTCCGGGCACGACGCCACCTACTTCCCACTGCCGGGCGGGTTGGCCCGCTACCCGGGCTGGCTCGTCCTGCCGCTGGCCCTGCTCGCGGTGCTCGCGGTAGCGGCGCTGGGTTGGTTGACCCGCCGCAGCGGACGGGCCAGCACCGGCCGACTGGTCGCCGGTTTCGGCCTCGCCCTCGTACCGATCGTGGCCGCGCCGGTCGCCGCCCAACTGCTCTGGTTGGCGATCACCACGATCCGGCCGGGCTACGCGGAGCTGCTCGACCCGTACCGCCCGATCTGGTACCGGATGGCCGTGCTGGCGCTCGCCACCGCGATCGTCTTCACCTGGTACGCGCTGACCCGCCGCCGGATCGGCCCGGCCGCGCTGGCCGTGGGCGGTCTGGCCTGGCTGGCCCTGCTCGGGGTGCTGCTCGCCGTGGCGGTACCCGGCGGGGCGTACCTGACCACCCTGCCGGCCCTGGCCGGCACCCTCGGCGGCCTGGTCGCGCTGCGTACCCGGCAGACCGGGCCGTGGCCGGTGGTGGCGGTGACCGCCGCCGCCGCGGTCGGCGTCGTGATCCTCCTGCCGACGGTGGTACTGCTCTTCCCCGCGCTGGGGATGGCGATGGGCGGGGTGGCCGCGCTTGTCGCGGTGCTGCTCGGCCTGACCGCGCTACCGGTGGTCGACCTGCTGCATCCGCAGGCCGGCGGGCAGCGCGGCCTGCTGGCGCTGCGGGCCCGGCGACGCGCCGCGCTGCCGGCCGGTGCCGCCGCCGTGGCGGCGTTGGTGCTCGCCGGGGTCGGGCTGGTCGTGGACCGCTTCGACGCCGCCCATCCCGCGCCTACCCACCTGATGTACGCCATGGACGCCGGCACCGGGCAGGCCCGCTGGCTGAGCCACGAGACCGACCCGCAGCCGTGGACGGACGGCTACGTCGACGGGGTGGCCAGCGTGGCGGACGACTTCCCCGGCCTCGGCGACGGTGAGCTGCGGGTCGGCCCGGCCCAGGCGGCCAGCCTGCCGGCGCCGAAGCTCGACGTGCTGGCCGACACCAGTGCCGGCGGTGAACGCACGCTGCGGCTGCGCCTCACTCCGCAGCGGGCGGTCCGCCTCGCCACCCTGCACGTCGACACGACGACCGCCACCGTGCTGCGCGCCGAGGTCGCCGGGCGCGCGGCGCCGGTGGAGCCGCGCGCGGGCAGGTGGGGGTTCGGTCTGGTCTTCCACGCCCCGCCACCGGAGGGCGTCGAGGTCACGCTGACGCTGCGACCGATCGCCGCGCAGGTGGCGCTGCGGGCGATGGACGCCAGCGACGGGCTGGACGCGCTGCCCGGCTTCCGGCCCCGGCCGCCGGCCGTCGGTGTCGTGGGGTCGCACAGCTCCGAGATGCTGGCCGTCGCCCGCACATATCCGATCTGAGAAAGACAAACCGGTGGTTCGGCGGCCGATGCGTGTCGCCGAACCACCGGTTTGTGAATCGTGTTTCCGTCAGTTCACCGGTTCGGGTTGACCGGAGCCGATACGCCGCCACCGGTTTCCGTCGTGATCGGTGAAGGTCAGCTCCACCAGAACGCTGTCGGTCGCCGCGTGCAGCCGACGCGCGGCAGCGACCGTGACGAACAGTTCCGCGCTTTTCCGGCCGTGAATGCGTCCGACCTGTTTCGCGCCGGCGAGGTCGACGGGCGGGCCGTCCGGATCCTCGGACGGCACCAGTCGCGGCAGTACCGTCACATCGAGCACCGGCGCGTCACTCTCGTTGGTCACGGTCACCCGCAGCACCGCGTTGCCCCGGATCTCGGTGACCGTGGAGACCAGCCGGGCCTGGGTGGCCCGGACCCGCATCTCGTCGACGCGACGGGCGCGGATCTCCCGGCGCAGACCGAGGTACACGAAGAGCACACTCGCGATCGAGCCGAGCGCGCCGAACCAGTCCGGCACCGAACCCCAGTCGGCCACATCGTCGTACGGCAACCAGTTCATGCGTCCATCGTGGATGCCCCGCGCGAACGCCGAGGACGGCGGATCGGTTCGAATGGCCGACGAATTGTAAATGGCGGTGTCGATTCCGGTCGGTCGGGTGACCTAAACGGAGAGTGTGCAACCCAGTACGGCGGTGGATACCCTTGCGGTTGACGTAGGGCGGGTGACGACCCCTCCGAATGTCCATCCAGTGGACATGATCTCTTCTGCCACCCGCCGCGCCGCAATTTCGCCACCGAAGGGGGACCGCATTGACTGCGGACGTTCCACCCGAGGATGCGGGCGTGCGCCGGCCGGCCTACGACCGACCGAGCCGCGTCTCCGTCGACCCGCCACTCGGGCGCCTGGACAGCCCACTGCACGGCCGCGACGACCTGATCGACGAGATCATGCATCCGGCGGACACCGACGGGGAAGAGCCGTCGGTGCACATCCTGTGCGGCATGGGCGGCTCCGGCAAGAGTCACGTGGCCCTGGAGATAGCGCGTCGGGCCCGCGCGGACGGTCGTACCGTCTGGTGGGTGCAGGCCGGCCGGCTGAACTCCGGGATGCGCGAGGTGGTCAGCCAGCTCGGCGCGTCGGAGAGCCAGGTCGACCAGGCCTGGTCCGGCATGATCAGCGCCACCGACCTGGTCTGGCGCTACCTCAACCACGCCCGACAGCCGTGGCTGCTGATCTTCGACAGCGCGGACGAGCCCGCCACGCTCGGCCCCACCGACGGCGTGCTCGCCGACGGCACCGGTTGGCTGCGCAGGCCGGAAGCCGAGGACGGCATGGTCCTGGTGACCACCCGGGACGGCAACCGGGCCACCTGGGGCACCTGGTCGACCCTGCACCAGGTGCGTCCACTCGACGCCGATGCCGGAGCGCAGGTGCTCATCGACCGCGCCGGCGCGCAGGCCGGCGGCCTCGACGACGCCCGTGAACTGGCGCGCGACCTGGGCGGGTTGCCACTGGCCCTGCGGGCCGCCGGCAACTACCTGCGGTCGGTCAACGCCAGCCCGGTCTGGCGCGGCTCCTCCACCATCACCACCTTCGCCGACTACCGCCGGGCGGTGGAACGCCGTTTCCGCGCGCCGCTCGACGCCCCCGACGTTGACCTCGACGAATCACTCGGCCTGGAGATCGTCCGCGAGGTCGACGACATCTCCCTGGACCTGCTGGCCCGCCGCGGGCTCGAGCAGAGCCGACCGTTGCTCAACGTGCTGGCCTGCCTGAGCATCTCCCCGGTGCCCTACGAGGTGGTCCTCAAGCCGGCCATCCTGGCCGGGTCCCCCCTGTTCGAAGGGCTGACCGCCCGGCAGCGGGTGAAGGTGCTGGAGGGCATCGGCGACCTCGCCCTGGTCGACTTCGACGTCCAGGAGGACGTCACCGACCCGGCGTTCGCGCACGTGCTGTCGTTGCACCCGCTGGTGCACGCGATGTTCCGCGACCGCGACGAGGTCCGCGAGCAGATCGCCGAGTACCACGGCGTGGTGATGAAGCTGCTGCTCGCCGCCACCGAGGGCCAGAATCCGGACGATCCGACCGTCTGGTCGAACTGGGACGTACTCGTGCCGCACCTGGTCGAGGCTGTGCGTGAATATCTGGCGCCGAAACACAAGCACGACCCCGAGACGGTACGCCGGGCGCTGGAACTGACCCGGCTCACCGCCCGCTACCTCATCGCCGTCGGCCTGCCCGGTTCGGCCTTCGACATCCTCGACCCGATCGTGCGCGGCTGCGCCGCGTACGACCATGAGCTGGACCGGCCCGAGGTGCTGGCGCTGCGCCACGAGCTGGGCCGCACCTGGCTGGAGCGTAACCAGCCGGAGATGGCCGACCGGGTGCTGCGCGACGTGATCGCCGACCGCACCCGGGTGCTGGGCAGCGGCGACCCCGACACCCTCGCCAGCCGGCACAAACTCGCCAAGGCGATCATGGCGCAGCGTCAGTGGCCGGAGGCCGAGTCGGAACTACGACAGATCGTCGCCGCGGAGCAACAGGTACGCGGCCCCGAGCACTGGGAGACCATGGTCGTGCGGCACAGCCTCGCGCTGGCCGTCCTCGCCCAGCACCGCGCCCCCGAGGCGGAGGAGATGCTGCACGCGGTCCTGGAGGTTCGGTACCGGCGGTGGCCGTCGAACCAGCCGGAAACGTGGCAGGCCCGGCACACGCTGGCCCGATGCCTGCAGGAGCAGGGCCGCCTCGCCGAGGCGGAGGCCGAGCTGCGGGCGACCCTGGCCACCGTGGATCCCCGACACGCCGACCGCAGCGAGGTGCTCGCCATCCGGGCCACCCTCGCCGTGGTGCTCCTGCTCGACGGGAGGGTCGACGAGGCGATCGACGTGTACGAGCGCCTGTTGGCCGACCGACGGCGGCTGCTCGGGGACTTCCACCTGGACACCCTCCAGGTGGAACATGCGCTGCGCCGCCTGCGCAACGGCGGGTGAGGAGTCAGTGGGGCGCTGACGGGCCCAGGTCACTCGGGTCGGTGTTGCCACCGCAGACGATCACCGCGACCCGCTCCCCCGCCCTGGGCACGTACGCCCCGCCGACCAGCGCGGCCAACGCGGCGGAGCCGCCCAACTCGGCGGCGACCCGCAGCTCCGACCAGAGCAGACGACGCGCGCGGGTCAGGTCGTCGTCGCGTACCAGCACCGAGACCACACCGGTACGACGGGCCGTGTCGAAGGCGATCTCGCCGATCCGGCGGGCGCCCAGCGAGTCCGTGGCGATACCGCCCACCTCGATGTCGACGGGCCGGCCCGCCTTCAGGGCGGCGTTCAGGGTGGGGATCTGCTCCGGCTCGACGGCGACGACACGCACCGACCCGTCGAACCAGGTGGCGATGCCGGACACCAGCCCACCGCCACCGACCGCGACCAGCACGGTGTCGACCCCGCCGAGCTGGCGTTCCAACTCCCGGCCCACGGTGCCCTGCCCGGCCACCACCTCCGGCTGGTCGTAGGCGTGCACCACCAGCGCCCCGGTCTCGGCGGCCCGCTCGGAGCTGGCCGTCAACGCCTCGGCGTAGTGCTGGCCCACCTGCCGTACCTGCGCGCCCAGCCCGGCCAGCCGCTGCACCTTGACCGGCGAGGCGGTGACCGGCACGAAAACCTCCGCTGGTACGCCCAGCGAACGGGCCGCGTACGCGACGGCGAGGCCGTGGTTGCCCCCCGAGGCGGCGATCACCCCGGCCGACGGCAGCGGCCCCTGGAGCATCCGGTTGAACGCTCCCCGCGGCTTGAACGAACCGGTGTGCTGGTGCAGCTCCAGCTTGAGGCTGAGCAACCCGGGGACGCCCAGGTCGGCACCGTCGACCGTGATGACCGGCGTCTCCCGGACCCGCCCCTCGACCCGCGCCGCAGCCGCCTCGACGTCGCTTCTGTCCACCATGGGGAAACGCCCTTCACTACGACCAGAGAGCCAGTCGACCGTCGTCGGTGAGCCCGACGAAACATCCTATGGAGATTCGCCGGCCATCCGTCGCCGGACGCACCGTGTGATAGTGGCGCGGGTCGAAGAGGAATCCCTCTCCCAACGTCGGCCGCAACGTCAACGACTGCGTACCGTCGGCCACCGACTCCCGGTAGCCGTACCCGCCGGGGATCCGCAGGTCCTCGTCGTCCGGCTGCCACCGGCGACGCCACAGCACCGTCTCCCCGCCCCTGGGCGGCACCTGGACGTAGATGTTGAACGCCAACTGGGCCACCACCTCGCTGTCGAGCAGCCGGCCGGCGTACTCCCGGACCGCGTCATCGAAGTGCACCTGAAGGCCGGCGTTGATCTCACGGACGATGCCGACATGCATCTGCCGGTCCTGCCGCCGCCCCGACGACACGTCCGGCCAGGCCGCCCGGAACGCGGCCAGGCACAGCTCGCGGGGCGAGTCCGGCAGGCCCAACGTGGACCAGCCCTTCTCCGCGGCGTCGGCCGCCGCCCAGTAGTCCTCGCGCAGCTCCCCACCATCGCGGTGGTCGTTGATGGCCGGGCCGAACTTCGCGACGACGGGAAACACGCGACTCTCGTCGTAGCGGTCCATCTCCGCGCCGGCGAGCGCGGTGGTGATGGCGTGGCAGCAGGCCGCCGGCAGCAGCCCCGGCACCCGGACGGCGGCGATCCGCCCGGCGACCAGACCGGCGACGTCCGCGCGGGTGATCGCTTCGGACTCGACGGCCACGAACAACGGGTCGGTTCTGCTCGGTTGTCGCACGGCGGTCCTCTCGTATCGAAGATCCCTCACCGGACACGTCGCGCCCTGCGGATCCGCGCACCGTGCACCGTGCAATGTAGCGAGCACCGGCAAATCCACCCGTCACCATTGATCGCGACGTATCTGGTGGACACTTTTGGCAGTTCGCGGGCGAGGTGGTGGACGCGCCGTTACCATCGGCCCAGCCGGGGGTACGACACCCAGAGCCGTACGGCGGATCGATTCCACCGATCGGAGAATGGTGGCGGCTCGCCGGCACGGTGCATGATGCGACTAGTTCGAATGGGACGAGGAGTTCGATTATGGCTGGCGCCGGCCCGACCGATCTTGACGCGTACGTCGACCGCCTCGAGATGGCGCGTCGAATAGCCCGGGAAATGATCGAGTCCGACCACCTCGCGCTGGAGCTGGCCGTTCGCCAGCGCCCGCAGTGCTGGTCCCGACGACCGGTCGCGCACACCTCCCGCACCGACGCCTGACTCCCACGCCGGCCCGCACCTCGGCCGCTGGTCGCGCCGTCCTCCGCGCGTGGATGATCGACTCCAGATCGGCGAACTGGGGGCGTCTTGCTGCGGGGATAGCCCCAGTTCGCCAAACTGGAGTGGATCACCGGAGCGGGACCACGAAACGCGGCGCGGACGGGCAGGATGTCATCCATGCGCCGGCTCGCAACCGTTCTCTGCCTGCTGACTGTCGTCGTGCCGGGAGTGGCTGCCTGCGCGGCGCCGCAGACCCGGCCCGAAGACGCCGCACCGAGCGCGTCCGCCGCGTGGGACACCTACCAGGCCGAGGTGAGCGGCGTGACGCCCGGTCCGGGTGTCCGGGCGGTGACCGTGCAGGTCAAGGCGCTCGCTGGTGGCGATGGTTGCTCCCGCAACGTCCGGGTCGACAACCAGACCGAGGAGAACGGCGTCATCTTCGCCGACATCGTGGAGGAATCGGCCGGGTCCGCCATCGTGGGCGCCTGCCCGACCTCCGAGCCCGCCCAGGTGACCCTCACGTCGGCGGAGCCCATCGGCGACCGCCCGCTGTCGCTCAACCAGAAGACGTGGGCGCTGAAGAACGGCGCGTACAGCCGGTGTGACGAGCACCTTGGCTGCAAGCCACCGGAGGACCGCTGCGACCCGACCTGGACGCGTGCGGCCGTACGGGGGATGGACGTGTCCCGCCACTCGCAGGGCCACGTCGAGGCCTGCGACGGGAACTGGCTGATCATGACGGTGCCGGACGACCCGACGTCGTGCGGCGTCGAGCCGCGCCCCGGGTGCGAGGTGGACACCGCCGTACGGCGCTACTTCCTGCGTAACGAGCCGGCCGGTTGGTCGACCGTCACCCGCACCACGTCGGGCGGGTGCGGTGCGATCATCAAGGCGGCTCCGGCCTTTCCCCGCAAGCTCTGCGCCAAGCTGAAACCGACGGTCCGGTTCGTCACCGCGGGTCCGCCGCTCCCGACCGGTAAGCCCGGCGGCTGACGCGAGTAGTCCGAATGGGACAAGCCCTGGTGGGCAACCTGAGCGCGGTGCTACCGCTGGCGGTGCGCGGCCTCCTCACGGCCAGCCTGTGACCGTGCGCCCAGTCGGAATAGGACATGACCCCGTCGCCTGGGTGGACGCTGCCCATCAGCGCGTCCAGGCCACGAACCGCTCGTACAACTCGGTCGGCGCCACCTCGGGCAGCTCCACGACGACGACGAAGAGCAGCCCACTGACGTAGATGGAAAGGCCGATGCGGTCGCGCCCGTACGCCTCGGCGAGGCGCACCCGCGCGGGATGGCACGGCCAGGGCGTGTCTGCCACACACGTCTGGCAGTGCCACTGCGGGCGGCGCGGCAGGTGCTCCCCGTCCATCCGGCGATCGAGCGCTGACACCGACCGTTCAGCCCGATTGGCCCGTACAGTCTGCCGTTCTCCAGCCGTCACCGAGCCGCCCGCCCACCGTCGCGGTTGCCGTCCCGCACCGTGATCCCGTACGCGCCGAACCGCTGTGGGTAACAGGTCGCTGCTCCGGTCACGTCCAGTTGGACCTGCCTCCGCCTGCTCCACCAGCGCTTGAACCGCTCCCGAATCGCCACCACGCCTCCCGCCGATCACTGCGTGTGCTCGTCCGATACACCGTGCGGCGGTACGCTCACATCGGTCGACGGGTTGCGCGTTGCCAATGCGCACCGGCAACCTGGCAACTCCGGTGGGAGGCGCGAGACATGCCAACATTCGGCGCCCGAATGCGGACAGCGCGGGAAGCGCGCGGGCTCAGCCTGGCCGCTCTCGCCGAGCTGCTGCCCGCCGACAAGGGTCACCTCTCACGGCTTGAGAACGGCCGTCGTCGACCGGGTGAGGATCTGGCCCGCCGGATCGACGACGTCCTGGCCGCTCGTGGGGAGCTGATCGCCTGCGCCGCCCTGGACATCGCCGCTGCCTCCGACATCCGGCCGTCGGAGACCGTCGAGTTGCTACATCGAATGCACGCCAGCGACACCGCCCCCGCCACCATCGAGACGTTGCAGGCGACCGTGACCGAGCTGTGCTGCCAGTACGGGTGGCGCGACGCCGGGGAACTCCGCGCCGAAGGTCAGGGTTGGCTGCGCGAGGTCGCCCGACTGCTACAGCGACCCACCGGGCTGCGGCAGCACCGCGAACTGCTGGTGTGCGCAGGCTGGCTGGCGCTGCTGATCGGCTGTGTCGAATACGACCTCGGCAAACGCGCCAGTGCCGAGGCCACCCGCACTGCCGCCCGTCAGCTCGGCGAGGAAGCCGGGCACGCCGGCATCACCGGCTGGGCGTGGGAGATGACGGCGTGGTTCGCACTCACCCAGTCCCGGCACGAGGCAGCGTTGACCGCCGCCCGAGCTGGGCAGGAAGCCGCCGGTCGACAGCGGGTGGGGGTGCAACTGATCGCACAGGAAGCCAAATCGCTGGCACGACTAGGCGACCTTGAGGGCGCGCGGACGGCGCTCGATCGAGGTCGGCGGCTCCTCGACGACCTCGGTGCGCCCGACCGACCCGACAACCACTTCGAGGTCGATCCCGGCAAATGGCTGTTCTACGCGATGGACGCCTACCGCCTCGCCGAACACGACACTCTCGCCAAGCACTACGCCAACGAGGTTCTGCGTCTCGGCACCGGATCGGACGGCACCGAGCGGTCACCCATGCGGATGGCCGAAGCCCGACTCACGCTCGCCGCCACAGCCCTGCGCGCTGGCGAGCTGGACCGGGCCGTCGAGGAGGGGGTGACGGCGTTCGCCGCTACTCGGCGGTCCCTGCCCTCGCTGCTGCTCGTCGCCGGTGAAGTTGACGTCGAACTTCACCGTCGCTACCCCCACGAGCAGGCCACCGCCGACTTCCGAGACGCGCTGAACGCCATTCGGTAGCCACATCCGCAAGCGCTGACGTCATCTCCGCCCTATCGCCGGCCTGGGCTCTTCATCCGTACAGGTACTCGTCCACGTCCAGTTCCGCCCGCGTGAGCCGGAGGAATTCCAGCACCTGGGCATTCAGGTGCCAGCCCAGCAACTGGTGTTGCCCCGCGAGTTTCTGCATGCCGTCGACGGGACTGGTCAGGTTTTCCTCCTCGCCGTCCGGGTGCTCGAACACCCGGACGACTTGCAGGACACTCGCACCGGGCACGTCATCGACGCGGTCCAGCTCAGCGGCAAGTTCCCCGATCCGCTCGGCGTGGTCGAACAGGCGATCCACGATCTCCGCAAGCTGTTCGTCCACGGTAAGTCCGGGCTTGCGACAGACGATCTTCCACCGATGAGCGGTGGGCCGAACCGGATCGCCCTGGCGACTGCCACGAACGAGCACCTCGTCGGGCTTGATGCCCAACCTGCTCGTGATCTCGGCCGCTGACACCCGGACGGAGGACAGCGCGAGGTACGCGTACTGGGATACGGGCATGCGGGCACTCTAGAGTCGCGGTAGGTACCAAGCCGATCCGGTCGAACTACCCTCATTGCCATGCCGCACCTGCACGCCGCCGATCCCCTGCCGTGGCGTCCCCGCCGCGTGCTGGTCGCCGGCACCTCGGGCGCCGGAAAGACGACCCTCGCCTCCCGCATCGCCACGTCGTTGCAAGCGCCGCACATTGAGATCGACGGCCTGTTCCACGGACCGTCGTGGACCAGACGGCCGTCCTTCGAAGACGACGTACGCCGCTTCAGCGCAGGTCCCTCCTGGGTGACCGAGTGGCAGTACAGGGCGGTACGCACTCACCTCGCCGATCTCGCGGACCTGCTGGTGTGGCTGGATCTGCCGAAGATCACCGTGATGCGCCAGGTCGTCCGGCGGACCGTCGTACGCCGCCTTCGACGCCAACAGCTCTGGAACGGCAACGTGGAACCGCCGCTCTGGACCCTGTTCACCGACTCCGAGCACATCGTTCGCTGGGCGTGGAACACGCATCCTCAGACGGCCACACGTATCGAGGCCCTGTCGGCCCGGCGTCCGGACCTTCCCGTGGTTCACCTCCGCAGTCACGCCGCCGCCAATCGCTGGTTGCTCGGCCCACTGAGGGAAGCTCAGCCCTGAGAGTCGTGACCGTGGTTAAGGTGTCACGGTTCGACGGCCCGGGGCGTACGGAAGCGTCGGTCGGAGGCCATCACGCTGCTACTTCCAACGGGAATGAACGGCATCTTTCTCTGACCAGCAGAAAGGGCCGGTAAACCGGCCCTGACCTGCGGTTTTGCGCCTTCTCGTGTCCCGCAATGTCTCGCTCCGTCCCGGTGGGGCGTGCCCCACATGTGCCCCAACACCGAGGGTCACTCAGGCTCGATCCCTGCCGCCCGGCAGAGCTGACGTACGCGCTCGCGGGTGAGGCCCGACGCTCGCACGATCTCGCCCTGCTTCACCTTGGCCCGGGCGGCGGCCAGTATCTCCGGCGTCAGCAGTTGGCGCGTCGTCTCAGCGGCGGCGCGCTGCTCGGCGTACGTCCGGCCCAGATCGGTCAGGCGTGAGAGGTCGTAGGTCATGCCGGGCATCATCTCACAAGATCTTGGCAAAGGGCTATGCCAACCCCTTGACGGTCTTCCGAGATGCATGCCAAGCTGTTGGCACAACCGAACGGCCCGCAAGGTGTTCCAGCACCGAGCGAGCCTCAATCGCCCCAGGAGGCGACCAGATGGAGAACGCGACCCCGAAGCACCCGAAGTGGTGCGACCCGGCCCGGTGCACGGTCAGCGCGGACGACACCACCGGCAGCCACGCCAGCCGGTCCGTGACCGTCCTCGACGCCGACCAGCCGCTCATGCTGCGCTTGGTGCGTCCGGACCAGCGCACCGACGCTGACCACCAGCTCATCGAGCCCGGGTACCGCCCGGCCCGCCTGATCATCGAGCCCGCCGAGGGTTCCGCCATCCGGACCGTGCCGGTGACCGTCCGCCAGGCGCAGCTCATCGGCCGCATCCTCCGTACCCCGGTCGCCGCCTGATCGGTCGGCTTCCCCGTGCGTCCGGCCCCGCGCCGGCCGCATCGGTAGCTGACCGACCCGGCCAGTGAAAAGGGACGGGCCCGGCAGGAGTTCCAGCTCCTGTGATCCGGGCCCTTGATCGCCCCAGGAGGCGACCCATGAGCATCATCGCATCTGCGTCCGTCCCCCCGTCGAACCGGCTGATCGACGCCGACACCACCGACCTGTTCCCGGTCAACCGGCCCTACCAGCCCGCCCCGCTGGCCGAGCGGATCGCCGCTCTCCAGGAGGCGTACCCGCGTCCGCTGACCGTCGCCGAGCTGGCCGCGCGGCTCCGGGTCACCGAGGCCGACATCCAGGCCGCGACCGCCCCGCCGGCGGCCGACTTCCCGATGAACGCGGCGTCCGCCGGCCGCGTCGAGGCCGCCGATCTGGAGCTGATCCGGGCCGCGATCGATGCCAACCCAGCCGCTGTGCGGGAGCTGGCCGACGCGATCCGCGTCGGGGACAGCCGGTACGCCGAGGGCTACGCCGACGGCCTCCAGCGCGCTCTGGCCGCCCGTCCGGCCGGCTGCCCGCCGTTCTGCACCGAGGACCACCGGGGCCAGGTGACCGAGGTCGACGGGTTCTCGATCGGCCTGTGCCACGAGGTCGTGGTCACGGACCTGACCGCCAACGAGCCGTCCTCGACGACCGGGGCGGCGACCGCCCGGGTGCTGGTGGAGTCGACCACCGAGCGCGGCGAGGTCACCACCCCGACCCGGGTGGTGCTCACGCTCGCCGAGGGCGACACCGGCCACTACGCCGGTGGTCAGGACGTCCAGGGCTGGTCCGGCACCCCGTCCGAGGTCGAGCAGCTGGCTCACGCGCTGCTGGCCGCCGCCCGCATCGCCCGGCACGCCTGATGGCCGAGATCGAGCACCCGCGCTGGTGCCACCCGCCGGAGTGCAGCGCGACCGCCGAGGGGAGCGGGTCGCACGGCTCCCGGTACTTCTACGTCGACGAGCTGCTGACCGTGCAGATCATCAAGCCGGAGTCCATCGGCCGCCCGACGATCCACATCGCCGCATGGAACCCCGGGGACGTGCCCGCCGCCGGCGTCGAGCCCCGCGAGGTCATCACGCTGACGGTCGAGCGGGCGTCGCTGCTCGTGAACACGATCGCCGACATGATCGAGCGCGTCGGGGGTGGCAGCTGATGGACCCCGTCCTGCTCAAGCAGACCATCCGCGCCGGCCAGGCGTACGTGGTCCGTGACGTCGACTACCCCGAGCGCGGCCCGCTGGCCGCCGCGGTGAACGGCCCGGACGGCTGGCGGGTCGCCAGCGCCGACCGGATCGTCGCCGAGCAGCTCGACCAGCGCGGCGCCGTCGCGCTGATGATGCGTACCGCCATCCACGCCGCCGGTCGCCCGGCCGGCTCCCTGCTCGCCGCCGGAGGCACCCGATGACCCGCCCCGAGATTCCCCACGGCCAGTGCCCTGCCTGGTGCGCCGAGCACTACCACGGCGAGGACGGCACCGCGAACCACTCCAGCTCGTTCACCCACGGCGTGGTCGGCGAGTCGGCCACGCGCGAGAACATGCCGATGGAGCTGCACATCTGGACCGAGCTGCGCGTGAGCCGTGACGGCGAGCGGCGAGCGGTCGGCGTCATCACCGTCGACCTGGTCGACATGGACCTCTGCCAGAAGGGGCGCATGGACGACATGGAGTTGACCGCCGAGCAACTGCGCCGGCTGGCCCGCTACTGCGTGGTCATGGCGCAGCGGTGCGAGGCCGAGACGGCCGACCAGAACCGCCGGCAGGACGAAGCCCTGGGCGGGTAGCGGTAGCGGCACCAGAGACCCCCGGACCCCCGAAATCAGGGGTTTCCGGGGGTCGCGCCATGTCCGCGCTACCCGCTACCTGATCACGCCGCCGGACGGTTCTCGCAGGTCAGCCAGCGTCGTCGAGGTAGCGGCAGCAGGTAGCGGTGCCGCTACCTCGCCGCGACCGGCCGCTACCCGCGCTACCTCCCCAGGGCCCGGTTCGGCGCCTGCGGCGAGGTGCCGCGACCACGCGACCACCGAGGATTCGGCAGGCCAGAGCCGCGCCCACGCTGGTCGCGGAAGCGCGACCACCACCCGTGCCGCGACCAACCCCGCGACCATGTCCCCGGTCCCCGAGGACATCCCAGCTCAGCGCGCCATCAGGGTCTGCGGGGACATCTCCAGGGCGGTCGAGCTATCCGCTATCCAGGGCCGTCCACGCTGCTCCTGAGCCTGCCCGCGCGCTAGCCCTCCCGCTATCGATAGCGCGACCGGGCCGGCCACCAGACGGCCGCGCTATCGCCCCTGGACGACCGTCAGACCGGCCACCGTGACGGTGTCAGTGGCCGGTCTGACGGCCGCAAAAACCAGCCACCGGACCGGCCATTTCTGCGGCCAGATGGCCGCCACGGATGGCCGCAGAAACGGCCATTTTTGCGGTACGGCCAGCGTGGTACGGACCGTCAGCAGCGTGGTACGAACCCGCCGCCTGACGGCGTCAGTGGACCGTCAACGGCGTGGTACGTGACGCTGTCGTGACGGTCGCCGGGGACGGGTTATACCGCGTGGTACGGACCGCCACTGCTAGCCCCGGCCGGGGCTACTGCTAGACCCTCCCCTAGCCCCTCTGGGCAGGGCGCTAGCCCCTGTACCACTCGCCACCAGAACCGCGGTACAGACCGCCACAGGTGGCTGCGGGGTGAGTGGTACGGGCTAGCACCGGAGGGGCGGTCGGAATCTCGCGGAGAGTGACGGCCGGAGGGACCCCTCGTGCCATCCCCCCTCTCTCCCCACGGTGTGTGACGAAGATCGACAGACAGCAGAGCACCCCCGGGCGGCCTGGCCCCGGGGGTGCTCTGTGTTCGTGCCAGCTGGCGCAGGACGGTCTACAGGACGGAGGACCCTCGCGCCCTTCGCTGCCCGATGAGCCGGGCTGACGTTGACGCCGCCGGCACAGGTCAGGCAGTCAGGTCGATCTCGCAGAACGCCGGAGGGCGCACCAGGTCGAACGCGAAGCGGCCCTCCACGCGGAGCTTCACCTGATTCTTGTCGAACAGCGTCCCCGACCGGTCCGCGTCCATCCGCATGTCCTCCCGCACCCGCAGGCGGGCCTGGCGCCAGTCCGCGAGGATCGCCGTGCCGGCCGCTACCGCCGGCGTGACCACCACCGGCAGGCCGTGCAGCACCGGGGTGGCGATCGACGACGGACCGCCGTAGTAGTACCTGCCCTCGTTGTCCTGGAGCAGGTCGATGGTTTCCCAGTCGGTCGGGTTCATGGCGTACGCGGTCGGCTGCTGGAGCGCGTTCTCCAGCGTCGTCCGGGCCTTGCGGGTGGTGGTGAGGATGTCCGTCGACCACGCCTGGCTGAGGGTGCCCGACACGTTGATGATGCCCGTGAAGTGCTCCCCGGTGCCGTCGCCAGTGGTGATCTCCGTCTCCAGGGCGATCAGCGCGTCCTCGCGCATCTCCCGGTCCAGGAGCTGGAACAGCTCCTGGTGGTCGGCGAAGTACCGCTCGGGGATCGCCTCGGACAGGTGGGCGATGACCCGCGCCCGGTCCTCGACGGAACCCACGGTGTAGATGGATGTCGGCTTGGTGGCATTGTCGGCGACCACCGCCGCGTTGTTCGTCCGCAGCGTCTGCCGCAGGTACTCATACGTGTTGCCGGTCAGCGGTCGTCGCGGGATCAGGTCGAGGATGCGCGTCGGGCGGGCCGGCAGGTCGACGACCGGCTCGACGATGGACGGGACGTCGATCGAGCCCGACACGAGCGCCTTCACGCCGTGCCGCTCGGCCTGCATGATGAGCTTCCCGGCCACCTGGCGGGCCCACGTCGAGCCCTTCCCGGCCGGCACGTACTCGCCGGGGCCTCCGTCGTTGAACCGCGGGCCGCCGTCGCCCAGGTCGCCGATCGCCTTGCGCAGCTTCTCGTCCGCGCGGATCTGCTCCATGCGCGTCTTGACGCCGTCCATCTGCGCCACCAGCGACGCGGCCTGCTCCTTCTCCGGCTCGGTCAGCTCGCGGCCCTCGGCGGTCGCCTTGTCGGTCAGCGCCTTCGTCTCACGGCCGAGGGTGCTCAGGTCGGCGCGGAGACGGTCGTACATCTTGGTGCTCACGATTGCCCTCCAGGCAAAGTCATGGGGTGTCCGGCGCACACGCCGGGGTGAGATGTCGGGGGAGGGCACATCGGCGGGGGACCTACTGGTCTGCCGCCGTGCCGTCGACCGGGGGCCGCGAGGCGGGGGCGCGAGGCGAAAGCCTGGGGCCGTGGTGCCTGGGGGCGCTGGGTCAGCGAACCGACTGCCCTGATCATACCGGTCACGAGATCGACCGGGACAGCTCGACGCGCTCCGACCAGCGGGTCAACTCCGACCGCCCGTCGGGAAGCTGCGCCAGGCGCTCAACCTCACCGGGGCGCACCCACCAGGTGCCCGAGCTGGTCACCAGCAGCACCGCCAGGCCGTCGCGGACGCCACCAGCGGGCACCCGATGTCGACAGTCAGCGGAACGTGCGCGGCGATGACCACCAGGGCGCGCTCGGCGGTCTCCTGGTCAACGTCGATCGTCTTCACGGTGCCTCCAGAGTGACGTGACGCGTTACGTGACGCGTCACGGGCGTAACGGGGGACTGACCTGCAGTTTCGCGTGTGTCACAGGGGCCGCCTTCGTGAGAATTCGCGGGGGGAGAGACGGGAGCCGGGGACGTGGGGTCTCCCGGCGGACGTCGTGGAGCGATTCCGACCGCCCCTCCCCCTGCTGGTGCCTCGCCGCGTACGTGGCTTGGTGCGGCCGGCGCCCGTACCCCTCAGCAGGTCCGGATCTTGGCTGTGCGTGGCGCTGAGCGGGCTGTCGCTGGTCACGTCGGCAGCCCGCGGTACGGGTCGGTGCGGATCTGGAAGCTCATGCCGGTGCGCTGGTGTAGCTCGGCAACCAACTCCGCCGCCTCGGCCGCGAACTGCTCGGGCGTCTGGTGGTCCTGGCGCATGAGCACCAGCCCGGCAGTGCGGCCACTGCGCCGCAGACGGGCCAGCATCGGGCAGGTGTCGTCGTGGTAGACGTCGGTCTGCCCGGTGCGTCGGTTGACGGTGACGTCGCTGCGGCAGTCGGGGCAGCGGTGGGCCTTGCGTGCCTCGCGCAGCTGCGCGGCGGTGAGCTTCTTCATCGGGGTTCCTCGCAGTTGACGTAGTGGCCGTTGGTGTCCCAGCCGAAGCCGCACACCGGGCAGAAGGCGGTGTGTTCGCCGTCCTGAACGTCGGGCATCGCCATCGCCCTCGGAATCGGGGCGACAGGGGCGACAGGGGCGACAGATTCCGTGTTTGCGCTGGTCAGTGGGTGCGACAGGGTGTCGCCCGTGTTGTCGCCTGCCGGGGCGACAGTTGCGACAGGCCACCCATCCACCTCCGGGACGTCGCCCGTGTCGCCCGTCGGGGCGACAATGGGGGCGACAGGGTGCGACAGGTCGTGAGCTGCGGAAACGCTCGGGTTGTCGCCCGTGTCGCCCGTGTCGCCCGCCTTGAGGAGTCGATCGGCGCGTGGGTGTACCTCCCACCCGCCGAGTTGGTGCTCACGGAGCCAGCCCAGCTCGGCGAGGCTGTCGAGCACCGGGCGGACGTCGGACGCCTTGCGGAGCGTCTTGGGGCCGGTCCGCTGGATGTCGCGCAGCTTGAGCCGGGTGATGCCCTTGTCCGCCACCCAGGCGAGCAGCAGTCGCGCCTTGGCCGTGTTGGCGTCCTCTCCCCCGGTCGCCAGGGCCGCGACGGCGTGAGCCTGGTAGTAGTCGCCCAACTCGACGGCGGCGCGCATGGTGCTCTCGCTGATCGGGTCCGCCAAGGGCGCGCTGGCCGCGTGGAGACAGCCGGCGATGCGGGCGACCGCTCCGGCCAGCTTGGAGCCCCATTCGCGCACGAGGTCGGCGCCGAGGTCGCCGCCGCGGCGTAGCCGTGCCTCGACGGTGCGGTGGTACTCGAGATGCACCTTCCGCGCGGCCTCGGTGAGGGTGACGGCTACCGGCCCCTCCCGCTCGGCCATGGAGAGAGCCAGGTCGTACACGAGGTGGCGGTACGCCTCCCGGTCGCGCTCGGGCATCTCCGGGGGCTCGACGTCGCGGTGTCCGGTGTTGTCGACCGGCAGTGCCCAGAGGATCCGGGCGAGCACGCCCCGGCCGCCGAAGTCGGGCCGCTCGACCAGCTCGCGCAGCGCGTACGGCTGGATGGACGCGACCAGCGTGAGCGCCGGGGCGTCGACCCGCTCGGGCTCCCGGCCGCGCCGGTCCACGAGGATCGCGTCGCCAGCGTGCGCCATCAGGATCGGGTCCAGGTTGGGCGACTTGCTGTACCGGCCGGTCAGCGAGGTGAAGATGCCTGCCTCTGCGGAGATGGCCGCGATGCGGCCGCCCTGGTTGGCGAGCAGCGTGATGAGGGCTTCTGGTGTCGCGTCGCTGGCGGTCAGGCGTGGCCAGGCCGGCACGATGACCTGCTCTGCGGCCCGTACGGCTTCCTGCGCTTCCATGATCTTGATGGGGTCGCCGTCCTTCGCGGCGTTCCGCTTCGCGGCATCGGCGATCTGCTCTCGGATCTCCCTCTCGGTGCGCCGGTCGGCGATCAGGCTGCCGACCTTCTCGGCGAGCGCGACCTCTGCCTCGGTGAGCGGTGCCCGGCACACGGAGATGACGGCGCTCTTGCGCGACCCGGGCGGCATCACGGGCACGACGAACAGGTTCGTCGGCTCTCGCCATCCACGGCGCACGATGACGATGACCCGGCCGCCGACGGTGGCGGCGAGGATGCCGAGCACCACCGACCCGGGCAGGTCGGCCGGCGTCTGCACCTCCAGGGCCAGGCCGCGCACGAAGCGGGCCAGCACCGGCGGTAGCGCGTCGACCGGGAATGCCGGAAGGTCGGCTGACCACCCGAGCGGCAGCGGGTCGTCCCACCCCTCGGTGATCACGTCCTCTTCGATCTTGGCAATGGCCGCTTCGATGGCGTCCCGCTCGTACTGGCTGGTCATGCTGCGGGCCTTCCGCTCGACGGGACCTGGCCGATGCTGCGGATCAGTCCACGGATGACGTCGCCCCGCTTGTAGGGCTGGACGCCGACCGCCTCGGTGATCTCGTCAGCGATGGCGCGCTCAGCGGCGGCCCAGCCGGCGGCGTAGCCCTCGGCGTAGGCGTGCTCGGCTTCCCAGTCGGCCTGTTCGTGCCATCCGGCCGGCATACGCGTAGGCTGCCTACTGGTCTCGCCGACCTGCTCGCCGCCCGTCCCGTTCACCGCGGGGCGGGCGTTCTGCGTGATGCTCATGCTGCTGCGGCCTCCCGGTCCCCGAGGTACTTCTCCACGTCGGACCACCGGTAGCGGATGCGCCCGCCGGCCTTCGTCCACCTCGGGCCGGTCTTGAGGTACCGCCACTGACGGAGGGTCTTCTCGGCAACACCCAGGTACGCCGCGACCTGCTGCGGGTCGGCCAGCGGTTTCCGCTCGGTCATCTTCTGTTCCTCTCAGGCACAAACATGGACCTGCGAGGACTATGCGGGACGGTCTGGCCTGTGTCAAGCCGGTCCGCTATGGTTCCCGCATGGAACAAACCCCAGATCCCGCGCGCCCGACAGCAGTAATCGCCGCTCGCGTTCGATCCCTCCGGCAGCGCCACGGTTGGAGCGCCGACGGGCTTGCCGAACGAATGGCTGCAGCGGGTGTCCCGTGGACGCGCATCGTTGTGACGAAGCTGGAAACGGGCCGCCGGCCATCCGTCAGCGTCGAGGAGTGGATGGCGCTCGCCCTGGTGCTCGGTGTGGCGCCGGTGCACCTGGTGGTGCCGACCGGAGGTGACGAGGCGGACCCGTACGAGGTAGCGCCTGGGCGGCCAGTCTCGGCGTGGGAGGCCCGGGAGTGGATCCGCGGCCGGATGCCGCTTCAGGAGCTCGGGCAGGACGCGCGGGTCTACTTCAGCGAGGTCCCCGCCGATGAGTTCCGCATCGACCAGGCGTCGGCCGACAACATGACGCGAGAGTTCCGGGCCAGCAGTGGCGAGCGTTGAGAAGCGCGACGACGGGCGGCCGAAGCCGTGGCTGGTCCGCTGGCGCGACGAGGCCGGCAAGCAGCGCAAGAAGTCGTTCGCCCGCAAGGTCGACGCCGACCGGTTCCGCAGCGAGGTCGAGCACAAGCTCAACGTCGGCGAGTACGTCGACCCGAAGTTGGGGCGCCAGACGTTCCGGGCGTACGCGGAGACGTGGCGGGCCGGACAGCCACACCGGCACAACACCGCCGCGCGGACGAAGTCGCAGCTCGAAACCCACGCCTACCCGGTGCTCGGTAGCCGCCCGCTGGCCGCGATCCGGCCGAGCGAGATCCAGGCGTGGGCGACGGGCCTCAAGCTGGCACCCAGCTCGGTCCGGCCGGTCTACTCGACGGTGCGGGCCGTCTTCGCCGCAGCGGTCCGGGACCGGCTGATCGTGCGGTCGCCGGCCGACCGGAAGCTGAACCGGATCGCGCTGCCCGAGATCCCCCGCCGCCAGGTGGTCCCGCTGACCGTCGAGCAGGTGGCGGCGATCCTCGCGGCCCTGCCGCCGGCGTACGCCGCTACCGCCGGCGTGGCGGCCGGCGCCGGGCCACGGCAGGGCGAGGTGTTCGGCCTACGCCCGGAGGATGTCGACCTGACGGCGAAGACGGTCACGATCGACCGGCAGGTGCAACCCGGGCCGGACGGCACGGTCCAGGAGTGCGACCTGAAGAACCGGCCGAGCTACCGCACGGTGCCTGTCGGCCAGGTCGTGCTCGACGCCCTGGCGCGTCACCTCGACGACACCAAGCCGGGTCAGTGGTTGTTCCGCACGGCGGACGGGAAGCCGCTGCACCGGTCGCGCTACAACGAGTCGATCTGGCGGCCGGCGGTGAAGGCGGCCGGCGTCGAGGGGGCGACGTTCCACGACCTGCGGCACTTCTACGCGTCAGCCCTGATCCGTGCCGGCCTGTCGGTCAAGGTGGTGTCGTCGAGGCTCGGGCACGGCAACGCCGCCGAGACGCTGAATACGTACAGTCACCTTTGGCCGGACGACGAGGACCGGACGAGGCAGGCGATTGACGACGTCCTAACGGGCCATGTGCCCCACATGCGCCCCAGCGACGGGAAGTGATCTAAGGCGACGCAGGTCAGGGCCGGTTTCACGTCTGGTGGCTCTATTTCCAACGGAAGTGGACGAAGAGGCGGCCGAAGTTCTTCGAGTCCTTCTCGACCCGGTGGTAGAGCTGCTTGACGTCCTTCTGGTCGAGGAACCGCAGCACCCGCTTTTTGAGCTGCCCCGACCCCTTACCCGGGATGATCTCGACGAGGGTGGCCTTCTTCGCGACCGCCTCGTCCATGATCCCGCGCAGCGCGCGGTCGATGTCCTGGCCCTTGTTGAAGATGTCGTGCAGGTCCAGCTTGAGCTTCATGCCGCAGCCCCCGGCCGGTCAGGTCCCATGTCCGCCATCCTAGGCACGCCCGTCGGCCCACCCCACGGCCCGACGACGAAGGGGCGGTCCCGTGGGACCGCCCCTTCGTACACCGCCTGCTCCGTGCTCAGCGCGTGCCGCCCACGCGGGTCTCCACCCGCTGGAGCGCGATCCGGTAGTCGTCGTTGGCCGCGTACATCGCGGCGGCGATCCGCAGGTGCCGCAGCGCGTCGGTGTGCCGGTTCAGCCGCTCCAGCGTCCGACCCAGCACGTGGTGCGCGTAGTGGTCGCTCGGGTCCCGGTCGACAAGTTCCCGCAACTGCTCCTCGGCCCGGTTGAGCTGGGCCGACTGGAAGTACGCCCGGGCCAGCAACTGCCGGACGGCCGCGTTGCCGGGCTCGGCGTCCACGATCGGCTCCAGCAGTCGGGCCGCTCCGCTCGGGTCACCGGTCTCGAAGAACATGGTCGCCCGTCGGTAGTCCGCCAGGAGATCCATCTGCCCACCTCCTCGGGTCGCGCCGTCACCTGTTCCGACGCTGGCACAACACTCGGCGTTTGGCGACTGTTCCCCGGGTCGAAATAGGGTCAGGTTCGGGCGTCCCGGCGGCCGGCGGACAGCTCCCAGGCCCGTACGCCGCCGACGATCCCCGCCGTGTTCGGCACCACCACCACGTCGTCGCCCATCCGGGCGAGCTGCTCCGGTCGGATCAGCCGCGAGTTGCCCCCGCCCAGGTAGAGCCGGTCCCACCGGAACACCGGGCGCAGCCCGTCCACGACCTGCCGGATCCGGCGGGACCAGAAGGCGTCCCCGAGTCGCCGCCGCTCCGGCTCGCCCACATACGTGTCGTAGGTGGTGCCCCACCGCACGGGCGCGTGCGACAGCTCCAGGTGCGGCGCGAGGACGCCGCCGTCGAAGAGAGCGCTGCCCAACCCCGTTCCCAACGTCAACACCAGTTCACAGCCGGTACCGGCCACCACACCGGCCCCGTGCACCTCGGCGTCGTTGAGCACCAGCGCCGGCACCCCGAACGCGTCGGCGAGCGCTCCGCGCGCGTCCCAGCCGGACCACTCGGCCAGCAGTTCCGGGTCGACCCGGGACCGGGGTCCGCTGCGGGTGACGTAGTGGGGGGTGGCCACCACGACGCCGTGCCGGATCATCCCGGGGACGCCGACGGTCAGCCGGTCGGCCGTGGGCAGTCGCCCACCGAGGTCCACCAGGGTCCGCACGAACAGATCGGGCGGCAGCGGGTACGGGGTCGGCACCCGCAGCGGTCGGGCGCGCATCGTGCCGGCCTCGTCGAGCACCGACGCCTTGATGCCGCCACCACCGCAGTCGATCGCCAGTGTGGTCACCACGTCATGGAGTCTGCCCGCTCGCGGCCGGTCTCATGCGGGCGGCCCGATAGGCTGCCGTCCTGATGAGCGCCACGATGATCGTCAAGGACCTGGCCGCCGGGCACGGCGACCGCCCCCTCTTCGCCGGGTTGGACCTGGTGGTCGCCCCGGGCGACGTGGTCGGCCTGGTCGGGCCGAACGGGGCCGGGAAGTCGACGCTGCTGCGTACCCTCGCCGGGTTGTTGCCGGTAGAGGCCGGCAGCGTGCGACTCAGCCCGCCCACCGCGAGCGTCGGGCACCTGCCGCAGGAGCCGGAGCGGCGGCCGGGCGAGACGGTACGGGAGTTCCTGGCCCGCCGGACCGGGGTGACCGGCGCGCAGGCGGCGCTGGACGCCGCGACCGAGGCGTTGACGGCCGGGTCGGCGGGCGCCGACGACGCGTACGGCGACGCGCTGGAGCGCTGGCTGGCCCTCGGCGGCGCGGACCTCGACGAACGCGCCGACCAGGTGAGCGCCGATCTGGGGCTCACGGTCGACCTGGACCACCTGATGACCGGGCTGTCCGGCGGTCAGGCGGCCCGGGCGGGGTTGGCGTCGCTGCTGCTCAGCCGGTACGACGTGTTCCTGCTCGACGAGCCGACCAACGACCTGGACCTGGCCGGGTTGGAGCGGCTGGAGGAGTTCGTTACCGGGCTGCGGGCCGGCACGGTGCTGGTCAGCCACGATCGGGAGTTCCTGACCCGCACGGTGACCCGGGTGCTGGAGCTGGACCTGCCGCAGCAGCAGGTCAACCACTACGGCGGCGGCTACGGGGCCTATCTGGAGGAGCGCGAGGTGGCGCGGCGGCACGCCCGCGCCGACTTCGAGGAGTACGCCGACACGAAGGCCGGTCTGGAGGCGCGCGCCCGTACCCAGCGCGGCTGGATGGAGAAGGGCGTGAAGAACGCCCGCCGCAAGGCCACCGACAACGACAAGATCGGCCGCAAGTTCCGGAGCGAGGCCACCGAGAAGCAGGCCGGCAAGGTCAAGCAGACCGAGCGGCTGATCGAACGGCTCGACGTGGTCGAGGAGCCCCGCAAGGAGTGGGAGCTGCGGATGGAGATCGCCGCCGCGCCCCGCGCCGGCGCGGTCGTGGCCACGCTGCGCAACGCGGTGGTACGCCGGGGAGCTTTCACCCTCGGGCCGGTCAACCTCCAGATCGACTGGGCGGACCGGGTCGCGGTTACCGGGGCGAACGGCTCCGGCAAGTCCACCCTGCTGGCCGCGCTGCTGGGGCGGCTGCCGGTGGACGAGGGCACCGCCTCGCTCGGGCCGGGCGTGGTGGTCGGTGAGGTGGACCAGGCCCGGGGGTTGTTCCTCGGCGACGCGCCGCTGATCGACGCGTTCCAGGCGGCCGTACCCCACATGTCGCCCGCGGACGCGCGGACCCTGCTGGCGAAGTTCGGGCTGCGCGCGGCGCACGTCCCCCGACCGGCGGCGACCCTCTCCCCCGGCGAGCGCACCCGGGCGGCGCTGGCTCTGCTCCAGGGCCGTGGGGTCAACCTGCTCGTGTTGGACGAGCCCACCAACCACCTGGACCTGCCCGCCATCGAGCAGTTGGAATCGGCGCTGGCCAGCTACCCCGGAACGCTGCTGCTGGTCACGCACGACCGGCGGATGCTGGCCGCCGTCGAGACCAACCGGCGGCTGCGGGTCGACGCCGGGCGGATCGCCGAGGATTGATCCGTGCCGGCGGGCCGGCGTGGGGTGAGAATGACGCCATGCTCAAGTGGGAGTACGCCCTGCTGGTCCGCCGCCGCCAGGCCGCGACCAACGACCTCGGCTGGGAGGTCGTCTTCGTCTGGTACGGCCCGGACGGCTCGATGGTCGACGTCACGCCGTACGGCGACACGTCGCTGGCCCACCTCAACCGGGCCGGCGACCAGGGCTGGGAGCTGGTCGCGATGAGTGAGGACCCGTCGCTGCCCGGCAACCACGAACTGCACCGCTACCACCTCAAGCGGCCAAAGCCCGCCACTCCCCCACCCCGCCAGCGGATGCGCGGGGGTCGCCGGACGCTGTCGGGCTGACCCTCGACGCTGCCGGGCCGGGGCGGGCCTTGGGCCCGGAGCGCAGGCCCTGGACCCGGAGCGCGGGCCCTGGACCCGGAGCGCGGGCCTTGCGCCCGGAGCGCGGGCCTTGCGCCCGGAGCGCGGGCCTTGCGCCCGGAGCGCGGGCCTTGCGCCCGGAGCGCGGGCCTTGCGCCCGGAGCGCGGGCACTCCGACGGGCGTGATGACTATGGGGCATCTTGATGCCGCACAGTCATCAGGCTCGACAGGTAGGTGCTCGGGACGCCCCGACACGCCCGTCGGCGGTCGCGCGACGGCGAAACGGGAATACCGGGCGCGTAGGCGGGTAACGCGCGGCGGGAGGTGGCCCGAATGGTCGCTTTGGCACAGACTCCGCCCTCGGCCGACCGGCTGCGGTTGATCGACGAATTCCTCGCGCAGGCGTGGGCGGACCAGGTCCGGAACGACGACCGGCTCCGGGGCCTGGCCGTCGAGGTGCGGTTCGACCGCGGGGTCGCCCACCTCAGCGGAGAGGTGGCCGAGCCGGCCGACCTACGGCTGGTGCGGGACCTGGTGGGACGGTTGGCCGGCGTCTACGGCGTCTGGTGCAGGGTCGGGGTCGGCGGACGCGCGCCGGTGGTGGTGGATCTCGGCTGCGGCCCGACCAAGCAGTGGTCGGGCAACCTCGGGCTGGACATCTATCCCGCGCCGGGGGTGGACGCGGTGGCGGACCTCTCCGGCTCGCTGCCGCTGGCCGACAACTCGGTGGACGTCCTGTTCGCGGTGCACATCCTGGAGCACCTGATCGACTTCCTGCCCCTGGTGGACGAGTGTCACCGGGTGCTGCGCCCGGGTGGCGTCCTGCACGTGATGAGCCCGTGGTGGGGGCACGTCAACGCGGTGGCCGACCCCACCCACGTCCGGCTGATGGACGTGCAGACCTTCAAGGGGATCTGCCAGCTCCGACCGCCGGGCACGCCGCGTTGGTATCCGCTGCACGCCGGGTGCGACGGCGCGTCGATCTTCGCCGACCTGACGCCCCTGCCCGCCGACGCCGAGCCCGCTCCGAACTTCCACCTGGCCCGCTTCTTCGACTAGGACCTGGTGGATTCGCGCAGTTCCAGCCGGTACGGGGCCTTGAGCGCGCGGGCGGGGGCAGCGCGGTCGCCGTCGAGGCGATTGGCGAGGAGTTCGACGGCCAGCCGGGCGATCTGCTCCTTGTCGGGAGCGACGGTGCTCAAGGTGGGGACCGAGAAACGCCCGTCCTCGATGTCGTCGAAGCCGACCACCGCCACGTCCTCGGGCACGCGCAGGCCGGCCTCGTGCAGGGCGCGCAGGGTGCCCAGGGCGAGCGTGTCGTTGAAGCAGAACACGGCGTCGGGGCGTACTCCCGTGGTGAGCAGGCCGCGCATCGCGGCCGCGCCGTCGGCGCGGTGCCAGGCCGCCGCGGACGCCACGAGGGTTTCGTCGTAGGCCAGGCCGGCAGCGCGCAGCGCCTCGGTGTAGCCGGCCAGGCGGAGGCGGGCGCTGGCGCCCTCGTCGGTGCGCTGCGCGCCGATCGCCGCGATCCGGCGGCGGCCGAGCCGGATCAGGTGGTCGGTGATCTCCCGGGCGGCGGTGACGTTGTCGATCACCACGCGATCGGCGGGGCCGTGGTCGACGCGCTCGCCGAGCAGCACCATCGGGGTGCCGTCGAGGCTGGCCAGATCCTCCGCCGTGAGCGCCAGCGGGCTGAAGATGAGCCCGTCGATCAGGTGGTCGGTGATGCCGGCGGCAACGACCCGCTCCTGCTCACGCCGGCCGCCGGCCTGCTGGTCGACGAGCACGGTCCAGCCGTACTCGGCGGCGGCGGTGACGACGTGCCGGGCGAGTTCGGCGAAGTACGGGATGTCCAGTTCCGGCACCGCCAGGGCGATCACCCCGGTCCGCCCCTTGCGCAGGTGACGGGCGGAGAGGTTGGGCCGGTAGTTCAGCTCGGCGATGGCCTCCTCAACCCGGGCCCGGGTGTCCGGACGTACGTGCAGGTAGCCGTTCACCACGTTGGAGACGGTCTTCACCGAGACGCCGGCCCGCTCGGCCACGTCCTTGAGCCTGTGTCGCACCCCGCAACCTCCCCGATGTAGCCCCGCGCACGATACCCGCTCTACAACGTTGTAGAAGGGGTCCGGCACGCACGAAGGACCCCCGCGTGGCGGGGGCCCTTGTGGTGTGCCGGAGGGGTCAGGCGCTCGGCTCGCGCTGCTCCGGCGCGACGGCCGGTTCGTGGCGGGCGAGGCGGTTGCGGCGGTAGCCGTAGCCGAAGTAGATCACCGCGCCGAGCAGCATCCAGGCCAGGAACCGCAGCCAGGTCTCCACGGACAGGTTGAGCATCAGGTAGAGGCAGGCGACCGCCGAGACGATCGGCAGCACCGGCGAGAACGGCACCCGGAACGGCCGGTCCAGGTCCGGACGCTTGCGGCGCAGGATCGGTACGGCGAGCGAGACCAGTACGAACGCGCAGAGCGCGCCGATGCTGACCAGGTCGGCCAGGGCGGAGAGCGGCAGGAAACCGGCCAGCAGCGCGACCGCCACCGTCATGATCGCCGAGATCCGGTACGGGGTGCCCCAGCGCGGGTGCACGGCCGCGATCGAGGGCGGGATGAGCCCGTCCCGGGCGATGGCGAAGCCGATCCGACCCATCGCCACCAGGTCGACCAGGATGACGCTGGTCAGACCGGCGACCGCCGCGATGGAGACGAGCGTCGCCGCCCAGCCGGCGCCCACCGACTCGAACGCCGACGCGATCGGGGCGCCCCGGTCGATCTCGGTGTACGGCACCATGCCGACGACCACCAGCGAGACGCCGATGTAGAGCACGGTGGAGATCAGCAGCGTACCGAGCAGACCCAGGGTGAGGTCCCGCTTGGGCTTGCGGGTCTCCTCGCCCAGGTTCGCGACGGCCTCGAAGCCGGTGTACGCGAAGAAGACCACCGCGGCGGCGCTGAGCACCCCGACGAAGCCGAAGACCGACGGCTCCAACCCGAACAGCGCCTGCGTCACCGGCTGCTTGATGCCGTCGTCGCCACTGCCGGCGGGCTCGGCCGGCGGGATGAACGGGGTGAGGTTGGCGGCCTTGACGAAGAACAGGCCGGCGACCACCACGAAGACGCAGATCGCCACCTTGACCAGCACCAGCAGGTTGGTGATCCGGGCGGATTCCCGGATGCCGACGATCGCGACGATGCCGAGGATCAGCACGATGGCGATGGCGCCCACGTTGACGACGCTGCCCTCCTCGCCGAACCACCGGGTCGGCAGGTCGAGCAGTTCGGCCAGGTAGCCGGACCAGCCGCGGGCCACCACCGCCGCGCCGAGCGCGAACTCCAGGAGCAGGTCCCAGCCGATGATCCAGGCGACGATCTCGCCCATCGTGGCGTACGCGTAGGTGTAGGCGCTGCCGGCGGTCGGCACGCTGGACGCCAGCTCGGCGTAGCAGAGGGCGGCGAGCAGGGCCACCACGCCGGCGATCCCGAAGGAGATCACCACGCCGGGGCCGGCGCTGTCGCGGGCCTCGATGCCGGTGAGCGTGAAGATGCCGGTGCCGATCACGATGCCGATGCCGAAGCCGGTGAGGTCGAGGGCGCCGAGTCGCCGCTTGAGTCCGACTCCGCCGTCGCTGCCGTCGGCCTCGCCCTGGGCTATGACGTCCTTGATCGGTTTGGTTCGCAGCACGGACATGCGCTCACCCCTTCACACCGCGCGACCACCACCGTGGCGGCCGGTGACCGGCGTTGCTACCCAGCGGGGCGAATGGTCAACCACGAACACTTGCGGCGGCGACGCGATTGTGAAAATTTCCTTCTGTACGCAGATAGGCAGCGGCGAATCTTGCCGCATACCGACTGCGCCGGGAGCCCCAACGAAGGGACATACCGCATGAAAGCACTCCGCGTCACCGCCGCCGGCCTGACCGCGATTCTGCTCGGCTCACTCGCGGCCGCGACCCCCGCCAGCGCCACCACCCCCACCACCGCCGCCTGTGTCACCAACCCGGCCACCCCCAAGCGCCAGTTCCGGGCCATGTGGATCTCGTCGGTGGTCAACATCGACTGGCCCAGCAAGGCCTCCCAGACCAGCCCGGACCGGATCGCCGCCCAGCAGGCCGAGTACCGCGGCCTGCTGGACCTCGCCGAACGACTGCACCACAACGCCGTGGTCGTACAGGTCCGGCCCACCGCCGACGCGCTCTGGCCCTCGCCGTACGAGCCGTGGTCGGAGTACCTGACCGGGGTGCGCGGCCAGGACCCCGGCTGGGATCCGCTGGCCTTCCTCGTCGAGGAGTCGCACAAGCGCAACCTCGAATTCCACGCCTGGTTCAACCCGTACCGGGTCTCCATGCCGGCCCCCGGCGGCGCCGGCGCCGACCCCGGCCAGCTCGCGCCCGGCCACCCGGCCCGGCAGCACCCCGACTGGACCTTCGCCTATCCGCCGGCCGGCGTCGCCGGCAGCCGGCTCTACTACAACCCCGGGATCCCCGAGGTCCGCGAGTTCGTCCAGACCGCGATGATGGACGCGGTCCAGCGGTACGACATCGACGGCGTCCACTTCGACGACTACTTCTACCCCTACCCCAGCGGCAGCTACCAGGTGCCCGACGATGCCACCTTCGCGGCGCACAACCGGGGCTTCACCGATCCGGCCGACTGGCGGCGGGACAACATCAACCTGCTGATCCAGGAGATGAACGGCAAGATCAAGGCGGCGAAGCCGTGGGTGAAGTTCGGGGTCAGCCCGTTCGGCATCTGGCGCAACGCCAGCGTCGACCCGCTCGGCTCGGACACCACCGGCAGCCAGTCGTACGACATCATCTCCGCCGACACCCGAAAGTGGATCAAGCAGGAGTGGATCGACTACGTCGTGCCGCAGCTCTACTGGTACATCGGCCAGTACCCGGCGGCCGACTACGCGCGACTCGTGCCGTGGTGGGCCGAGACGGTACGTGGGACCAGGGTGCAGCTCTACATCGGCCAGGCCGACTACAAGAGCGGCGACCCCGCGTACGGGCCGTACTGGCAGAACCCGCGTGAGCTGTCCGACCACCTGACGCTCAACCGGTCGTACCCCGAGGTGCAGGGCAACGTGCACTTCTCCGCCGTCCAGGTACGGGCCAACCGGCTCGACGCCACCGACATCTACGCGGCCGAGCACTACTCGCGCCCGGCCCTCGTACCGGCCATGCCGCACCTGCCGGCGAAGCCGCTGCTCCCGCCGGTGGTCACCCGGGTCGCGCGGGACACCGACGGGGTACGGCTGACCTGGCGTCAGCCGGCCGACGGCAGGGGCCCCCTGGGCACGGCCACCTCGTACGCGATCTACCGGTTCGACGGGACCACGCTGCCCGGACAGTGCGCCACCGCCGACGCCACCGGACTGGTCGACACCGTCCGGGCCACCCCGGGCGGCGTCCAGTCCTGGGTGGACACGTCGGCCGAGCCGGGCCGGCGCTACACCTACCTGGTGACCGCGCTGGACCGGACGGCCAACGAGAGCCACGTCAGCCCACCGGCGTTCCTGCTGCGCTGACCAGGTCCGATGAGTGCCCCGGACGCACCCGCGTCCGGGGCATTCGTCTGTTTCAACGCATGTCACAGATAGTTGGCGAGGCGCATACCGGCAGGCTGATCAGTTGATCGAAACTTGTCGACATCCGGTGACCAGCCGGTAACTTCCGTCCCACCGCACACCCCGCGGAGGTAAACCGTGCCCCGACGTCTCGCCACCCTGTTCGCCTCGGGCGCGCTCGCGCTGCTCGCCACCCTCGCCATCGCCTCCCCCGCCGCCGCCGTCACCCCCGCCGAGAAGCTGTCCGTGCTGTCGAGCTGGACCCAGACCAGCGCGTCCAGCTACAACTCCTGGAACAGCGCCCGCCTCAACCGGGCCCCCTGGGCCGAGTACAACTTCGTCTGGTCCACCGACTACTGCTCGTCCAGCCCGGACAACCCGCTCGGCTTCACCTTCAACCTGGGCTGCTACCGGCACGACTTCGGCTACCGCAACTACAAGGCGGTCGGTCAGTTCTCCGCCAACAAGGCCCGCCTCGACAGCGCCTTCTACGCCGACCTGAAGCGGGTCTGCGCCACGTACAACACAATCGTCCGCCCGGCCTGCTACAGCCTGGCCTGGACCTACTACCAGGCGGTCCACATCTTCGGCTCGGTAGCCGCAGTCCAACAGGCCGACCTCGACCGAGCCGCCCAGCTAAAGGCCCAAGCCGAATCCAACGCCCACACCCGCCCCTAACCCCCACCCCACCCCACCCCCACCCCCCACCCCCACCCCCCTCCCCACCCCCTCC
>NZ_JBFAOC010000050.1:0-20413 GCF_040675055.1 Micromonospora sp. NPDC049662
GTCAGAAATCGCGCAGATTCTGACGCGAACCTCTTGATCACCGGGCTGGACGCGGGTGGTGGGGTGGGGTGGTGGGGTGGGGTGGGTGGGGTTAGGGGAGGCGGGTTGCGCCGGGGGAGGGCAGGACCGGGGTCGTGGTGGGGGCCGGGTAGTTGCGCTCGGCGTAGGCGAGCCTGACTGCGTCGGCTACCGCTTCGACTCGGTCGGTCTCGACCAGGGCGAGGACGCAGCCACCGAATCCGCCGCCCGTCATGCGCGCGCCCAACGCGCCGGCCGACAGCGCCGCCTCGACCGCCGTGTCGATCTCCGGCACGGTGATCTCGAAGTCGTCGCGCATCGAGACGTGCGAGGCGGTGAGCAGCGGGCCGATGTCCCGGACCCGGCCGGCGCGCAACAGCGCGACGGTGTCGAGCACGCGCTGGTCCTCGGTGACCACGTGCCGGACCCGGCGCCGGGTCTCGGCGTCGTCGAGCCGGGCCAGGGCGGCGTCGAGCTCGTCGACGGTCACGTCGCGCAGCGCGGGCACCCCGAGCGCCTTGGCGGCGGCCTCGCAGGAGCGGCGGCGGGCGGCGTACTCACCATCGGCGTGCCGGTGCGGCGCGCGGCTGTCGACGACCAGCACGGTCAGCCCGGCGGCGTCCAGGTCGAACGGGATGTGCTCCACGGACTCGTCGCGGCAGTCGAGGAAGAGCGCGTGCCCGGCGCGGCAGCGGATCACCGCCGACTGGTCCATGATGCCGGTCGGCGCGCCCACGTAGACGTTCTCCGCCCGCTGCGCCAGCCGGGGCTGCCGTTCGGCGGGCAGCTCCAGCCCCGCGAGGTCGAGCAGGGCGGCGAGCACGGCGGACTCGAGCGCGGCCGACGAGGAGAGCCCGGAACCCAGCGGCACGTCGGAGGCGATGGCCAGCCGGGCGCCGGGCACCGCGTGGCCCGCGTCGCGCAGCGCCCAGACCACCCCGGCCACGTACGCGCCCCAGCCGGTCACCCGGCCGGGCTCGGCCACGTCGTCCGCGTCGAAGGTGACCGTCTCGCCGGAGAGCTCGGACCAGACCGTCCAGCGTTCGTCGTCCCGCCGGTCGGCGGCGACCACGGTACGCATGGGAAGCGCGAACGGCAGCACGAACCCGTCGTTGTAGTCGGTGTGCTCGCCGATCAGGTTGACCCGACCGGGCGCGGCCCAGAGGCCGGCGGCCGAGGCGTCGTACTGGTCGGTGAAGCCGGCGGCGGCCCGCTCGGCGACGTCACCGGTGGGGCTGGTCATGGTGCCTCCTTGTTCGGCACTGCGGGGCTCGCACACCCGGCTCACTCGGCGGGCTCACGACTGCTCCAGGACGTGGGCGCGGTAGAAGGCCCAGGCGTCGCCGACCATGTCGTGCAGGGTGGGCTTGCGCGGCACCCAACCCAGCTCGTCACGGGCCAGCGCGGAGGAGGCGACCAGTTCGGCCGGATCGCCCTCGCGGCGTGGCGCGACCTCGACCGGGAGCTGGTGGCCGGTGACCTCGCGGACCACGTCGACCACCTGGCGGTTGGTGAAGCCGTTTCCGTTGCCGAGGTTGTAGATGCGGTGCTGACCCGCGGTGGCGGCGTCCAGCGCGAGCAGGTGCGCGCGGGCGAGATCGACGACGTGGATGTAGTCGCGTACGCAGGTGCCGTCCACGGTCGGGTAGTCGTCGCCGAAGAGTTGGAGCTTCTCCCGCCGGCCGGCGGCGACCTCCAGGGCGATCGGGATGAGGTGCGTCTCCGGGTCGTGCCGCTCGCCGAGTGCGACGTCGCCGGCGAGGTGCGCTCCGGCCACGTTGAAGTAGCGCAGGGACACGGCGGCCAGCCCGTGCGCGTCGGCCTCGGAGGTGAGCGCCATGTCGACCGCGAGCTTGGTGGCGCCGTACGTGTTGGTGGGCGCCTTGACCGCGGTCTCCGGAATCGGCAGCTCGGTGGGGTTGCCGTAGACGGCGGCGGTGGAGGAGAAGACCATCCGGGGCACCCGGGCGGCCCGGACCGCGTTGATCAGGGCGAGCGTGCCGACCGTGTTGTTCTCCCAGTACAGCTCGGGTTTCACCATCGACTCGCCGGCGGCGATGAGGGCGGCGAAGTGCAGCACCCCGTCGAAGCCGGCGTCGGGGGTGAGGACCTGGGCGGCGTCGTGAATGGACGCCTCGACGTGCGTCGCGTCCGGAGCGAGCGCCTCGCGGTGACCGGTGCGCAGGTCGTCCAGGACGACGACCTGGTGGCCGGCGTCGAGCAGCATCCGGGTCACCACGCTGCCGATGAAGCCGGCACCCCCGGTGACGAGCAGTTTCACGTCGTTGCCTCCTGCCTGGCCCGCCGGGACGTGGCCCTTGGTGATCACCCTACGGCGGCGCTCGGGAGCGGTGTGGATCGCGCCGCACGCCATTCCATCATAATCTCTCACGTTTAAACAGAGCCGCACATCTCCGGTGCGGCGGGCACCCGGTGTCTACCATCTCTTTCATGCGGGAAGCAGCCCGTTCCGGGCTCCGGCGGCGGGTGCGGAAACGGTCCCGCCGTGACCCCGGGCCGCTCGCGCGGGCCGTCGCCCGGGTGCTGGTGCGCACCGCCGACGGCGCGACCCGCCTCGTCACCGATCTGCTCGGTACCGGCCCGGCGGCCGGCCGGGAACGCATCTCCGAGGCCGAGCTGCGGGACCTCGTGGCGGTCAACACGGTGCTCGACCCGGACGAGCGGCGGATCATCGACGAGGTGCTGGTGGCCGGGGCGAGTCTCGTCCGCGAGGTGATGATGCCCCGTACCGAGGTGGTCTTCCTGCCGGCCCGGCTGACCATCGCCGAGGCCGCCCGGCTGGTACGGGCCGAGACGCACTCGCGGTACCCGGTCACCGACGGCACCCAGGACGACGTGGTCGGGTTCGTGCACCTGCGGGACGTGCTGCTCCGTCCGGACGCCGACCCCTGCGCCACGGTGGGCGAGCTGACCCGCGAGGTCAAGCAGGTGCCGGGGAGCAAGCGGGTCCTGGCCGCGCTGACCGAGATGCGCCGGGAAGGGCACCACCTGGCGGTGGTGGTCGACGAGTACGGCGGAACCGCCGGCATCATCACCCTGGAGGACCTGATCGAGGAACTCGTCGGAGAGATCCACGACGGGTACGGCAGGCCGCCCGACCCGAGCCACGTCGGCCTGCCGGCCGTGGTCGACGGCCGGCTCAACCTCGCCGACTTCGCCGAGCGGACCGGTGTGGCGCTCCCCGCCGGTCCGTACGAGACCGTCGGCGGGTACGTGATGGCAGTCCTGGGCCGCCTGCCGCTGACCGGCGACGAGGTGCCGGTGCCCGGCGAGCCGCCCGACGGCGGCGGGCCCGATCCGGCGGCACCGGCCGACGGTTGGCTCCTGCGCGTGCTGGCCCTGGACGGACGCCGGGTCGCCCGGCTCGCGGTGACGGCGGCCCGGATGCCGGAGCAGCGGCGCGATCCCGCCGTCAGCCATCAGCGCGAGGCGGACCGGGGCGCGGCGGGACAGCAGCGGGGCACCGCGGTCGGGCCGGGTCCACGGCCGGGGACGAGCGGGCCACGCGAGGTCAGCGCCCCGACACCGGCTGGCCGGGGCCGACGCGCCGGCCCGTCATGACGGCTCCGCATGCTTGCTGACAGAATTATCGCCATGCCCGACGTTCCCGAGCGACCCCGCGTCTTCTCCGGCATCCAGCCGACGGCCGACTCGTTCCACCTCGGCAACTACCTGGGAGCCGTGCGGCACTGGGTGGCCCTGCAGGACACCCACGACGCGTTCTACTGCGTGGTGGACCTGCACGCGATCACCGCCGGTCACGATCCGGCGGTGCTGCGCCAGCGGACCAGGGTGGCGGCCGCCCAGCTCTTCGCGGTCGGTATCGATCCGGACCGCAGCACCCTGTTCGTACAGTCGCAGGTGCCCGAGCACCCGCAGCTGGCGTGGGTGCTCGGCTGCATCACCGGTTTCGGCGAGGCCAGCCGGATGACGCAGTTCAAGGACAAGTCGCAGAAGCAGGGCAACGAGCGGGCCAGCGTCGGGCTGTTCACCTACCCGGTCCTGCAGGCCGCCGACATTCTGCTCTACCAGGCCAACGCGGTGCCGGTCGGCGAGGACCAGCGTCAGCACCTGGAACTCTCCCGCGACCTGGCCCAGCGGTTCAACTCGCTGTTCGGCGCGACGTTCACGATCCCCGCGCCGCACATCGTCAAGGACACCGCGAAGATCACCGACCTGCAGGACCCGACGGCCAAGATGTCCAAGTCGTCGTCCTCGCCGGCCGGCATCATCGACCTGCTGGAAGACCCGGCCCGCTCGGCGAAGAAGATCCGCTCCGCGGTGACCGACACCGGTCGGGAGATCGTCTTCGACGCCGAGACCAAGCCGGGCGTGTCCAACCTGTTGACCATCTACTCGGCGCTCAGCGGGCGTGGCATCGACGACCTGGTGTCCGCGTTCGCCGGTCGCGGCTACGGCGACCTCAAGAAGGAGTTGGCCGATCAGGTGGCGGAGTTCGTCCGTCCCATCCAGGAGCGCACGCGCACGTACCTCGACGACCCCGCCCAACTGGACAAGCTGCTTGCCGCCGGGGCGGAGAAGGCCCGGTCCGTGGCCGGCGCGACGCTGCGGTCCGCGTACGAGCGGGTCGGTTTCTTCCCGCCGATGCGCGGCGAATAGCGCTGCGGGGACGGGTGGGCGAATCGGTGGCCGACGTGGCGGCACGGAGCGTGGATCGCAGCGGCGGGATGCCCCCGCCGGGCGACACCGTGCAGATCGGCATCGCGGTGGACATCCCGGAGCCGTGGGGGGCACAGCTCACCCGGCGACGGGTCGAGGCGGGTGATCCCCTCGCGGTGCCCGCGCACGTGACGCTGCTCGGCCCGACCGAGATCCCGACCGACGTGCTGCCGGGCATCGAGCGGCACCTCGCCGCCGTGGCCGCCGCGCATCTGCCGTTCACGCTGCACCTGCGGGGGACCGGCACGTTCCGGCCGGTGACGCAGGTGGTGTTCGTCGCGGTGGCCGCCGGCATCAGCGAATGCGAGTTGCTGGCCGCGGCCATCGCGGCCGCGCCGGGTCTGCACCGCCAGACCCGCTTCCCGTACCATCCGCACGTCACCGTCGCGCATGACGTCGCTCCGGAGGCGTTGGACAAGGTGTACGAGGATCTGGCCGACTTCTCCGCGATGTTCGAGGTCGACGCGTTCACCCTGTTCTCGCACAGTGGGCCGGCCCGGTGGCAGCCCCGCCGGGACTTCCGCCTCGGCGACTGACGTTCGGCGGCGCGCCGGCTGGCGAGCGGTCTTGTACTGGTTGCCGGGACGGCGGCGGGAGATCGGCGAGGATGATCGCGTGAACGTGATCGGCCGGATCGAGGCGGGCATCGACCGCTGGGTGGGTGCCGCGCGTGCCCGGTCGGGCCTGTTCGACCACGTCTGGCGTGCCGGGACGCTCTACGCCGACGTGCTGGCAGGAAGGCTCGCCGCGGCGATCGCGTACTACGGCTTCTTCGCCGTCTTCGCTCTCGCCCTGGTCGCGTACTCCGTCTTCGGCGCGATCCTGGAGGACAACGACGAGGTCAGCGAGGCGGCGACCGGGTTCCTGAAGGAGAACCTGCCGTTCCTGGACGCGCAGCAGATCGCGAACTCCAGCGGCACGGTCGGTGTGGTCGGCCTGGTCATCCTCGTGTTCACCGGCATCGGCTGGGTGGAGGCGATCCGCTCCTCGCAGCGGCTCATGTACGCGCTCAACCAGCAGCCCGGCAACCTCGTGGTCCGGCGGCTGGTCGACCTCGGGGTGATGATCGGCGTCTTCGTGCTGCTCGGTCTCTCCGTGGCGGCGGTGGACGCGTTGGAATCCCTGCTGCGCTTTCTGCTGCGCAGCACCGGGTCGGTCGGCCTGACCACCGTCAGCGCCGTCCTCAGCGTGCTGGTCAACGCGGTGCTCGCCACCGCGCTGCTGCTCGCGGTGCCCCGGCTGCGGATGAGCCGGTCCCGGCTGCGTCCGGTGGTGCTGCTGGTCGCGGTCGGCATCACGCTGCTCAACACGCTCGGGCGGTACTACGTGGTGCGCACCGAGCGGAACCCGGCGTACACCGTGGTGGCCGGTGCGGTCGGTCTGCTGCTCTACCTCTACCTGCTGAACCAACTGGTGCTGTTCGGCGCGGCGCTGCTCGCGACCAGCCGGAGTGGGCGCGTGGTAGACCTGGCGGCGGGCGCCCCCGTGGTGGATGTCGACGAGGACACCGACCCCGGCGCCCCGGGCGGTGCGGGGTGAGGGTGGAGATGTCCGACGTGCTGATCACCGTCGACCAGGACTCGCCGGTGCCGCCGTACGAGCAGGTGCGTGTGCAGCTCGCCGAGCTGATCGGCGACGGCCGGTTGCCGGTGGGCAGCCGCCTGCCCACCGTCCGGCAGCTCGCGGCCGACCTGCGACTGGCCGCGAACACGGTGGCGCGGGCCTACCGGGAGCTGGAGGCGGCCGGCCTGTTGCAGACCCGGGGACGCAACGGCACCTTCGTCGCTCCCGGGCGGGACGACGCCGTCGACCGGCTGCACCGGTTCGCCGTCGACTACGCCGCCGAGGCGCGGCGGCTCGGCGTGACCCCGGATCGTGCTGTCGCTCTCGTGCGGGCCGCCCTGGACGCCACCCGACACGACTGAGCCGACCGGTCTCTCATCGACCGCCGGACGGGCGGTAACTGAACAGAACGGCACCGGCGCTCACGTTCGCGGACCATGATGAGCCCGTGGGCGCACTCATGACACTGGACCTGCCGGCCGACTCGCCGATGCTCGGCCTGCCGTGGATCATCACCTTCGGGCCGCTCGGTGACCTGGACGAGTGGGAGCCGGTGGTCTGCGGGCCGTACGAACGGCCGCACGCGTTGGCGTTGGCCGAGGCGGTGGTGGCCGAGGAGCAGCTGATGGCCGTGGTGGAACCGCTGCTGCCGGCGCTGTCGGCCGACGAGATCCGCAGCGAGATCGCCGCCGCGCAGGTGGCCGCCGAGGACGAGGCCCGGCAGGTCGAGGGGGCCGACCTGTACGGAGACTTCGAGGACGTGATCGACGAGGAGTTGGACGCGGCGGCCGACGAGGCGGGTCACGGCGAGCCCGCCGAGCCACCGGACGAGGCCGAGGTGCGCGCCGGCTTCACCCGGATCGCGGCGCTGCTCACCGCGAAGTGACGCGGCGGGTCAGGGCCCGGGGCCGGAGCGCACCACGGGCGTCACACGAGCACCGGCGCCGCGCGGAATCCGTTCCGCGTGGCGCCGGTGCACCTCACCCCCCACCACAAGGGGTCGGCAGCCCAGTCGCCCGTTGGCGCGGGGCACGACGGACGACCAGGTCGAGATTGGCTTACCCGCTCAGCGCCGTTCGAACCAGGCGGCCGCGTCGACGGGCAACAGGTGGTCGGTGAGCGGCGCGCTCGCCACGACCGGCGTGCCGTACCCGTCGAGTGCCACGGGCGCTGCGCCGAGGTTGACGACGCAGGTCAGCACGGTGTCACCCGCGCCGCGGGAGAACGCCAACACGCCCGGCTCGGTCTGCGACCAGGTGACCTCGCCGGCGTCGGCGGCCAGCGCCGGGTGCTCGCGGCGGATGCGCAGGGCCGTCCGGTACAGCTCCAGCGTCGAGCCCGGGGCGCCGGCCTGCGTGCTGACCGACAGGGCGCGCCAGGTCGCCGGGGCGGGCAGCCAGCTCAGCTCGCTGCCGGCCGGCCCGAAGCCGTACGGCGCCAGCTCTCCACTCCACGGAATCGGCACCCGGCAGCCGTCGCGGCTCTCACCCGTACGCAGGAACGCCGGATCCTGCCGTAGCTCGTCGGGGAGGTCGAGAACCTCGGGCAGGCCCAACTCCTCACCCTGGTAGAGGTAGGCCGAGCCGGGGAGCGCGAGCATCAGCAGGCTGGCGGCACGGGCCCGGCGCAGCCCGTCGGGGCCGTCGCCGTAGCGGGTGACGTGCCGCTGCTTGTCGTGGTTGGACAGCACCCAGGTGGTGGGCGCGCCGACCACCGTCGCTTCGGCGAGGGCGGTGTCGATCACCTTGCGGAACGAGTCGGCCGACCAGGTGGCGTCGAGAAAGTCGAAGCTGAACGCCTGGTGCAGCTCGTCCGGGCCGATGTAGCGGGCCAGCCGCTCCGGCGTCTCGGCCCACGCCTCGGCGACCGCCATCCGGCCGCCCGGGTAGCTGTCCAGGATGGGCCGCCACGCGCGGTAGATCTCGTGGACCTCGTCCTGGTCGAAGTAGGGCAGGCGACCCTTGCCGAGTAGTTCGACCTGGCGTTGCCCGGTCGTCGCCGTGCTGAAGCCGACGTCCGGCAGCCCTTCGGCCTTGATCATGCCGTGGGCCACGTCGACGCGGAAGCCGTCCACGCCCCGGTCCAGCCAGAACCGCAGCACGTCCTCGAACTCGGCGCGAACCTCCGGGTGCCGCCAGTTCAGGTCCGGCTGGGCCGGGTCGAACAGGTGCAGGTACCACTGGCCGTCGGCGATCCGGGTCCAGGCGGGGCCGCCGAAGATGCTCTCCCAGTCGTTGGGGGGCAGTTCGCCGTGCGCGCCCTTGCCGTCGGCGAAGAGGTAGCGGGCCCGCTCGGGCGAGCCGGGACCGGCGGCGAGGGCGTCGACGAACCAGCGGTGCGCGCTGGACGTGTGGTTGGGCACCAGGTCGACGATGATCCGCAGGCCGAGGCTGTGCGCGTCGGTGATCATCGCGTCGAAGTCGGCGAGTGTGCCGAACATCGGGTCGACGTCCCGGTAGTCCGCGACGTCGTACCCGCCGTCGACCATCGGCGAAGTGTAGAAGGGGGTCAGCCAGAGCGCGTCCACCCCGAGGTCGCGGAGGTACGGCAGGCGTTCCCGGATGCCCGCCAGGTCGCCGACGCCGTCTCCGTTGCTGTCGGCGAAGCTGCGCACGTAGACCTGGTAGACGACCGCGGAGCGCCACCAGTCGTCGTCCGTGCGGGGCAGGGTGATGGTGGTGCTGACGGTCATTGGTGATGTTTCCCCGTCTGTCTCAGGCTCGGGCGCGGCTGTGCGAGCAATATGCCGGCCGCCTTTGCAAGAGTCAAGCAGATCTTGCGTAAGGAAACCGCACGGCGGCCGGGGCCACCGCCGTGGAGCCGCGGACGACCAACTCGGGGCGGAACAGGTATTCGGAGTGCGGGGCGCCGTGCCCGTTGATCTCGTCCACCAGGGCCCGGACCGCCGCCACCGCCATCGCGGTGACCGGTTGCCGCACGGTGGTCAGCGGCGGGTCGGTGAAGGCCATCAGCGGCGAGTCGTCGTAGCCGACCACCGAGAGGTCTCCCGGAACGGACAGGCCGCGTTGCCGGGCCGCCCGCACGGCGCCGAGCGCCATGAGGTCGGAGCCGCAGACCAGCCCGGTCACACCACGGTCGAGCAGCCGGCCGGCCGCCGCCTCGCCACCCTCCACACCGAACAGCGTCAGCTCGGCCAGCGGGCCGAGATCCGCCTCGGCGACGCCGGCCAGCCGGGTCATCGCCGCCCGCCAGCCGGCCACCCTGCGCCGCACCGGCACGAACCGGTCCGGGCCGGTGATCAGGCCGATCCGCCGGTGTCCCAGCGCGACGAGGTGGGCCACCGCCAGGTCGGCGGCCTCCCGGTCGTCGCAGGAGACGAAGGGCGCCGCGACGTCGGGGACGTACCCATTGATCATTACGACCGGCAGCGGCCGGGCGATCAGCGCCCGGTAGCGGTCGTGGTTGGCGGCGGTGTCGGCGTGCAGGCCGGAGACGAAGACGATTCCGGAGACCTGCCGGTCCAGCAGCATCTCCACGTACTCGTCCTCGGTCACGCCGCCGGCGGTCTGGGTGCAGAGCACCGGGGTGAACCCACTCTGCGCCAGTGTCGACTCGATGACCTGCGCGAACGCCGGGAAGATCGGATTGTCCAGCTCCGGCACCACCAGGCCGACCAGGCCGGCGCTGCGCTTGCGCAGTCGCGCCGGGCGCTCGTAGCCGAGTACGTCGAGGGCGGTGAGAACGGCCTGCCGGGTCTCCGGTGCCACGCCGGGGCGGTCGTTGAGCACCCGCGACACCGTGGCCTCGCTGACTTCGGCCTGCTGGGCGATGTCGGACAGTCGAGCGCGCATGGCGGCACTGTAGTCCATCGGCAAGTTCTTGCGGGGTGCTCTGCAAGCCCTTCCATTGTCTGCAACGTCTTGCTAACGTCCCCGCAACATACGAGCGCGGCGGGGCAATATCGCTGCGCCAATCAGCAAGAACTTTCAGCTTTCCACTGGCGGGGCGTCCTTCCCCCGGCGGACCCGCCATGACGACAGGAGTACCGATGCGCATCCGTACCGCGGGTGTGGTTGCCGTTCTCGGCCTGGCGCTCGCCGCCTCCGGCTGTGGTGGCGACAGCGACGAGCCGGCCACGAAGGAAACCCCCACGGCCGCCGGCGGCAAACTGGTGATCTGGGCCGACGACAAGCGGACCGCGGCGCTCAAGCCGTTCGCCGAGAAGTTCGGCCAGGAGAACGGCGTCACCGTCGAGGTGCAGGCCGTCCCGAACGAGGACCTCCAGAACAACTTCGTCACCGTGTCGAGCCAGGGCGGTGGCCCGGACGTGGTGATCGGCGCGCACGACTGGATCGGCAACCTGGTCCAGAACGGCGCCATCGATCCGGTGCAACTGCCCGCCGAGCAGAAGGCAGCCTTCAGCGAGAGCGCGGTCAAGGCCGTCACGTTCAACGGCCAGCTCTACGGCGTGCCGTACGCCCAGGAGAACCTGGCACTGATCCGCAACACCGACCTGGCCCCCGAGGCCCCGAAGACGATCGAGGACCTGGTCGCCGCCGGCAAGCAGCTCAAGGCGCAGAAGAAGGTCACCGAGACGCTCTGCCTCCAGGTCGGACAGAAGGGCGACGCGTACCACATCTACCCGCTGTACGCCTCTGCCGGCGGCTACCTCTTCGGCACCACCGCGAACGGGGACTACGACCCGAAGGACCTCGGCGTCGGCAAGCCGGAGTCGATCGCCGCGTTCAAGAAGATCGCCGCGCTCGGCGAGAAGGGCGAGGGCGTGCTGAAGCGATCCATCGCCGACACCAACGCGACCGCGACCTTCACCGGCAAGAAGTGCGCCTTCCTGGTCTCCGGGCCGTGGGCCACCGCCGACGTGAAGAAGGCCGGCATCGCGTACGACATCTCCGCCGTACCCGGCTTCGCTGGCGGCAAGGCGGCCGCTCCGTTCATCGGCGTGCAGTCCTTCTACGTGGCGGCCAAGGGCAAGAACAAGGCGCTCGCCCAGGAGTTCGTCGTCAACCACGTCGCGAAGCAGGAACTGGCGGTGGCGCTCTACCAGGCCGACCCGCGTCCGCCGGCGTTGACCGCCGCGCTGGACCAGGTCAAGGGCAGCGACCCGGACCTGGCCAAGTTCATCGAGGCCGGCAGGAACGGCCAGGTGCTCCCGGCCATCCCGGCCATGGCCGCGATCTGGGACCCGTTCGGCAAGGCGGAGGCCGCCGTCATCGGCGGCGCCGATCCGACCAGCACGGTCACCGCGGCCGGCCGGATGATCGCCGGTTCGATCAAGTAATGAGTACGCCGCTGTCCGGCCCGGGGACTGCCCAGCAGGCTCCGGGCCGGGGGCCCGTGGGCACCGGGTCCCCGCGCACGTCCCGTACCGCGCGGAACCACGCGCCGATCACCGCGGCCGGCCTCGCCGCGAAGGTGATCCTGCTCGGCCTGGTGGCCGGGATCGCGATCTGGGCGGCGTTCCCGCTCGTGGAGGCCGGACAGTGGATCGGGCTGGCGGTGCTGGCGCTGACCACCGCCGCGCTGTTCTACCTGTACGCGGGCCGCCGGCACGTCCCGGCGAAGTACCTCGTCCCGGGCACGCTCCTTTTGATCGCCTTCCAGATCGTGCCGGTCCTCTACACCGCGAGCACGGCCTTCACCAACTTCGGCGACGGCCACCGGGGCAGCAAGGAGGACGCGATCGTCGCGATCCAGAGCAGTTCGGTGCGGCAGGTCGCGGGCTCCGCCCAGTACCCGATGTCCGTCGCCACGAAGGGCGACCCCGCCACCGGCGCCCTGGTCTTCCTGGTCACCGACCCGGCGACCGACACCGTCTCCGTCGGCGACAGCGGCGGTCTGCGTCCGCTCGACCCCGGCAGGGTCACCGTCGCCCCCGGCGGGAAGGTCACCGCCGCCGACGGCTACACGGTGCTGAACGTCGGTCAGGCCAGCGCGCGCAGCAGGGACATCACCGACCTGGTGGTGCCGACCGCCGGCGGCGCGCTGCGCTCGTCCGGCCTGTCCCGGGCGTACGAGGGCAGGGCCGTGCGGGCGTACGACGCGGGCTGCGACTGCGTCCGGGACAGTGACAGCGGCAGGACCTGGACTGCGGACGGCGGAGCCGGCGCGTTCGTCGCCGCCGACGGCGAGCGCCTGGCCCAGGGGTGGAAGGTGAACGTCGGGCTGTCCAACTTCACCCGGATACTCACCGACGAGCGGATCTCCGGGCCGTTCCTCGGCACGCTGGTCTGGAACTTCGCCTTCGCGATCGGCTCCACCGGCGGCACGTTCGTCCTCGGTCTGCTGATCGCGCTCGCGCTGCACTCGCCCCGGATGCGGGGCACCAACCTCTACCGGATGTTGCTGATCCTGCCGTACGCCATGCCGTCGTTCGCGATGCTGCTGGTCTGGCGGGACATGTTCAACACCGACTTCGGGCTGATCAACAACCTGTTCGGGCTCGGCGTCGACTGGTTCGGCCAGGACTGGACGGCCCGCGCCGCGGTGATCCTGGTGCAGCTCTGGCTCGGCTACCCGTACATGTTCCTGGTGGCCACCGGCGCGCTCCAGGCCATCCCCCGGGAGTTGACCGAGGCCACCTCGGTCGACGGGGCCTCACCCTGGCAGTCCTTCCGTGCGGTCACGCTGCCGCTGCTGCTGGTCGCGCTCTCGCCGCTGCTGATCTCGTCGTTCGCGTTCAACTTCAACAACTTCAACGCGATCTACCTGACCACCGAGGGTGCGCCGTTCCCGGCGGACAACCCCGGCAACGGCGCCACCGACCTGCTGATCACCTACACGTATCGGCTGGCGTTCGGTGGGCAGGCGGCACAGTTCGGCTTCGCCGCGGCGATCTCGCTGTTCATCTTCGCCATCGTCGCCGTGGTGTCGGCCATCAGCTTCCGGCGGACCCGTCAACAGGAGGAGGTGTACGCGTGACCACGCTCATCAACCCGAGCCGCCCGACAACGCTCGACCGCCGGGTCCGAGGGCGGCGGAGCCGTTGGTTCGCCCAGGTCGGTTGGCGGCACCTGGTCGGACTGCTCGGCGTGCTGTTCAGCCTCTTCCCGCTCGTGTTCGTCGTCTCGGCGGCGCTCAACCCGCTCGGCACCCTCTCGTCCACCGAGTTGGTGCCGACCGGCGGAGTGTCGTTCGAGAACTTCGGGGACCTGTTCGCGCGTACCGCGTTCGCCCACTGGTTCCTGAATTCGCTGCTCATCGCCGGCGGCGCCTCGTTCGCCTCGGTGTTCCTCTCGGCGCTCGCGGCGTACGCCTTCTCCCGGATGCGCTTTGCGGGTCGACGGGTGGGGCTGCTGTCGTTGCTGTTGATCCAGATGTTTCCGCAGTTCCTGGCGATCGTGGCGATCTTCCTGATCTTCGGCACGATCACCGACCTGTGGCCGGCCGTCGGCTTCAACACCCCGTGGGGCCTGCTGCTGCTCTACCTGGGTGGTGCGCTGGGCGTGAACACCTGGCTGATGAAGGGCTTCTTCGACACCCTGCCCCGCGAGCTGGACGAGTCCGCCACCGTGGACGGCGCCTCGCACGCGCAGGTCTTCTTCCGGATCATGCTGCCGTTGGTGGCGCCGATCCTCGCGGTGACCGGGCTGCTCGCCTTCATCAACACCATCAACGAGTTCCTGATGGCGAGCGTCTTCCTCACCGACACGGACGCCAAGACCCTCGCGGTCGGCATGCGGGGCATGTTGCAGGGCGCCGAGCGGAACACCAACTTCGGCATCTTCGCGGCCGGCACCCTGCTCACCGCGATCCCGACCGTGCTGGTCTTCCAGTTCCTCCAGCGCTTCATCGTCTCCGGCCTCACCTCCGGAGCGGTCAAGGGATGAGCCCCTCGACGCGCCGGCCGGCCGGCCCCACTACTACAAAGTGTCGTTGATAGGGGAGGATGGGCGGCGTGGAAGCACTGCGACTCATCCTCCTCTATGTCCATCTCATCGGCTTCGCCCTGCTGCTCGGCGGTTCGATCGCCCAGTACGTCAGCGGGAAGCTGCGGATCAACCCCGCCATGCTCTGGGGCGCCGTGATCCAGTTGCTGACCGGCCTCGGGCTCTCCGCGCCCCTGCGCGGTGGCGGTGACGACGAGCCGAACCCGGCGAAACTTGTGACGAAGTTGGTGATCGCGCTGCTGATCTTCGTCATGGTCTTCTTCTCCCGTAAGCGGGACGTGGTCAACCGTGGCCACTTCCTCGCGATCGTCGGCCTGACCCTGGTGAACGCGGCGGTGGCGGTCTTTTGGCGGTAGCGTCCGAGGGGGGAACCGCACCCCGGAAACCGGACTTCCGCGACACCTGGGGGCTCGGTTAGCAGCACGAAGAGTGATCTGCCCCACGCAAGGGTTACACCCGGGTAACAGGCACTCAACAGTCGTGCACGATTGTCGGCCGGTGGGTGGGCGCGGGCGTACGCTCCCGTCCGTAACGTGGGACAGCCGGCGGCACACCCGCAGGTCGGCTGATGGGCTGCCACCGCACTAGGCGCGGTGTGCAATGGGAAGGAGACGTCTTGCGCTCGGTGCGTGGGATGCGGATCGCCTCGATCCTCGCGGCAGGTGGGCTCGTGCTCAGCGCCGCCGCGTGTGGCGAGGCTCCGGATGATGACAAGAACGCCGGCAGTGGCGCCAAGAAGTTCAGCGCCTGCATGGTGACCGACGTCGGCGGCATCGACGACAAGTCGTTCAACACCTCGGCCTGGAAGGGTCTGCAGGAGGCCAAGGCCGCCAACGACAACATCGACATCAAGTACGTCGCGTCGAAGGCCGAGGCCGACTACGAGCCCAACCTGACGCAGTACGTCAACCAGAAGTGCGACTTCATCCTGGCCGTCGGTGGCCTGATGGCCAACGCCACCTCCAAGATCGCCAAGGCGAACCCGAACCAGCAGTTCGGCATCGTCGACGCCCAGCCGGGTGACGCCAACATCTACCCGATGCAGTTCGACACCGCCCAGGCCGCGTTCCAGGCCGGTTACCTCGCCGCCGGGATGAGCAAGTCCGGCAAGGTGGGCACCTACGGCGGTCTGCCGATCCCGCCGGTGACGATCTTCATGGACGGCTTCGTCGACGGCGTGGCGTACTACAACACCACCAAGAAGAAGAACGTCCAGGCGCTGGGCTGGAACAAGGAGACCCAGAAGGGCTCCTTCACCAACGACTTCGCCAAGCAGGACGAGGGCAAGAAGGTCTCCGACGCGCTGGTCGCCCAGGGCGCGGACATCATCATGCCGGTCGCCGGCGGCTCCGGCCTCGGCACCACCGCGGCGGCCAAGGCCTCCGGCGGCAAGTACAACACCATCTGGGTGGACGTCGACGGCTGCGAGAGCACCCCGGACTGCGGCGCGATCATCACCACCGTGGTGAAGAACATCCCGGAGGCCGTCAAGGAGGCTGTGGTCAAGGCCGCCGGTGGCGAGAAGCTGCAGGCCAACCCCGGCTTCGTCGGCACCCTGGCCAACACCGGTGTCTCGATCGCCCCGTACCACGACTTCGACAGCAAGGTTCCGGCCGAGCTGAAGTCCGAGGTCGACAAGATCAAGGCGGACATCGCCGCCGGCACCATCACCGTCACCTCGAAGGCCCAGCCGACCAAGTGACGTCCGGCCGACCTCTCCGGTGAGATCATCGGAGAGGTCGGTGGGCACAGGTACGACCGATCGGCCGCTTCGGCCCCGCGGTGACCGTGGGGGTCGGAGCGGCCGATCGCGCACCGCGTCGGCCAGGCGTTCCGGCCCGTTCGACGGCAGCTAGGCTGCACCATCGCTCGCACTCCAGGAGGTTGCGCTGAGACTCGAACTGCGCGGCATCACCAAGCGGTTCGGTGATCTGGTCGCCAACGACCACATCGATCTGACGGTGGAGCCTGGAGAGATTCACGCCCTGCTCGGCGAGAACGGCGCGGGCAAGTCGACCCTGATGAACGTGCTCTACGGGCTCTACCAGCCCGACGAGGGCGAGATCCTGGTCGACGGCACGCCGCTGCGGCTGAAGGGGCCGTCCGACGCCATCGCGGCCGGGATCGGCATGGTGCACCAGCACTTCATGCTGGTGCCGGTGTTCACCGTCGCCGAGAACATCATGCTCGGTGCGGAGCAGGTCCGGGGCGGTATCGCCGGCTTCCTGGACCGGCGGCGGGCCCGGCGCGAGGTCACGGAGGTGTCCGAGCGCTACAACCTGCGGGTCGACCCCGACGCGGTGATCGAGGACCTGCCGGTCGGCATCCAGCAGCGTGTGGAGATCGTCAAGGCCCTCACCCGCGACGTCGACCTGCTCATCCTGGACGAGCCGACCGCGGTGCTCACCCCGCAGGAGACCGACGAGCTGTTGACGGTCATGCGGTCGCTCAAGGCGGCCGGCAAGTCGATCGTCTTCATCACCCACAAGCTGGGCGAGGTCAAGGCGATCGCCGACCGGATCACGGTGATCCGACGCGGGAAGACGGTCGGCACGGCCTCCCCGGAGACCAGCCGCGACGAGCTGGCCGCGCTGATGGTGGGCCGCAGCGTGCGCCTCACGGTCGACAAGTCGCCGGCCACGCCGGGCGAGCCGGTGCTGGAGGTGGCCGGGCTGGTCGTCGACGACGACCGGCAGATCCGGGCGGTCGACGGCGTGGACCTGACCGTACGGGCGGGCGAGGTGCTCGGCGTGGCGGGCGTGCAGGGCAACGGCCAGACGGAGCTGATTGAGGCGATCATGGGTCTGCGCCCGGTGCTCGCCGGCACGGTCAGCCTGGGCGGTGACCGGATCGACGGCTGGACGCCCAAGCGGGTGCTCCGGGCCGGCGTCGGCTACGTACCCGAGGACCGCAGCGTGGACGGCCTGGTCAAGGAGTTCAGCGTCGCCGAGAACCTGGTGCTGGACATCTACGACCGGCCACCCTTCGGCAGCGGGCTCGCCCTGAAGCCCGACGCCATCGCGTCGTCGGCCCGGGAGCGGATCGAGCAGTTCGACGTCCGTACCTCATCGGCGGACGCGGCGGTGGGCACCCTCTCCGGTGGCAACCAGCAGAAGGTGATCGTGGCACGGGAGCTGTCCCGGCCGCTGAAGCTCTTCATCGCCGCCCAACCCACCCGTGGCGTGGACGTCGGGTCGATCGAGTTCATCCACAGCCAGATCATCCACGAGCGGGACATCGGCACCGCCGTCATGGTGGTGTCCAGCGAGCTGGACGAGGTGGTCGGGCTGGCCGACCGGATCGCGGTGATGTACCGGGGACGGATCATCGGCATCGTCGGCCCGGAGACCCCGCGTGAGGAGATCGGTCTGTTGATGGCCGGCATCCACCCGGACGCGGCGGGCGCGGGCACGCCGGCCGAGCCCGACGCGACCACCGCCGGCACCGCAGCCCAGCCCGGCACGGCTACCGCTGGTGGCGCGGCCGACGGGGGTCCGGCGCGCGCCGACGGCCCCGCGAGCGAGGACGAGGCATGACCAACCCCAATCCGCAGTCGGGCTCTCCGGACAAGGAGCCGGCGAGCGAGGCGCAGGCGGCGCAGAACGCCCTCGGCAACACCGAGCGGGCCGGCACGACCACGACGGAGAAGACGCCGGAGCCGAAGCCGTCCCTGGGCCGGCTCTTCCTGGACAACCTCTGGGCGGCCAACACCTTCACGGTGACCCTGTTGTCGCTGGTGCTGGCGATCGTCGTCGGCGCGGTGTTGATGGTCGTCTCCGACCCGGACGTGCTGCACACCTACACCTACATCACCGCCCGCCCCTCGGACGCGTTCAGTTCGAGCTGGACGCTGGTGAGCGAGGCGTACGCCAACCTGTTCAAGGGCTCGATCTTCGACCCCGAGGCGTTCTCCGGCTGGGTGAACGGCAGCAACGGCTGGCAGGCGGTGCTCGCGCCGATCTCCGAGACGCTGACGTACGCCGCGCCGCTGGTCTTCACCGGCCTGGCGGTGGCGCTGGCCTTCCGTGGCGGCCTGTTCAACATCGGCGCGCAGGGTCAGGCGACCGTCGGCGTCATCCTGGCCGCACTGGCCGGCTTCCTGCTGCCGCTGCCGCCCGGCCTGCACCTGCTGGTGGCGGTGCTCGCCGGCGCGCTGGGCGGGGCGATCTGGGGCTTCATCCCGGGCATCCTCAAGGCCCGCGCGGGCGCCCACGAGGTGATCAACACGATCATGCTCAACTACGTCGCCACGTACTTCCTGACCTGGCTCATCGTGCAGAACGGCGTGCAGGATCCGACCCGGACCGACGCGATCAGCAAGGCGGTGGACACCTCCGCGCAGCTGCCCCGTCTGCTCGGTGACAACCTGCGGGTGCACGCCGGCATCCTGCTCGCCGTGCTGGCCACCTGGGCGGTCGCCTGGCTGCTCAACCGGTCCACCCTCGGCTTCGAGTTGCGGGCGGTCGGCGCCAACCCGGACGCCGCGCGGACGGCCGGCATCAGCGTCACCCGGACGTACATCCTGATCATGGTTTTCTCCGGGATCCTGGCCGGTCTCGGCGGCTCGAACATGGTGCTCGGCTCGACGGCCAGCGCGTTGACGCCGCTGGTGGTGGCGCAGATCGGCTTCGACGGCATCCTGGTGGCGCTGCTCGGCCGGGTGAAGCCGTGGGGAGTGCTGCTCGCCGCGCTGCTGTTCGGTGCGCTCCAGGCCGGCGGTAACCGGATGCAGTCGTACTCCGGCATCTCGCTGGAGCTGGTGACCGTGCTTCAGGCGCTGATCGTCATCTTCATCGCCGCACCCGCCCTGGTGAAGGCGATCTTCCAGCTCCGGGCCGCACGGGCCGCCCGGTTGCAGACGAGCCTGGCGAAGGGCTGGTAACGCATGTCCACCATGGCTGTCCCCGACGTCGCGGTCGGCGTCGACGAGGGTTTCTGGACCCGGACCCGCAAGGTCGGCCTCACGCTGACGGCGCTCGGCCTGCTGGCGGCGGTGCTGTTCGGTGCGCTCGCCACCGACCAGCAGGCCCGGTTCACGCTCAGCGACGACGCGGCCGGCGCCGCCTTGGAGATCAACGGCACGATCGGCGCGATCCTGTTCGGGATCATCACGATCGCCGCCGGCGCGGCCCTGCTCGCCGGGGTGCCGAAGCGCTGGTTCCTGCCGGTGCTCGGCGTCGGGCTGGTCGCCTTCGTGCTCTCCTTCCTCTGCTGGCAGGTCTCCGCCGCGCCGACCGGGCAGAACTTCATGCCGCTGGTCAACATCATCCGGGGCACGTTCATCCTGGCCCTGCCGCTGATCTTCGGCGCGCTCGCCGGTGTGCTCTGCGAGCGGTCCGGCGTGGTCAACGTGGCCATCGAGGGGCAGTTGCTGATGGGCGCGTTCAGCGGCGCCCTGTTCGGCAGCCTCTCCGGCAACGTCTGGGTGGGCCTGGTCGCCGCCGCCATCGGTGGCGCGTTCATCTCGCTGCTGCTGGCCGTCTTCGCCATCCGCTACCTGGTGGACCAGGTCGTCATGGGCATCGTGCTGAACCTGCTCGCGGTCGGCGTCACCGGCTTCCTCTACGAGCGGCTGATGCAGACCGACGCGGAGAAGTACAACAGCGCGCCGCGCTTCAGCAACTGGGAGATCCCCCTGCTCAAGGACATCCCGGTGCTCGGGCCGGCGCTGTTCCGCGGCAACATCTTCCTCTACGTCGGCCTGCTCCTGGTGCTGGTGATCCACATCGGGCTGTTCCGCACCCGGTGGGGCCTGCGTACCCGGTCGGTCGGCGAGCACCCGATCGCCGCCGACACGCTCGGGGTCAGGGTGCTGCGGGTGCGCTACCGCAACGTGCTGCTGGCCGGTGTGGTCGCCGGTATCGGCGGCGCGTCGTACACGCTGGCGCTCTACTCGTTCACCAAGAACATGATCGGCGGCAAGGGCTTCATCGCGTTGGCCGCGCTCATCTTCGGCCGGTGGAACCCGACCGGGGCGCTGCTCGCCGCGCTCTTCTTCGGCTTCGCCGACCAGCTCGCCACCTACCTGAGCGCGATCAACAGCTCGATCCCCAGCCAGTTCCTGGCCATGCTGCCCTATCTGGCGACCATCCTGGCGGTCGCCGGCCTGGTCGGTCGGGTCCGGGCGCCCGCCGCCGACGGCAAGCCGTACATCAAGGGCTGACACCCACCCTCGTTGTGTTGATCAAGAGGTTTGGGTCCCCATCCAGGGGCTTGAGGACGCACCACACGAGATGCCAAACGGAATCGGGGTTGGGCTTTTC